>CAIWRB010000137.1 GCA_903914955.1 uncultured Chloroflexota bacterium | reverse complement strand
TGCAAGAAATATAAAGGCGAAACTGTAGAAGAATATATCGGATATAACCATTCTGCGTCGGGGTCTGGTAGCGATTATTTTGGAAGCGGGCATAGAGTTGATATATGCCCGCTTCTGTATACTAAACCAACCATTCCTTATGAGGCTGACTTGGAGCAGGAAGCATGCAAGCATTTTCGATGCTTGCACAAAAGTGATCGGGAATTGATAATCACGAATAAAGCTTCCGACGCCAGAAACCTCCAACTTGACGTAAAATAACAACACACATTTTGAGCTTGCAAACTCAGAAGGTTTTCATGGATTACATGCCAACCGCTAATTTGAGGGGATGTTTTTTACGACGATGTATCCTGAGCAAACACAGGCACATTCCTACATCAGAAACTAAGGAACAAAACAGATGGAATATTCAGAGTTAATTGCCGCCCGTTACAGTGTGAGAGCATATCGTCCTGACCCTGTCGAAGACGAGAAATTGCAAACTATTCTGGAAGCGGCGCGTCTGGCTCCAACTGCAGCCAATCGGCAGCCCATCCGACTGGTAGTGATGCATACTGCTGGCCGTGAAGAAGAGATCGGGAAAATTTACCGCCGCCCGTGGTTCGTTCAAGCTCCACTCGTGATTGCCGTTTGTGCGATCTCTTCACAGGCATGGGTCAGAGAAAGTGACAGGTTCAATGCCCGCTTGATCGATGCAGCAATTGTAGCGGACCACCTAATTCTTGCTGCAACTAATTTGGGTTTGGGCACCTGCTGGGTTGCGGCGTTCAATATGGAAGCTGCGCGAAATGTTTTACAGCTGCCCGCTGAAGCCGAGCCAGTTATCTTCACGCCACTCGGTTATCCAGCAGACCTGCCAGAAGCTAAAATTCGTAAACCGCTGGCAGATCTGGTACGCTATGAAAATTGGTAAGAGAATAACTTTTTGTTGGTCTTATTTTCTGCGGCGCATCCCGGATATATCATCTTTCACAGCTTTTGATGGAACATTTTGTAGCGACATACTCGGAATAACAACAATCACTTTCCAACGCCAGATAACTTCAGCTATTTGATAATACACGGGATTTTTCAGGAGGATTTAAATGAGTGACGATTACGATGATTATTATGAAGACCAATACTACGATGACAACCAACAATACGAGGAAGAACGGGCCCAGGCTGAAGAACTGGCTGAAAAGGAAGCCGATGATAATTTCCTTATCTTTGGCATCGTCAGCGGTTTTTTTGATTGGCTGTTCAAATAGTATTCGGCGTCAGAAACTAATGGAAGAGCAATATGCATACTGACCAAATCTGGAATGAGATCAAGAATACGAAAGGACTTATATTACCCCTTCGAGATCATTAATCTCACAGAAAGCTCAGTGACTATACTTCCAAAATCCACCGGGAAGGAACGACCCGTATTCCGTGAAGGGGTGGAGAATGCCCACCGCATTACGGTCACAGGTCGGCTTACTCTGGAGGAACTAGAAAGTGAATTTACTCCGCGCAATCCGGTTTACACAGCTGCAAGCCTGGCGAAGAGGCACGGTGTACAGTACAAATTAAAACCCATCCGCCTTTCAATTTCAAAGTAATGAGCTGAAATTGATAGAAGTGTTTCCTACATCGGAAAAGAACAATGGCAAAAATGGTTGGGCTTGCATTGACACAAATGGCTGCATCACCGTCTCCATGGCTCTATCCAACAGCGTCTTGTAAACATGGACACTAACTTTTTTGGGGTCGAGTGCTTGTTCCAAGTCCCATGCGTATACGCCTGGCTCGCCAAGTGTATAAATAAACCTCACGGTCTGGCCTGGCCGAAGGAATTTACCAGCACCTTCCAGCTGCCTGACGGCAACGGCCGCTGGAGATGGAACACGATATTCGTTCACAGGTCGGCTGAGTGTCTGACGCACGATCAGCTTTTCAAGCGGGATGCGCTGGTGCCGTAGATCATAAAGTTTTCCATCGATCAGGGATTGGATCTTGGGGAGATATTCAGATATGTGGTCAGCGTCAGGGGATCGAGCCAGAAGCTCCAACACTTCATTTTGAATTTCAGAAATGAACTTGGGTGTATCGTGCCGCCTGAGTTCAATTCCACGGCATTTGATCTCACCGCTTTGAAACACGCCAAAATAGCGGTTCGCCACAGGAACATTTTTATTCAGCCGGGAAGGCAAAAAAGAGATCCAGCGATAAATACCATCCAGTGCGATCGGCAAGCCAGTGCGGTTGAGTATTTCGTCCAGCAATGGTTGGAGATCCTGTACTTTGTTTGATCCTTTTTTCTGAACCCACAATCCATCCACGTACATGTGCAGGACAGTAAATCCCATATCTTCAGCCGCTTCCTTTGCTCTCAGCAGCGCCTCCCTTCCGTAGGCCGTTACAGCCTCATGTGCCTCGATCTTTCCAAAGCGCGCGTTCTTATATCCGAGATAACCGAAGCAGGTAACAAGCAACCATTTGTGTGCCGCAGATTGAGCTTTATAGGTCTTATAGCGCATATCCCATTTGGATATGGTCAGCAGCTGCATTTTGATCGCGATCCGTTTCCTGAGCAATGGTTCCAGTGTCTTGGGAATAAGACCCTGCTCGGTTGATGTTGCCGGCAAATCGGTGTTCTGGTCGCGTATACCGGGAAGGATTGTTTCAGGGGAAATATTGAAGCGCGCCATGACGCTTGGATACATGGAAATGAAGTCGATCTCGGCCACATCTCTGTGCAGACCAATGGTTGGCTGGAATACCAATCCGCCCATATCGGAGCGGATCAAGTCCATGATCGATCTGGTATGTTCGGCTTGCTGCTTGCGCCAGGGAGCGAGAACTCCTTCTTTGAGCGCGGTCACGATCTGCATGGAGGATATGCCTGTCCCTGGCGATACCCGCGCCACGGTCTGCACTGGCAAACCGGTCACCCGCGCCAATTCCCAGATACCTTCCAATCCGTAATCGTGATACATCACTGCGTTGTGGATATCGATGTGCCAGCGGCCAGCCAGAAGAACCTGCTTACCTCGATGGATGACCTGTCCATAAGCGTAATAAGTCCGCGCATCGCGATGTTTGATGGACTGATCTGGATCGCGGTTGAGGGGTAGGTCAATTCCGGTCTCTTTAGACATTTGAAGCAGACGCGGCAATAGCCACGTATCTCCCCATGCCGAGAGGATAAGGTCAGGATCGTGACGTTTCAACAAAGCACACAGGCTGATGATGAATACGCGGGCTGGTTCAAGGCTTAGTGTGAACCGAGCCTGCGGTGTCTGTATATGAACCTTGGTTGGAGTTGCATGAAAAGGGTCGCATTCAGGCTCCAGGCTGAGAACGGATAATGGCGGCAGCGGCAGGTCAAGCTCCCACGGAGAATGGATGGAGCGAATATCTGTAATGTGTGCTTGCATATCGATCTTGATCTCGCAGCCGGCAAGCGGGAATACGTTATACCGCGCTGCATATTGCAAAGTGATCGGAATATCGGCATTGTAGTAAGTGAGGTTCGGAAATGTTTGGGATGTTCGATTGAAGAGTGGGGATAGGTCCGATGGATAAACAAGTTCCACTGCCAAGACGGAAATATTACCAATAAACAGATCGCATCTCTCCTCACGCGATAGTCGGGGATTTTCAGGTTGCAGTAACAGCCATTTCCATAATTCCCTCAATTGAGAAGCCGTCCCTGCGACATAAAAGGAAATTGAAAAATCATGATGCAGCGCCTGGCGTTTTCCATCCTCTCCCAACACCCATACCGTCAAGCCTTGTTCGTCGGGAAAAATATCAAGCAGCCAGCCACGAAGTTCATTCCTCTTTTCTGGCACGGCTTTCCTCAATGTGCTGTTTCAGTTTCATTACTTCCTTATGTTCTTCGAGCAGCATACAGAGAAGGAAGGTTTCGAACGGGAGAGCGTGTGCGGCATAGGCGGCCGCAGCCAGGTGTTGCCGTGCTAAAGCAAAGAGATCATCCAATGCGACCTGGTCACTCCTGCGTAAAGCTCTGCGGAACCTGGCGAATGAGGCTTCTTCTTGCTGAAACTCCTGGGTGATGGATGGAAGTGTGCGTCCCATGGTTTAGAACAGAGCCGGCTGGCTGATAATGGGATATGGGATTTCGACTTCGATAATATGATCGACCTGTGAACGAATGCGTTCGAAAAGAAAAAGGCGTTCTGGATGCCGGGTCAGGCTGATCACTACTGGCGCGGTCATTCTCAATCGATCCAGTTGAACAAGACAGTGTTCGAGCAGCCTGTCAACTTCTTGTAACGAAACGTTCTCATCATAAAAAGTTGCGAGCATGTCCAGAATGATATAAGGCTGAGGCAAGGATCGCGAGGTTTCCAGCAGTGTTAGCATTTGATGGCATGTGAAAGCCCGCCGCACAAAAATACGATTGGCCGCCTCCTCGACATTGTGCGTTCTCATTCGCAGCATACGAATTGCCTGATATGCCGCAAAGCGGTTGCCTCCATCCAGGACTGTGACCGCGCCACGCAATGCCAGTTCCGCCGTGAGCGTGGTGATCTGTTCTCTGGTTTCACGAGATGAGGTTACAGCGATCATCTTACCGGTGTGTATGATTGGGAGTATGTTCATGCCAACAAGATACTGGCATTGACTGAAAAAAAATACTCCCCATCGGGGAGTTGTTGGTATGGAGTACGGGTAGGTACGACGGGGGATGCATATGTGGCGGATGAGATCACCGGATACCCACCCTTAGTTCTTCCAAGCACTCCAATCCCAGCTTGAAAGGAGTTGCTGTAATTGGGATCGGCTTTTTACGCCGTACTTTCCAAAAATATTATGCACATGAAATTTAACTGTTTCGGGTGCGATGCTCATGCGTGCAGCGGCCTGGCGATTGGTATATCCCAGACAAAGCAATGCAGTGACTTCCTTCTCGCGTGGCGTGAGGGTTTCCCATTTTTTCCAAAGCTCATCCACGGAATAGTATTGTGTGAGACCTGCGGCCAGGAGTTCGGTGGCAAAATCATCTTCAGGACGTCCCTCGTGCTGGGCGAGTGTGATCAGAGTAGTGGAAAGACTTTCACTGATCTTAAATGTACGAGGACCGGGAATTGGACGGAGGCCCATCATGAATAATAGGCGCTTCCAGATTGACATTTGAAAGTATTGTACAGAACATTTGTTCTATCGTCAAGGAAGCCAACTATTCCGATCTTGGGACAGAAATTGGCGGCGTTTCTTACGTTCCTTCCAAAACAAAAGTTTGGATACCCCCCTCATAGGGAAAGGAATATGCAACCACACAATTGCGCCCGCTGTTCTTTGCACGATACAAAGCCTCGTCTGCATTTCTAAGCAACCCGTCAAAACCTGACATCTCAGCATTGAAGATCTCGACACCAATACTAACGGTCAGGATCAATGCCTGGGCTGAGCTATCAAAAGATGTTTTGGCTATGAACAAGCGTATCCGCTCTGCCAATAGGACTGCATCTTCCAACGTAGTATTCGGCATTAGTACGGCGAATTCCTCGCCGCCCATGCGTCCAAGGATGTCAATTTCACGCAGACTGGATCTCATAATCTCCGCAACGTGTTGAAGTGCCAGATCCCCAGCTTCGTGGCCATAGGTATCATTTACTTTTTTGAAATTGTCAATATCCAACATCAGGAGCGTCAGGGGCTGATGGCTTCTACTCGCGCGTTTACACTCTTCATCACTGCGCTGCATAAAATAGCGACGGTTGTACAGTTTTGTCTGGAAATCGGTCATAGCCATTTCCTCTAATTGCAACTCTGCATGCTTGCGCTGAGTGATATCAGTGTGGGTACCGAACATCAATAGTGGTTTGCCTTCGTCAGCGCGGGTGATGACGCGACCGCGGCCATGGATCCAAACCCAGTGACCATCCTTGTGCTTCATTCGAAATTCAAAGTCATAATATGGCAGTTCGCCCGCTAAGTGCCTTTGCACCAATTCATCGGATCGGTTCAGGTCATCGGGGTGGATTAACTTTTCAAAAGTGTTGATGCTAATAGGCTCCAGCTCCTCGAGTGTGTATCCGAGCAACTGCGCCTCAAATTCATTGATGACCGCTTCTTCAGTCTGGACGTTCCATTCCCAGGCGCCAATGTGAGCACCCTCGATGATGTTCTCCACCCGTAATTTTGCTTCTTTTAATTGCAACTCTGCATGCTTGCTCTGAGTGATATCAGTGTGGGTACCGAACATCAATAGAGGTTTGCCGTCGTCAGTGCGGGTGATGAAGCGACCGCGGTCATGGATCCAAACCCAGTGACCATCCTTGTGTTTCATACGGACTTCAACGTCATAGTATGGCAGTTCGCCCGCGAAGTGCCTCTGCAACAATTCGTTGGATCGGATCAGATCATCGGGGTGGATAAACTTTTCAAATGTTTTGATGCTTTTTGTCCCCAGTTCCTCGAGTGTGTAACCGATCAACTGCGCCCACAATTCATTAAAGACCACTTCTCCAGTCTGGACATTCCATTCCCAGGTGCCGACGTGAGCACCCTCGATGATGTTTTCCATCCGCCAGTGCTCAATGCGGAGCCCTTCTTCAGCTTGCTTGCGATCGGTGATGTCATGGATGATGGAAAATTGGATCAGTTTATTCTCCAAGGTCAGGGGTGATGAATGAACTTCCACTTCACGAATTTTTCCGTTTGCCAAACGATGCTGGAAATTGAAATAGTTTC
>CAIWRB010000136.1 GCA_903914955.1 uncultured Chloroflexota bacterium | reverse complement strand
GTTCCCAGCCCGTGGCGGCATTTACGATCTTTAACACATCTTCGATCTGGATAAACGACCGCGGCGCCGGTCCAAAATAACAAAAGCCTGACGACTTCTCAAAACTGCTCCAGTTTTCACCAATGAAATAATTCGCCGCCTTTTTACTGCTCAGATCGCGGGCTGGCAATGCCTCTGTAATTCCCAACGCGCGCGCGCCCTTGAAGGAGATCGAATCAGGGTTTGTAAACATGGTGTCGTGATAAGAAACCAAATGATCGGCGCCGATCTCGGAAATCGCAAATCCCAAACCCACAGCTGCTTTTCCGCGCGGATCGTGCATGGCAAATTCCTGTCCTTTGACCTCGATGGTGAAGGAAGCGGCCTCGCCGCCGATCACTCTGGCTGCGCTGCGCGAGCCTTCCGCAAGCATGTTCCCGATACCTTCCCTGAGCGCGATCTTTTCGATCATCTGCAGCATGGCTTCGGCATTTCCAAAACGCAAATCAATTCCACCCGTGTCTTCAAGGCTGATCAACCCATGCT
This sequence comes from uncultured Chloroflexota bacterium, assembly GCA_903914955.1. GTDB lineage: Bacteria > Chloroflexota > Anaerolineae > Anaerolineales > Villigracilaceae > Villigracilis. The sequence continues at coordinate 1,530 of CAIWRB010000136.1, read as the reverse complement.
CAAAACATTCCATGGCAAAGGCGATGGTCATCCCGGTCGAGATGGTATCCAGGGTATATATATTACACAGCTCATTTGCCTTTACAACTGCGTTTAGATCACCGATACAGCAATTGGAGCCAAAGGCCCCCAAAGATTCATATTCCGGACCGCCGTATGCGCTGGGGGTTTGCTTGTTATCAAACGCGACTTCACGTTTGCAACGCACGGCACAAGCATAACAACTCCGTCTGGCTGTCAGAAAATCCTTCTCATACGCCTCCCATTTAAGCTGATCCACTTGATCGAAAGCTCCGGCCCGAAAATTCTGTGTAGGAAACATTCCACCGGCATTCAAGCCGCCGACCAGCCCCGGAGTTCCCTTATCTTGCAGATCCCGGCTCATGGGATGTTCCTTCACCTGCTTAACCAGGGTACGCCCCAATTCTGCCAGGGCTGCGGTATTGTGGGCAAAGTCGCTATAACGCCCGCTGCCACGCACAGCCACAGCCTTTAGGTTCTTTGAACCCATTACTGCGCCCATTCCATTACGCCCGTTGAAATGCCGCAGTTCATTGGTGATTGCCGCAAAGCGAACAAGGTTTTCCCCCCCCAGCCCGATCTGAAGGATCCGCATATTTTTCTCGGCAGTTTCCTCTCTGATCTTTGTTTGCACATACTCAGGGGATTGCCCCCAAAGATGCCCGGCGGGTTGAATGACTGCCTGATCATCACGAATACAAAGATAGACTGGGCTTTCGGATCTTCCGGTGATCAAGATGGCGTCCCAGCCGGCATTCCGCAACTCCGGTCCCCAAAAACCGGCCGCTTCTGATTCCCCATAGCCGCCCGTCAAGGGGGAGCGGGCCGCAACCGTGAATCGGGTGGCGGTGGAAACCGGCGATCCTGTCAGCAAGCCATTTGCCAATACCAAAAGATTGTCAGGGCTAAAAGGGTCTGTATTTGAACGCATCTCGTTCAGCAGAAAATACCCCGCCATCGCCTTTCCCCCGGGATATAGCCGGTAGAACGACTCAGGCAGATACTCTGTCGTTATTGATGCATTGGTCAAGTTTACTCGAAGGATTTTTCCTGCTGCGCCAAATTTCATTTTTTTTTCTCTATTCTGGGTTGAGGCATACTTATGCCGGGAAAATAAGTAAGCTCATAAAAGTATCCGGTTTATATTAACAGCCAAAACATCCGAATCAAGCGTGGTATGACGACCATACCACGAATTTTATTATAGCGTTTTCCATCCAAATGTCAATAATCGGTCAATTCTGTTTAGTCAGTAGTGGTTTGAACAAGACAATACCTCAGGTTGCGGCCGTGCTCGGCAACCACGTTCCCGCTTTATCCAAAAATCGGCCATTTCGGTGGCAGGCTGGACTCTTCCGATATGGGCTGAATAAAAAATAATCCGCATGCACCCTGAGAAACACCACAACAAACACCTCCCAATGAAGCAAAGCTATGGGTGCACAGCTCAAGATCATCCAATCCGAGAACTTCAACTCGCCGCCCAACATCCCAGCTGCATGATCACTG
>CAIWRB010000135.1 GCA_903914955.1 uncultured Chloroflexota bacterium | reverse complement strand
GTCGGAGAGCGGCGTTAAGGTATCTAATAATATGTTGTATGTTCCTTCTTCAGATAGTTCGTTGGCAACTTTTTTAATCAAAGCCAAAGTAGCTTTCATCAAACCTGAACCAAGGCTTACCCGGGCAACACCTAAATCCTGTAACTCACTTATGGATGGCGTTACGCCTGCTCCAATTGTAGGGTTTGCAAGGATGTTGATCGGGGCATTAATTTCCTTGACCAATGTCGCAATCGTTTCTTTTTCCCATACAGGTTGTACAAATATGCAGTCGGCGCCAGCTTCCCGGTATTTATTGCCACGCTTTATTGACTCAGATAATTTTTCTTGTGTTGAATCTGTTGAAGTGTAAAACGAATCTGTTCTTGCATTAATGACCAAATGAAAGTCCATTGAATCGGATAATGCACGAATAGCTGCTATTCTTTCACAAAATTCCATCTCGTCAATTAACACCGGATTTAAATCTATACTATCTTCAATGTTTATTCCAACAATTCCCGTTGCAATCATCTTTTTGGCTGAATCAATTATTTCACTTAGCTTGTTTCCATACCCAGCTTCTATATCCACAGTCACGGGAACTTCTACTGCATTTATGATCCCTGTTATGACTTCAATCATTTCTGGCAATTGTATTACCTCGCAGTCAGGATAACCTAAAGCTGCGGCTATTCCCATGCTTGTTGTTGCGACTGCTTTATAGCCACATGCTTCTATTAATTTGGAACTTCCTATGTCCCACGAGTTTAACAGAACCAGAATTTCTTTATCATGATGATATTTCAAGAATAGTTCGGATTTTTCTTTTTGAATACTTGAAACCATAATATTGTCCTTTTTTATTTGCACATTGCTTTAGAGCCGCCATCGCGGTTGGACAGTCAGTTGCCTGCGACAACCCCCGCATATCATCCAGATGATCTTACTAGATAAATCCCTGCATGCGGAATTATCGCACCGTGCTCTTTAGAAGTATTCGTTTCCGCAAAGCGGCAGTCCCCAACGTACAGGTCACCCCGCTTTTTTCCAGCCTTTCGCTTTTTGCAAGAAAGTGAGTTCTGGGAGTTTCCCCTTGAGGTACCCCTCAAGATTTGAGGGGTGGGCGAACACGGCTGTATAGCCGCAAGTCAGGCAGACATAAGTATCGAACTTATAGTAACCAGTTTCTTGATTTGCGACCGCCGAAAAACTCAACCCACCATGTCCGCCAGCCACCAAAATATCTTCGGCTTTCGTCATATACACTTCATTTGATTGACGCATGTGGCAGATACCATTTTTCATTGCTTTCTCCTTTGCTTTCTCCTTTGCTTTCTTTTTGTAGGTCAGATTACGGCTACCGCCATCGCGGTTGGACAGCCAGTTGCCTGAGACAACCCTAGCATATCATCCAGGTTATCTTACCGGACAGATCACTGCATGCGGAACTATCACACAGCCTCTGCACAAAATGTTATTGTAAATGGTCATACACATAAAAAATGTAATCTTGCGATTCGGTCTTCACTCCTAGATCGTTTAGAAATTTGAGAAGTTGTGCGCGGTGATCTGTCCCGTGATTAACTACATGAAGAAGTACCTGCCATACAATGAGGTCTTTATCTTCTGCTGGTTCTTTTATTGCCTTCTCAAATAACGAATCGTCTTGTAATTCTGCAAGATAATTACGCATTTTTTTCTCAATGTTGTCCCAATGAGTGCGAATGTTTTCTCTATCATCAAAATTGGCGGAAAGTAATGGCTCTGATGGTTTAATGCCCTGCAACTCGCTAAACCAAACTTCATCCACGCTTATGAGATGAACAATTTGCTCACGAACAGATCCATGTGAGTAACCCACATCTTGTAAGAATTTTTCATAGGGCAGTGATGCGATATAACTATCCCATATCTTGTGATTCTCGGTGAAGTGATACTCGTAAAAATGCCGAAATGCGTTTGCGTTCATATCGTGAATTTTCCTTATTTTATGCGCAGAACTGCACAATGGTTTGCGTGATTTGAATGAACTTGTGTGGGGCGTGGCATCAGCGTGTCCATAAGGTGATACCGCCGCGGGAGCGCTGAAGAGACAAGAGCGTTAGGGTTGTCCGAGAGCAAGTATGGGATGGCAAAGAAAGCCAGGTCCGTTGTGCAAGTCCAACTAAAAATCCACGGCCCAACCTCAAACCAAGGAGAGTGTAGATAATATTTAAAGAAATTGTAAGTGCGAGGCGTTTCTCCCGAAGGGAAGCGGGATAATATGCTATTCTTAAGACAAGCACAAGAAGGAGGTGCGTATGAAAACAGAAACTGCCTGTAAGACAAATGATACTACAATCTCATTGAAACTTTATCTGGCATTTGAATTGAGCAATACGGAATGGAGGATGGTTTTCACAACCGGATTGGGGCAGCCCGGATCAAGGTGCTCAAAGCCCGTAACTTGGGAGGATTGAAACGAGAGATCGGTCTTGCTAAGGAGCGGTTTGGTCTTCAAAAAGAAAAGGAAGTCTACAGCTGCTATGAAGCTGGGCGAGACGGGATTTGGCTGCATCGGTATCTGGAAGCCAATGAGGTGAATAACCTGGTAGTTGACTCGGCGAGTATAGAGGCAAGTCGTCGCTTTCGACGAGCAAAGACAGATCGGTTGGATGCAGGCAAGTTGCTGAATATGTTGGTCCGCTACCACCAGGGCGAGCAGAAGGTGTGGAGCGTGGTGAATGTGCCCAGCGTGGATCTCTCGCCGTAAAATCCCGTTGGATGGGTGATGGTATTAAAATCATGAATGGGCAACACTCCTCAACCACCTTACTGTAAATTGTCGGGATACTTCGTCAAGTTCAAAAAAATATGGCAGAAGAAAAGAAAGAAATCGTGATTTATACCGATGGAGCTTGTGAGCCTAACACTAGAGGAGGCGGTTACAACACTATTTTGCTGTTTGAAAAAAGGTGGCGAATGCGTACCCAACACAGGTACGCAGCGACCACATTTCAAGTAAAATTAATAAATGAGTGAACAAAGTCAATTCAGCGAGCGTGAAAAAGAAGTAACAGAAATCCTCTTACAAGGCAAAAGTAATAAACAAATTGCTCTTGCGCTCGGTGTTTCTGCAAGTACCGTTGAATATCACTTGAAGAATATCTATAAAAAACTTCAAGTAAACTCCAGAACCGAAGCGGTTTTGCGATTGGGGAAATCCATAGGTAGTAATATCACGAGTGATTTAGGGAAATCCACAGTTGAAATGAATGGCGAAACCACCGACAATGACAGCCAATCTATTTCAACACGGAGAAACCCTATGAATAAAATGTTTGTGCTGTTTGGTGGTGTTTTATTGACAATTGCATTGGTTAGTATGTTAGTTCTGGTTCTCACCTTTGTTAACCTGCCTGGTCAAAGTACAGCAGTCGCACCAACAAATGCGATATCCCTGCCTGACCTAACGATCACTTCCACATATGTAAGCATGGTGGACAGCAATGGGATTTGTCTTTCCTATTACGGACTCAATGTAACTGTTGTGAATCAAGGCAACGCCCCCGCGCTAGATGTGATACTTGCCGACAACACAGGGCAAGAAGTGAGCATCGGGAATTTGAACCCGCTTCAAAGCATGTCAATGTCTTTCGTTGCGAAAGCAAAAAGCGGGGCATATAAAGTAGTTGCAGATCCGCGAAATATCATTGTTGAGAGCGACGAAAATAACAACGCCGCCACTTTTTCTCAAGCCACAGCAACGTCGATTGCCTCTTGCCTGCCATTGCAATTCGGAGATGGCACACCCACGCCTGCATTTACATCGATTCCGATTCAGATATGGCCAACCGCAACACCGCAAATTACACCAGGAGCAAATGCACCAACTCTTTCCATAGATATTCTCCGAAATGGCGCGTATCACTCTCCTGACTGGGGCGAGTTTCAATTATCAGACGGCATATATTATCGTACCCCGACAACTTCTCAGGAGTCGCCTGAGATTTACACAACTCGCTTGTCGGATACAGTTCTATATGGCGACATTAATTTAGACGGATTTGAAGACGCCGTAGTATTCCTATTTACTCAAAACGGTGGAACTGGGCATTTCGTTGAAATGGCGGCTGTTCTTAATTTGAATGGGATCCCCAGAAATATTTCAACTTTATATTTGGGAGATAGAGTAATCGTTGAATCTGGAACGATCCAGGGTAGATGGATTTCATTAAACTTACGAGTACCAGGACCGAATGACGCTGCTTGTTGCCCCAGTCAAACTGCTATAAAGACATTTCATTTTGATCGCGATCAACTGATCGAAGGAACACCGTAAACACATTGATTTCTCTGTTATCATCCTGACAATAAGCCAACCGCCAGCCTTGGGCTGAAAAGTCTCAAAGCATCTGAGGTGGGTGCAGGTCTTGTCTGTTCACTGGTCGTGTTGCGAATATTTCAGAAGACCCCTGTGCGATAATTTCGCACGCAGGGATTTGTCCAGAAAGAATTTCTGGATGGTATGCGGGGAGAGGGCGAGTACTGCCTTCTCTACCGCAAGGGCAGCAAATAGCATATGCACACACTTGAGCAACTAAGCTTGGCAAAAAAACTCGTCCTTGACCTGAGCCTGGCCACGCCAAGGCTGCAACGTCTTCGTAGCGTCACGATGCCCCTGTCAGCGATCGTAGCAGTGGTGCAGTCCTCTCTTGTAGATGATCCCTTCTTTCCGGCCAACGCCAAGCCTGAAGACCTCGGTGACGGTGCTTTGATTGAATATCGAGGCAAGTTCTTGTTCCTGGTGCACGAACGATTCGAGATAGGCCAGCTTCGCTTTTCCAAAGTTTCATCACGCCGTTATTTCTTCTTGCGTAGTGCCGTAATCCATTTCCTCAGACATTATAGAACCTTATTGAGGATCGATGAGATAAACATTCGGTGATGGTCGTGAACCTTGCTCATGCCAGTATTCAAGTCCGTTTGTTAGCCGAATATTGTCATGAAAGATAAGAAGGGAGACCTGCCCTGCAGAATTGTTAGATAACCTGCTTTGCTAAGACATGAGGATATTACTGTGAATGTTGAACAGAACATATACGATGAACTTTGTTATTACACCCTCGCTCACAGCGACTCATCATTTATTCATCAGCATGTTGTTGATGCATTTGCGGCGCAGAATGCGACCGAGAATGGCAAACCGATCAAATTAACTTTTGCTCTCGTTGGTCTTTACTTGTACATCGAAAAGCAGTTTACTGGCAAGGAAGTTCAATTAGCCCACATGAAACTTGGTCAGGATAAACAACAGTGGCCAGTTTTCTCACTTCCAATAGGCCGTGGGGTAGTAACTGCGACCAACGTTATGGCTGCGCCGGCGGGACTCGAGCGTGACAAAATGATCCATCAATGGTGTGTCTCCGTCTGGGATGCTTTTTCCGGGAATCGGCCAGTTGTTTTAAGTCTTCTTGCTAAGAACAAGATTATTTCAAAAGGCAAGTGCTTGACGCCAAGTAGCTATGGCTCGTTTTAATAAATCATAATCAGTCGAATTGAAAAGCAATTTCCGAACTTAAAAAAATGGTTATTATTAGCATGTCTTATGGTTTATGTCGATTGCAAACAAAGCGTAGCATGTCCAATTCTGATAAGGGACAGGCACCACGCAGAGCGAGCAGTCCTTTCTACCGCCCTCGGCAATTGAAGGAGGAAGTGAGTGTTATGAATATGATGGGTTTCGTCTTGACGCAATGAAAGTCAACGACGGGTTTCTAAAAACCATGTCATCAGAAGCATTCCCCAACAACTCGCAGCATGGGGACTTCGTCGGATACGATATTTTCTTTCAAAAAAGGAGACTGTCATGATCGATGCTTTTTCAACTCCAAACCACAAAAAATTGACGATTATCTTTCTGGCGGTCTGTGTCTTGCTGGCAATTGCCGCTATCGTTACAGGTATCGAGGATAATCTGCCAGGTATCCTGTTGGCCTTTCTTGCGGCAACTGCCTTTGTCCTTGCATTTGTCCATCCCTGGCGAATTGCAAAGAAGTACCTGTTTCTCTTCCTGGGTTCGGTGCTCAGTTTTGTTCTTTACATCATTCTGAACATCATTCTCGATACAATCACCCAGGATCCGGCAACCTCGAGCGCTCTTCAGGACTTGCTGGAGAGCCCCGTCCTCAATGCCATTAGTATAATGATCGCTATGATATGCACTGCAGCCTTCATTGTTGGTGCGGTCGGTTCGATTGCCATGCTCATTCGCAACCGTCGCAAGCCAGCTTGAATCCGCGATACGACCGCCGAACACTGCAAGGGAGTGTCTACATAAAACATATAGCGGAGCGGAAAATTGATGCAGGATAAAATTTATCTCATCACCTTCCAGTACCCCGCAAAAATATAATAAGGAGAAATCTACTTATGTCCAATTTGGCTCCAGAAAAGATTGCCATGCTGAATGAGTTTGGAGAATCAGAAGCATGGGCGAATTATTTTCTTTGTGCTCCGTCAGAATTTGTCCAAAAATACAGGCTGGAAGCAAAAAAAATTGGTTCGGTTTGGGTCACTATGATCCCTGAATTGGACTGGACTTTCTTTAATCGCATTGTTGGGTTGGGTGTTGGTGACATCGCAACAGAATCATTGTTAGATGACGCTATTGGATTTCTTCAGAATGCTGGGTGTAAGAATTTCATGGCGCAAATCAGCCCTTTGGCACAGCCATCATATTTACCAGAATGGCTTAATGCTCGTGGTTTTACAAAAGGACGCAATTGGGCCAAAGTGTATCGGGGAAATGAACCTGCGCCATCCGTTTCAACCGATTTACGAATCGAATCCATTGGCAAAGAATATGCCGACGTTTTTGCAGATGTTGCGCTCACTGCATTTGAAATGCCGCCAGAACTACGCCCAGTTGTTAACAGTAATGTAGGTAAACCAGGGTGGCATCATTATCTCGCCTTCGATGAAGAACAACCAGTTTCGGCGGCTGCAATGTTTGTAAAAAATGATGTTGGCTGGCTTGGTTTCGGAAGTACACTCGAATCACACCGCAAGCGTGGTGGACAGGGCGCAATGTTTGCGCGCCGAATTCAAGATGGACTGTCACTTGGGTGTAAATGGTTTGTCACTGAAACTGGTGAAGATACACCCGAAGACCCAAATCCTTCATATCACAACATGCTTCGCACAGGATTCGAACTTGCTTACTTGCGCCCCAATTACGTTCACGAAACTCCAATAGATGATGTGGAAGACGAGAGCGGGTAACTGCCCTCTCTACCACGATGTGCTTACGAGCACCGCCTACTGAAGTTTTATATGTTATCGGAGGATTTTTGGCTGAACGCTTGCCACACCTATTAAATAGAGGTAATATAAAAGCATGAATAACGCTAATAGCAATAAAAAGAAGTTGTCACCAGAACAACGTGAAGAACTGCTCGGAACATTGAAAGCCCGTTTTGAGAAAAACATGAACCGCCATAAAGGTCTTGGATGGGTTAAAGTGCAGGCAAATCTTGAATCTAATACTGAAAAACTGTGGTCGCTCAATGAAATGGAAAGAACTGGCGGCGAACCAGATGTTGTTGGTCTTGATAAAAAGACGGGCGAATACATTTTTTATGATTGTTCAGCTGAAAGCCCTAAAGACCGCAGAAGTTTTTGTTACGATCGTGAAGCACTGGAATCAAGGAAAGAATTTAAACCAAAAAATAACGCGATGGATATGGCGGCCGCCATGGGCATTGAAATATTAACGGAAGAACAATATCGAGAGTTGCAGAAACTTGGAATTTTCGATACGAAAACATCGAGCTGGGTTAAAACGCCTCCTGAAATTAGAGAACTCGGCGGTGCTATCTTTTGCGATCGTCGCTACGACCATGTCTTCG
>CAIWRB010000134.1 GCA_903914955.1 uncultured Chloroflexota bacterium | reverse complement strand
TTGGCAATGGGCAGTTCGCCCTGGATATTGCCAGGCGATTGAAACCTGACCTTATCCTGCTCGATATCATGCTGCCAGGTCTTAATGGGGTGGATGTATGCAAAATCCTGCGGCGCGAAAGCTTTCAAGCCCCTATCATTATGTTAACTGCTCGTGATGAAGAAATTGATCGGGTTGTAGGATTGGAAATTGGTGCGGATGATTATGTCAGCAAGCCCTTTTCCATGCGCGAGCTGATGGCTCGTGTAAAAGCGCAACTGCGCCGCACAGATACGCTGCGTGAAGAATTGGAAAAGTTAAAAACCAGTGCCCCCAACCAGGATACCCTGGTTTTCGATGACATGACAATCAACCGTACCCGTCGAGAAGTCACTGTAAATAAGCAACCACTAGCACTCAAACCGCAGGAATACGACCTGCTGCTGTTTTTTGGTGAACACAAAGGCCAAATGCTCTCTCGGGAATTTATTCTGGAACGCGTGTGGGGATGGGAATACATTGGTGACAGCCGTACCGTGGATGTACATGTACGCTGGCTTCGTCAGAAAATTGAAATTGATCCCGCCAACCCAACCCGCATTGTGACGGTGCGCGGCGGCGGTTATCGGTTTGAAGGATGAATTCTCTATTTGTTTTGTCTTTGATTGGTGCCCTACTACTCGCCATTGGCTGGCTCGCATGGCGCTATCACCAACTCCAGCAACGCCTGGAACGCTATACAAATAATCTAATAAAAAACAACACGAACAAACTATCTCTGAGATTTCTGCGGACAGACGCAGAAGGAATTATTTCGCTTTCCAATGCAGTTCACAATCTGGCTCAAAATTACGAAACCCAACTGAATGAACTGGGGGCTGAAAAATCTCGCCTGGAAGCCACGTTAAATCAGATGACGGATGGGGTTCTGATTGTAGATTCACTCGGCCGAATCCAAATGGCAAATCCGGCAGCAGAGAATATGTTTGGTGAAGGGCAGACCTTGATCGGAAAAACGGTCAGCGTGGCGCTGCGTCACCATCTACTGATCGAGACCTGGCGTAAATGCCAGCAAAATCATGAGGTTTCGAGTGATTCTGTGGAACTATCCGTATCGCGCAAATTTTTACAAATCGTTGCCATTCCAGATGAGCACGCCAGTGGTGCCATTCTGCTGATCCAGGATCTGACCCGCATCCGCCGACTGGAAACCGTCCGGCGTGATTTTATCTCGAACGTTTCTCACGAATTACGAACCCCCTTGGCCTCATTAAAGGCATTAACCGAAACCCTGCAAGAAGGTGCGCTGGACGATCCACCCGCAGCCCAACGATTCCTGGGACGCATCCACACCGAGGTGGATGCCCTCACGCAGATGGCAACCGAGCTTCTGGAACTATCGCGGATTGAGTCTGGTCAAGTTCCCCTCGATCGCAAATCCACCCGGCCAAGTGTATTGCTCCATTCAGCCGTAGACCGAATGAAATTACAGGTCGAGCGGGCTGGTTTGATGCTGGAAATCAATTGCCAAGATGATTTGGCATGCATTTACGCAGATTTGCCCCGCCTGGAACAGGTACTCGTTAACCTAATACACAATGCTGCAAAATTTACACATGCCGGCGGGAGTGTGAGCCTGGCCGCCGCGTCAGATGGACAGTTCATCCGTTTTTCTGTGAGTGACACCGGCATGGGGATTCCGGTGGATGATCTATCACGCATCTTTGAACGCTTTTATCGGGTAGACCGATCCCGTACCGGCGGCGGCACGGGGCTGGGATTGTCGATTGCCAAACACTTGGTGGAAGCACATGGAGGCAAAATTTGGGCAGACAGCCGTGAAGAGCAGCTATGGTTACTGGCAGATCAGGCTGATCAAGCATCGATTCCAGATGGCATGAAAATTCCGGAAGAGCTTGAACGGCGCGAACAACGTCTTGCAACGATAGCGGAAGCCAAGAAAAAAATAGAAGCACGGGCGACTGAACGCTATAAACAGGAAAAGCAAGTCTACGAGAACAAGCTTGCCGAACGGGAAAGAAAAGCCAAAGAACGAGACCGGAAACCAGGAGGTAAAGCACCCAAGCCGCCAGAGCCAGGGCCGAAACCTCACGATCAGGTTAACCTGACCGATGAAGAATCCCGGATCATGCCGACAAGTGGAGGCGGATTCATGCAGGCATTCAATGCCCCAAAGATTGTCTTTCTTGACGAACCAACCGGCGGGGTCGATCCGGTTACGAGGCGCCGCTTCTGGGACATGATTTACAAAGCCGCCGGGCGCGGACTCACCATCTTTGTCACCACCCACTACATGGACGAAGCCGAATATTGCGATCGCCTCTGTATCATGGTAGACGGCCGCGTGGCCGCGCTCGACCGGCCTGAAGCGATGAAGCAGTTCTACGGAGCCGAGAGCATGAACGAGGTGTTTATTCACCTCGCCCGACCGGGAAGAACGGAATAAATGGCACCGTAAGGGGCAACTCAGATTGTTTGCGGTTCTTTTTTTTGTGTCAGTTTGATTTCCAGTTCGCAGCCAACGGCTTCGGCGTATTTCCTCAGCGTAGCAACAGAGGGGGTATGCTTGCTGCCGGATTCGAGTCTGGAGATGGCACTTTTTGACGTGCCAATTTTCAGAGCGACAGCTTCTTGCGTCATGCCTGAGCGCTGGCGGGCGGCAAGGAGTTCCCGTATAAGTGCATACTTCGGCCCAAGAGCCTCATACCCCGCTTTAAATTCATTATTGACCATCGCATGGCGGAGAAATTCTTCGTGATTATGTTCTACTGGCTGGTATTTGAGATCATCCATTGATTACCTCCTTCATTCTTTTAAGCGCGAGCTCTAACTCTTTCCGTGGTGTCGCTTGCGAATTTTCGATAAATGCGTGCAGGATAACGATTCGCCGTCCTGTCTGGAAACAGTAGAGCGCTCTTCCAATGCCATCCTTTCCCTTGGGTCGAATCTCAAACAAGCCATTTTCCATTGCCCGTGAACAGGGCATGCGCAAATCATGGCCGTAATCCATAAGCAATTCAACAATGCGTGCGTAATCCGTCTTGATTGACTCCGGCCAAGCCTCAATCTCTTTTAGGATCCGAGGGTGAAAATAGTCAATTCGATAAGCCATAGTGCGAAGTTACCAAAGATGGTAACAATTTAGAAATTATTTCTTTTCTTCGTCACCAGTCGAGCACTACGGAGCCGAGAGCATGAACGAAGTCTTTATCGACACTGATGTTGCTACAATGGTGGACTGAAAATGTTCCGAAAGCAGCTCAAGGAACGGTACGAAGTGAACGTGCGTTTGTTATCATTATTGTGTAAACTTTATCACAAACAGGGTTTTTTTATGCAAATAGCCATTGATTTACCCAATGATTTTGTCGCATTTCAGGCAGTGCCCGACATTCGGCAAGAAATTCGCATCTCTTATGCTCTTTGGCTCTATCAGCAAAGGAGGGTTACGCTGGGTAAAG
>CAIWRB010000133.1 GCA_903914955.1 uncultured Chloroflexota bacterium | reverse complement strand
GTCGTGGCGCTTGGGCTGGTGGATATTCAACGTGGGCTGGAGGCCGTGGAGCCTGGGCAGGTGGCCGTGGCGCTTGGGCTGGTTCAACTTTCACCAATCCTGATTTCCTTGACAGTTTTACTGCGGGTGAAAGCCCCGACGCTTCGGTCTCCAAAGCAACGACTTCCTTCTTCCTACAAGACCAATAACCCATAATCAAATAAAGAAAATAAATCCCTGACTTCAAAAAGTTGGGGATTTTTTATGATTCTTCGCGAGATAAAATCGAGTAGGCAAGTTAATGCTTACGCCTCGCCGCTAATTCTTTTTTTAGCGCATCCAGCTTTTGTAAATCTAGTCGTGCGCCAAGTTGTTCGAACATTTCCTGCGCCAGTAAAAGACAAGATGTGGATAGCTTGCGATTGGACTTAAGTTTCGCCAGGCGCGCTAGGCTCATCAAAAGTCTTCCGCGTTCCAATCTGTTGCCAACCGATTGAAAAATAACTTCCGCTTGCTTATATAGCTTTTCGGAGGTTTCGAAATCGCGCGCACTTAGGGCAATATCTCCAAGCAGACGTAACGCACTACCCTTTACTTCAGTCTCGTCATCATCCAGCAAAGCCAGAGCCTGCTCGCCGCAGCGGGATGCATTTAACAGATCACGTAAGCCAAAATAAATACTACCCATATTGACATAAACGTCCGCAAGGTTGGTCTTTTCACCTAGACTTTTGAAGAGAGCCTCGCTGCGATTACTATACTCCAATGCTGTTGTCCATTCTCCCATGGTATTGAAAAGCAGGCTCAGGTGCTGATTAGTTAATGCTATATAGAAACTATGTCCAATCTGCTCGGCTCGGCTCAACGTTTCATCCAGATACTGGCGCGCTTCGACCGGATATCCACGATCAATTTGGAGCAACCCCAAATTGATATTCAAGATAATGATTCCTTCCTCATCGCCAAGCTTGACTTGTAATTCAGCACTACGCTTGAAATTTTCCAAGGCATCATCCCACTCCCCTTTTTTAACGCCCAAAAGCCCCAGGTTATTGTACGAACGGGCTACTCCGAGAACATCTCCAATTTCTTCGCGTATGACGAGGCTTTTAGAAACGATTAGGCTTGCATCCTTCAAACGGTCTTTTTGGTAATACACTCCACCTAGCCGGTTATAGACCGACGAAATAACATCCAGTCGCCCGGCTTTCTCAGCCAATGTTTGCGCTTCCGTCAGATAATTCTCAGCGTCGTCAAGGCTACCACGCCGGGAGTAAACCCAGCCGATATCATTCAGGATTTGAGACAACTCAGCAGGTGATTCCAGCCCGTCATCCAACAAAAGTTTGCGAGCCTCTCCCAGACAAATCAGCGCCTGATCGTAATCGCCCTGACTTTCATAGGTCATACCGATTTTTCTTTGTAAGTTACAGGCAACTACCCCGTTGATTTTTTCATCCCCTTCAATTACACGAACTGCACTTTCATAGGCCTCGCGTGTCTTAGGATAGTCCCCTGCTAGCGCTAAGGCATCGCCTAATCCGCTATGAACCTGAAGCGCTTGTTGAGTTGAATGTTCCACTTTCGGTAATATCGATAAAGCATCTTCAAAGTATTTTTGTGCCTGATTTGAATTGTAATTGCGCGCGGCTTTCTCCCCGGCCAAAATGAGATATTGCAAGGCGCGCTCTATATGGTCACTCCAAAAATAATGGCGGGCAAGCACGTCAATCTGATTTTCCAAATTATCAGCAAATAATTTCTCGATCGTCTCGGCCACGCGGCCATGCATTTCTTTTTGTTCCCGCTTCAGCAGAGTGCTGTATATTGTGTCGGCAACCAGAACATGCTTGTACATATATTCACCACCGGGCGATAGATCTGGCAGAATAAACTCGCGTTCCAGCAAGACCCGCATCGATAGGTCCACTTCGTCTGACGTTAGCGTTGGCAGGCATTCCACAATGATGGCGCGTGTGAAGGAGCGCCCAACCACACTAGCTACTTTCAGGATATGCCGCTGAATCAATTCAAGATGGTCGAAACGAGTTAGGATCAATCCTTCAAGTGTGTCCGGAACTCCCAGTTGGATAAGATCTACCTTGTCTGCAAGCTGCCAGTGCCCTTCGATCCGTATCAGTAGGTTTCGATCCATTAACATGCGCAGGATTTCCTCGAGATACAAGGGGATCCCGGAAGCTCTTTGGATGATATGGCTACGCAGCGCCTCGGGCATGTTCTGGATCGCCAGTAGTTGTGAGAATAGACGATCGCTCTGGTCGGGCGACAGGCTTTTGAGGGACAGGTCTGTATACCGCAGTCGGAGCTGTTCGCTGGCTCTCTTGGTAATTTCAGCAAGTTTCCCATCTGCAAAAGTGCGTGAGACAGCTACAATAACAATTGGGTTCTTGACGAGGCTTTCAAGCAGAAAGTCAAGTAGTTCCAATGAACCAGAATCTGCCCAATGCAAATCTTCCAGAATCAGGACAGTTGGCTTTTGCTGGGCTTCTGCCAATATCAAATCTCGAATAGAAAGAAAAATTTGTTGGCGAAGCTGATCTGCTGCCAAATAATTGATTCTTTTATCGGCATCAGGATTTGAAAAAGGTAAAGACAAAACCTGCTCGAGATACGGTAGGATATCGTGGACTCTTTCAGGCAATATACTCGTTATATAATCACGTAAACGCTTTTGAAGCTCAATCCTCGGGGTTTCAGCGTCAACTTCCAACAAACGCAGGATCATATCCTGGAAAATCCAATACGAAACACCCTTCCGATAAATCAAGCTATAACCTTCCAAAACCTGCATAGGTAATTGTGAAAGGAAAAACTTAAATTCCGAGATCAATCTGCTTTTCCCAATTCCAGCTTCACCACTGACCGCCAAAAAACGCCCCACTTTTTCATTATTCATGGCGAGAACAGCCTGATGCAGGCGCTCTATCTCACCATCACGACCAACCATTGGGGCATAAAGGCCTTCAATTCCCCGTGTAGAACCAGGCTTGCTTTTCGTTCCTATTACAGTATGCACTACGACCGGGTGACTAACACCTTTCAACTGTAAAGGTGTGATCGTATCAAAATCGAACAAAGTCCGAACCTGCCTATAAACCACATCACTGACAAGGATCGACCCAGCTTCCGCTGCAGCTTCAATACGACTCGCCAAATTGACGACATCACCAATGGCTGTGTAATTCATCATCATATTTGAACCAACACCGCCCACCACAACACTGCCAGAGTTCAAACCGATATGCGCCTTTATCTCAGAACCAAGCTGATCCATTAGTTCTGCGCTCAATTTTTCCAGGTCGGCTTGCATATCCAACGCAGCACGGATTGCAAGTTCGGCACTATTCTCATGGGCGATAGGCGCACCAAACAAAGCCATTAATCCATCCCCGGTGAATTTATCTACCATTCCGTCGTATTTGTACACGTCATTGGCGAACATTTTTGTACAGCGTTGAACCAACTCGTACATCTTTTCGCTATCATTAATATGTTCAGAAAGGCTGGTATATCCTGATAAATCAACAAACAGCACAGTCACCTTCCGGTGCTGCCCGGTTGCTTCAAGGCCTGCCTGCCTAAACCTTTCAAGCAGATCTGCGCCCACTAATTCGCCTAGCTGACTGCTGATCGGATTTCCGGAGACTGGCCCAATTACAGGCAAAATCCCAGTCGCGAGCAAACGCAACCCGCAATTCCCGCAAAAGCGCATATTAGGAGGGTTTTCAAAACCACAATTTTTACATTGAATGGACAATGGCTGTTTCTACCTTGGGTTAGTAACTAAACTTAGGAAACTATTGAATTAGACTGTCAAGTATATCGTTTAGCCAAGCCCGTAAGTCTAAATATCTTAAAAAAGAGCTTATCTCGCCCTATACTTCACAATCAATTAATTCATTATACTATCTTCCTTTTCAAATCAGAAACGGACCTTTGTACAAACCCAATATATAAGAGATATAATCACGCTAAAATAAAAACTCGAGGACGCACCATGTCAAGCAATACCCCAACCATCAAACTCAACCCAAAGAGAATTCTTGCTATTTTATTCGCAATTACAGTTCTTCTGGTTTGCTTAAGTATCTGGGGACAATATCTGAGATTCTTCCCCAGAAGTTATAGCATCCACGGAGCAATACAAGAGTTTGGTGTTGATCTATTAAGGCAATCTTTCTATACAGACTCCGAAGCCAATGTTCCGACCTATTTCAACACCGTCATACTGTTCATTCCATCAATGTTGTTTGCTGTAATTGGAGTATGGAAATTATCAATAAAGGATAAATTCAAATACCAGTGGATCGGACTCTCGCTGGTATTTCTCTATTTGTCCATGGATGAGGCATCCGTCTTGCATGAAAAATTAATCGCACAGATCGG
>CAIWRB010000132.1 GCA_903914955.1 uncultured Chloroflexota bacterium | reverse complement strand
CAATACGTCGATATCTTTCCCGCATCCGGAAAGCATATTGTTCACTACTCTTTGTGTGGTGAGTTTTGTGTTGCCACGCTGAGCGGAAAGGATATTCTTCCCACTCTCAAAAAATGGTTGGAAAGTAAGTATTGGCGGGCTGCTTCCATTTTGAACAATCCTCATGAAGGCACCAGTGCGGCTGACCTGCAGACATTGCTGACAGCGAATGGTCTCAAGGGTGAGTTATATTCATCAATCCCCACCACTCCACAAATCATTAAAGATAGGCTGGCATCTGGTCAGTATGCAATTGTTGGTTGTGGGATCAATAGCGGCGGTAAAGTCAAAGCAGACGGTCGAATTCGGCACTGGGTGGTGCTTGAGGATATCATCCCGAGTGGGAATAGTGGTTGGGTGCGAGTATACAACCCCTTCCAAAACCGGGAAGAAGTTTATAACTATACAACCTTCATTGCGTCTTCAGGGGTGGGGGCGGGTCTTTGGATTATACCTGCAGCCTAGTTCTGATGGCCTGCCTATGGCCGTCCTAAAAGTACAAGGTCATAAAATAAATACACCTGGAGCTTCGAGCTCCAGGTGTATTTATTTTGCCGATCGCAAAGTAGCCGTGAATGTTGTGCCTGCCGATGTGCTGCTGGTTAGCTTGATGCTGCCCCCTAACCCTTCAAGGATGGATTTGACGATGTACAATCCGACCCCACTCCCAGGTATTTCTGCAATGGTTACTTCACGTGCTCGAAAGAAGCGTTCAAATAAGTGGATTGTTTCATGTGCGGGGATACCCATGCCCTGGTCGATGACAGCCACCTGCACTTCGGGTCCGTCGTGTGTGACCTTTATTTTAACAATACTGCCCTCGGGCGAAAATTTAGTTGCATTATTAATGAGATTGATAAAAACTTGTTCAAGACCGCTTTTATCGCCAAGAATGAGGGGCGTGGTTTCAGGGTTGGATAGTTCAATCGAAATATTTTTTTTGCGAGCGATTGGTTTTATGGCCGAAATAGATTCTTGGAGAATTGTCTCCAGTACGCTGGGCGCGATTTCCAAGTGCATCATCCCGCTTTCGAGCCTGCCAGCGATGAGCAACCTGTCGATTAAGATTTTTTGACGGTTCAATTCGCTGTTTAGAATTTGCCAGTATTCTTCGATTTCCTCGGGCAGGCCGCCCTCTTGGATCAATTCTGCCATTAGAATGGATGATGTGACCGGGGTGCGCAGCTCATGAGATGCCTGGTTGATAAAGTCGGATTTCATTTGCTTTAATTCGGCCTGATCCGTGACATCACGGATCACGATCAGGGCTTCATGTTGACCGATTGGGTCGAGACGAGATTCATAGACTTTATTGCTGAAGGGGAGTTTAAATTCTTCCAGTATTTGATGTTTCAGAAAACGGTTTTTTTTCCTGCCCTGAATAATTTTATTGACGATGTTTTTTGGCCATATTTCGGAAAGCATTTTCCCCGAAATAACATCGCGGTTGATAAAAAGCGGATGGTCTTTTCGAGATGTGTAATCCAGGATCTTGCCGCTTGAGTCTATGCGAATGACGAGGTCTGGCAGGGCGTCGATGATGATTCGATTTCGAATCTCGTTTTCCCGAAATTTTTCTTCAAATCGGTTACGTTCCAGTATTGCGCCGATCAGGTTGGTTGAGATTCGCAGAGCGTCACGTAGAGCGGGATGCCAGGTTTGTTCTTTTTGAGTATCGATTATCCCAAGATATCCTTGGGAAGTATCTAATGGGTTTGTGGGGAGAATTGCCAGCGAGAATACTGATTTTTCGGTTGCTGCAGCGTTTTGGATGGCAGATTCGAGAAAGAAACCATCTTGCGTCTGTCCAATCCGGACGATGTATGGTTCGAGCAGGGAAACCAGGTTGAGTCTCTCTGATCCGGGTCTGTGCCAAATAAACTTATGATGGGCCGTAGGTTTGCTTAAATTTAGATCTATTTCAAATAAAACGCAACAATTAACGTTTATGGCCTTCCCGATTGATGCCAACACATCCAGGATGTGTTCTTCGCTGGTTGCATTTCGCAGCATGCGCGCAGAAGCCGAACTGACCATGGCGAGAATACGATCATGAATCTGTAATTCTTGTGCTGATGGCCGGTAATCATCATTTCCCCAATCCCTGGGCTTTGGCATGCTACCAGGTTCGATGCCAGGATGGCCTTTTTCAGGCATTCGGAGCTTCCTTTTGCGAGGGCGGAATCAGCATCTCTACGCACAATCCGGATTTTTGCGGAATGAACTTGATGCTGCCGCCATTGATCGTTGCAATGGCCTTTGCAATTGTTAGGCCGACACCCAGCCCTTCGTATTCACGGCTATCACCCTGACTGATCTGATAAAAGCGCTCGAAAACTTTTTCCATCAGATGACTGGGGATGCCGGGGCCCTGGTCTGAAACCTGGATGGTGATGCCTTTGGCAGCCGATGAATGGATCGATACCTTTACTTCTCCAGCGGGTGGGCTGAATTTAAAGGCATTATCGACGAGATGGATGACGGCATGCATGAATTCAGCACGAGGTAAGTTTATTGCATCATTAATTTGAAGATCAAAGCTGAGGTTTATATTTTTTTCGCGATAGCGCTCAAGTCTTTTGGTAATGGGTTTTACCAAGTGCAGCTGCGGGTCAATGACTTGTTGGAAGGTATTGAGTTGACCCTGATCAATATTTGTCAGGATAATAAAATCGTTTACAAGTGATTCCAATCTATCCAGGTTCGATAATGCAACTTTGATAAATTCGATTTGTTGGGCCGGATCCGTATACTTGTGGGAAACGGCTAGTTGCAGGGGCATGA
Source organism: uncultured Chloroflexota bacterium (assembly GCA_903914955.1). Lineage (GTDB taxonomy): Bacteria > Chloroflexota > Anaerolineae > Anaerolineales > Villigracilaceae > Villigracilis. Next base: position 94 of record CAIWRB010000132.1, on the reverse strand, counting down.
TGATATTGGTTAACGGTGTTCGAATTTCGTGATGGATATTTTGCAAGATTTCCCGGCGCAATTTATCCATTTCTTCGGCAGCAATTTGTTTAAT
>CAIWRB010000131.1 GCA_903914955.1 uncultured Chloroflexota bacterium | reverse complement strand
GTGCTCGTGCAGGGTAACATTCCTGAAACCAGAAGCAATGGCTACAGTGTCGTCAGTCGAACCATTATCGAGAATCACCACTTCAGAAAACGCTTGAAGAGCACTCAAGCACTCCGAAAGGTAAGCTCCTGAATTATGGGTAAGGATAGTTACCGAGATGTTGTCAGCCACTCTCTGATTTCGTTAAAAATGACATCAGGATCGATATGATAAAGGCACTCACTTGCACCATGATGGTCGTCGCAACCCGCCTTGCCGCAGGCCACACACGGCATATCTGCCTGAAAGATAGTGACATTCCCATAAGTCTGTATTGATCTGTTCGTGCGGGAGCCACTACGTAACTCATTGCACCATGGCGACCACATACTGAGAATGGTTGGTCCATAAATTGCGAAAATGCGGCGGTTCTGCGAAGCGGCAATGTGCATGGTCAGCGTATCTGCCCCAATATAGGCAATCGATCGGTCACTGAGCGCAATCAGTTCTTCAATGCTGGTCAAACCGATGAAATCGTGAACATTGGCAAACTTCGGAAGCCTCCCTTTAATCTCTATATCGAGCGCGCTCTTTGAGCCTGTAATGACCATTGGCACAGAAAGGCTATTGAGTCGTTCGAGCAGCTCATTCCGGAGTTTTTCTGGATACACCTTGTAATCGTACTGTGCCCCGGGATGAACAATGATAAATTCACGGATACCTCTCTCAGCCAGCATTTTGCCGATGCTTTTGGCTGCCGTCTCAAAATAATAAGAACGAACCGTCAATTTGCCGGAGGCAATACCCAACAAATCGAGAGCTGTCGTATTGTTCTCAATAATGTGTCTGCCGGAATCGAAATCGTAATACGCCGAAAGCAGCAAACGCTTCCACCAAGATTTTTTCCTTTCGTGCTCCACCGCACTGATAGCCTTGCGGCCAGCGGCCAGCGCAAACAGCACAGATCTGTCGCTCGCCGTAAGGTTGATGCTTAAATCGTAACGACGAAGAATCTTCTTGAGCAGGTCTGTCGTCTGGGTTCCCCGCCCTCTCCCGTTGCCATTGTAGGTAAACTGATGAATTTCAACGATATGCGGCAGTGTTCGGGCAATCGGCAGAGTGTCGCTATTGACCAAAAGATCAATACGCGGTCTGCCATAAGCCTGAAAAAGCCCTTCGATCAGCGGCGAACTTAGAAAAACGTCGCCGTTCGATCGTTGTACAATAATGAGGATGCTGCGCGGAGCGTGTTTCATCTCTTTCAAAACACACCTATACAAGAGTCATGAATTTTATTATTCCTGTGGCATGTTCATTTGGAACAACAATATGATCCTTCATAACAGGATCATCATAATCACCCACATCATCAACAGCAACTATGCCCGCATAAGTATCATGAGATGTTTTAACTATTCGATAAAAAGAATAGTTAAGATCGTTCATTATACCAATCATTTGTTTATTTCGCCGGGATTTAAATGGATCATCATGTTGACGAGGCAATACCTCCATAATAATT
>CAIWRB010000130.1 GCA_903914955.1 uncultured Chloroflexota bacterium | reverse complement strand
GTATACGGGTATAAATTCCGCCCTACTCCACTACATACCACGGCCTGACCCCCAGATATGGGATGAAGCTTCAAAAACAAGAATAAATTTCTCTATATTGCGGAATACTTGTTTACGGGCATTCGATTTCTATCTCATAAACAATCATGCCCCCCTTCCCGGTTTTTCATAGCCGGGGAGCCAGTTTTAAACACAACAAGGCGACTCAATTACGAGTCGCCTTGTTGTTATTTTCTGAATTAGCTTATTGAGGGCAAGATCAATTTGTATGGGTTGTAAAGTCTGAGCGAAACTTTATATGTATCTCGCGACCTTCATCAATTCTTACTTCCTCCAAAACCGTATCCACGATTCGCTTCTTCAACACGAATACCTGATGCTGCTCCTCCGAGGTTTGAGGATTGGCATGGATTAATTCAGCCATTTCTGACTGTAATTCAGCTACATACTTCTTTATCTGTTCTCCCAAGTCAAGTTTTGTGAAATCTTCCTTTATCCGTTCGATGGTTGTTAAACCTCGCTGTACTCCTCGTTCCTTCTCATACAGTGCGCTGATTTGGGGAGAGAATTCTTCATCAGGCATCCGTTCTTTGCGAGCTTTCGTAATAAATTCCTGACGTTCATCGTTTAGCTTTTTGATTTCAGCTTGCAGTCGCAGTTCCTTTTGCTGCATTTGTTCGAAGTCTTTCTGGAACCGAGATACTTTAGCCCCCGCTTCAGCCAGAAGATAATCGGGGTTGGTAATAAATTCGCTTACTTTCTCCCAGACTTGGGCTTCGGCTTGTTTGGTGCTAATCGACTTGGGACAATCTGAGGTACGTAACTCCTTATGCGACTGCGGGCAGAAATAGGTCCCGATGGGAGTCTTGCGCTTGATCCAGTCCCCTTTTCGACTGCGACGATGGCTTGCCGTCTTTGCCTGCCAAGTCAAATTACATGAGCATTTCAGATGTCCAGAGAGCAGATAGTCGTGGCGAATTTGTTGAGGAGAATTGGTTTTGTTCTTTTCCCGCTGAGTTTTGAACAACTCATAGGTGGAAATATCGATAATAGGCTCCACCGGGATTTGAAAAGTTTCTCCATCACGTGACTGTTCTTTGTAGCCATAGGCATACTCTTTCGCAGATTCCAAAATCCCCTGGATGCTGGAACGAGCCCAGTGGATATGTCTTGGTGTGCTACTCCCCTTCTGTGGCGCGTTGCCGACAATCAGTCTTTCACGGATCTGTGACAGTGAAGCACTCTGGTTATACCATTCGAAGATTTTCCTGACCCAGTCTGCCTCTTCCTCAACAATATGGATCTTTTCACCTACACGAATATACCCATAGCGATCTTGCCCCGTGTTGGCTTTCCCCGCTTTCAGCCGTGCCTTAACACCCATCCCCAATCGCTCTTTCATTCCGTCCAATTCCATTTGGGCTGCCCAGGCACGGATGGGAGCGATTTTGGAATCGAAATTTTCTTTTGCCAAAAGGATTTCGATTTCATAGTCCTGGACGATTTCCAAGACAGTCAACATTGAACGCAATCCTCGGTACAGCCTGTCTTCGCGCCAGGCGAGGATGACATCGAATTCATCTCTGGTGGCGCTTCTTAGCATTGCCTGCAAGGCTGGACGATCTGAACGGCTGCCTGATGGTTCAACCAGTTTGTTTCCCACCCGATATTTTTCCATATCACGATAAACGCGAACAACGCTCAATCCCTTTTCCTGTGCCAGACGTCGGCAATCTGCTTCTTGTTCAATCGGACTGGATTTTTCGCCTTGAGTTTCTGTTGAGGTGCGGATGTAGATCACTGCTCTTCGAGTCATTTTAGTCTCCTCGGTAATAATGAAACTGCCGGTTCAAATATACCGAAGATACAGAATGGGTGGTGCCGCAGTGTCGCTAAGAAATCTCCAATCGCCGCAATGAACTCCTGCCCATTTGGTTACTCCTACTCGGACAAAACCTTATGAGGGCAGGACTGAAACTATAACAAAATAACAAATAAGAATCATTTTAACTTTACAGATAAGATCACCACCATTATTAAAACTGTAGGGGCAGGGTGAGTAAAAATGGTATAATTATTACTCAATGGCCTTCGAATTTGATTCAAATAAAAGCAAAGGTAATCGTGAGAAGCATGGGATTGATTTCCATGAGGCGCAGGCTTTGTGGACCGATGAAGACCGCCTCGAAATTCCTGCCAAAACACTGGATGAGCCACGTTATCTTGTGATTGGAAAGATTAAAAACAAATACTGGTCAGCCGTGATTACATATCGAGGTGAAAATATTCGTATCATCTCGGTTAGGCGATCACGTGATGAGGAGATGGAACTTTATGAAAGCGTCTGAATTTGACAAAAAATTTGATGACGGTGAAAATATCCTTACCGAATTAGATCTTGCTCGCGCCCGTCGCCCCGAAGAGGAAACAAAGCGTATCAACGTTGATTTTCCTGCTTGGATGCTGGCTTCTCTTGATCGGGAAGCACGCCGTCTGGGCGTAACACGCCAGTCCATTATCAAGATGTGGCTGGCGGAGCGTTTGCATCAAGGACAGTAACCCAAGTATTTTCAAGCAGGATTATTCAAAAAAGAAACACCATCCTGTAATCTTACAAGTCTACTAGAGTCAATTGCACTGTTTTCTTTTTCTGTTGCAACTCAATTTCATATCCAAGCGCCTTATAACCGGCTCGCCGCTTGCCATGCATCCTGACCAAGACAGGTACTTCAAAATCCACGTAATCGTATATGATCACTTCCTTCTTTGCTGCGTTCAAGCGATGTAAACGACCGGCATACTGCGTCAATGTACCACGCCAAGAAATCGGCAAGGCCAGAAACAATGTGTCCAGGCGTTCATCATCAAAACCTTCTCCCAAATAACGCCCGGTTGCCAGGATGACTCTCGATTGATCGGCTGGAAGATTGGCAATTTGATCTTTTAGATTTTGTCGTTGCTTCTTGCCCATCCCCCCTTTCATCATAAAGACATGCGCAACTCGTTTTTCTAGCAACTTTGTCAGTGTTTCCAAGTGTTCCCGGCGTTCGGTTAACAGCAACGGAAAGCGATTCGCTTCAACCGCATCCACAACATCTTCAACGATCATCTGGTTTCGTTCATGATCCTTTTCCAAAGATGAGTACACATCCTGAATGGATTGGGCGGCGATATTTTGAAGATGGGGTGGCAGCTTGAACTTGGTTTGGCGCACGACAACCTTATGATCAAAGGGGCGGTTATCTGCCTGGTCACGATCATTTACCCTGTAACGTATCGGACCGCACTGCATAAAAATGATCGGTTGGTGTCCATCTTTGCGGGTCACAGTCGCTGACAATCCAGACAGATATTTCGCCTTGCTCTGGCGGATCACCTGCTCAAAGCTGACCGCAGAAATATGATGGCACTCGTCGACAATCAGGTATCCGTAATTGCCAACGATGTCACTGACAACCCCCTTCCTGCTCAAGCTTTGGATCATAGCCACATCGAGATTTCCATTAGGCTTATGCTTACCTCCGCCAATTTGGCCTATGTCTTTCGACGAGAGCCCAAGAAACTGACTTAAAGTTTGAACCCACTGATCGAGCAGTTGGCGACGATGCACAATCACCAGCGTGTTCACCTGACGTTGCGCAATCAAATAAGCAGCCACAACGGTTTTACCAAACGCGGTTGAGGCGGCCAGCACGCCAGTTTCGTATTGTAGCAAGCTGTCTGCAGCTTGTTGTTGTTCGCTGCGTAAAGCGCCTTGAAACTGAACAGCCAAGTGAGCGCCGGCATAGCGTTCATCAACCAAGTTCGTCTTGATTTGCAACGATTCAAACAGGGCGGTGAGTTCATCCATGCAACCGCGTGGCAAACCCAGATGTTTTGGGAAATCCTCGCAGCAACTGATGATGCGGGGTTTCCCATAAGTGGATAGTCGCATTCCTTGCGCCTGATAAAAATCCGGGTTTTGAAAAGCCGCCAGCCGGATCAGACGATTCCGCAAAGAAGGCGTCAAACCTACCTTGGGAATATAGATTTGGTTCCCGATCACCAAGTCAAGTTGCCCAGGTAGTGGACCAATCACTGGCGGATCCTTGTATTTTCTGGACGGTAGCGCAATCCAAGGGCGATCGCTATCTTCATCTGTTACAGGGAGACGAATGCCCAACAATTCATCCAGTTTCTCGGCTTGCTTGATCACGGCTTGTACATCCGCCTGGGTCATTCGGCACAGAGTAGCAAGAAAAGCCCATTGATCTTCATATGGAACAAACTGCTCGTTCACAAAAACACTGTTGCCGTTCTCGCGCGGCTTTTTTTGCAGAGGTAATGCGATCAAGTTCCCAAAGCCACCTTTGGGCAACGTATCCTGACTGGGGAAGAAACGGTCATAAGAGTCCAATCCAAGCTCTGGGCGACGTTCCATCGTTTGAGATAGCAGGAAAGTACCCATCCGGCGGGCCACGGCTGCTGGAACAGGCTCGGCAAAGAATATCCAAACATGACCTCCATTGCCAGATCGTGAACGCTCGATAACCGCAGGAATATTAAACAACGAACAGGTTTCGAGAAAGGCTTGAACATCTTGTTGCCAGGACACTTTATCGAAATCTGCTGCCAGAAACCAGCACGTTTCATCCGGCAACATGGGATAAACGCCAATCGTAAAATTGCGTCCCACACTATCTTGGGGATCAATTCCTTGCAAGTGATTGCGTATCACCAGGTCTGTGACTGGGAGAAATTTGCGATGCATGCAATCTTCACAACGAATTTTTGGTTTTTCGCAAATCCCACGGATCCACTCATTTTGGCAAACCGGCTGGTAGCCTTGTTTACCTGTTTTCAGGCTTTCAAAGCGCCGCGGATAAATATCCTCGCGCCCATGAAATAGGCTACGAAAGAGGGTAATCTTCTCATCCTGAGATGATTGATTAGTAACAGTTGGTTTTTCGTTAAAATTGGGTGGGAGTGATGGCTGGAGCAAAGCTGCTTTTTTACGTTGCAACTCTGCTGCTCGTGACAGTAATATAGACCGGCTGCTTTCAAGTTCTGCCAGTTCCGCTTCAGTTGCGGCAATCAAACGATTAATTTCATCCGGGTTTTTCATAAGATTTATTGCAAACATAACCGTACAGATGACTTAATCCTGAACGTTGTCCATCGCGCCAAAGATTTCATCGGCACGGTAGATTTGGTTACGGGCATTCCCAGTGACTTCGCGCAAAATGCCGGCCTTGGCAAGTTTCTCAATATACTGTCTGGCGGTTTTGAAGGGCATGCCTACGTTTTCCGCCAGTTGTTTAGCAGAAAGGATCGGACGGGTAAACAGGAAGTCCAACACTACACCCATACGCTCTGAATTTCTGTCGGATTTCGCCAATTGTTCGTATTTCGTGCGAATTGATTCCAATCGTTGCATACGCATTAAACTATCTTGCGCCTGCGCGCTGACTCCGCGCAGGAAAAACCGCAGCCAAACCTCCCAGTCACCGCGTTGGGATACAGACAGGAGATGGTCATAGTATTCCTGGCGATAACGTTCGAAGTAAACGCTCAGGTTAAGCAATGGCTGAGACAGGATATTCCATTCAGTAAAGAGCAAAGCCATGAGCAGGCGTCCCATGCGACCATTGCCATCCAGAAATGGATGGATAGCCTCAAACTGGTAGTGAATCATAGATGCGCGTGCCAGGGCAGGCACGTCAGAACCTGTATGGATAAATTTCTCCAAATCACCCAAGGCTTGATTCATTTCATCAATTGGAGGGGGAACGTAATTCGCGGTCATGATGGTACTGCCAGCCGGTCCGATCCAGTTCTGGGTACGGCGAAACTCGCCGGGCGTCAAGTTTCCACCACGCACGCCATGCATCAATTTCTCATGGATTTCACGAATCAATTGAAGGCTGATCGGTAAAGTTTTCAATCTTTCCAACCCATAATCCAGGGCGGTGACGTAATTATGAACTTCCCGCACATCATCTCCTGGCTCGAGAAAAGACAACTGGGTAGATTCATAAGTGTAGAGTTCTGCAAGGGTAGCGCGAGTACCCTCAATGCGCGAAGAAAGAACCGCCTCACGGCGCATAAAAGGTTGGATTAATAAACGCCGAAAGGGGAATGCGCCAGTCAGCGCAGCTAGGCGGCTCAAGTCACGTTCTGCTTCAGACAATGCGGAAACTAATGGCAGAGTCCAGACTAAGTTGGGCGGCAAGGGCGCTGGAATAAAAGCATGGTAACCACTTTGAGTTAGGATAACTTGTCCAACTTCGGGGTTGTGAAAATCTTTTAGGTTCATAAGATTTGGTATCCGTAAGGTAAATAATACCGCCTCATAATAACATTTATTTATAAAAGTGTAAATAAGCAGAGCCCATATTTACACTATCCTTCACTCGAAACGGTGGAGCCTGGTAAGCGAGGAATAGACTTGGGTTGAGTTCAGCTGATTGTTGACGTTCGACATCAGGGGGAGTAAGCACTCCGAGACATCTGTCCGATTTCCTCGCCAAAAACCTTGACAATTCATCCAGCCACCCGTAAAATTAGAACATGAATTCTAAAATTTCGACGTCTGGTCGTATCACCATCCTCCTCGGCAAACAACAGGCAGAAACAGGCGCACGCATATCTCCGCGCAAACTGGCGGAAAAAGCGGGCGTTCCAAAAGATCTCGTCTACCGCCTTGATTCAGGCACAGCCCGACACGTGGACCTCGACGCCCTCTCCCGCCTGTGCGCCGCGCTCAACTGCCAGCCGCAGGACATTCTCGTTTGGGAGGCTGAACGTGTCCAATCCGTTTGACATCCTCCCTCCCAATCTGTTCAACCTCTTCACCTCGGTTGGATTTGCCAGCCTCCAGCGGCATTACATGGCGATCCTCATTCGCATTTACAGCCTCGCCGAATTCAACCGCTTTGGTCTCGCGCGCGAAACAGTCATCGCCGAGATCGTGGATTACATAAAGGAATCCGACGCTGAAAATGAGGTGAAAGCAGATATGGCGAATCAAGCCGCGCCCGAGCCTGATTCCGTTTCGTTGGCTGGTCAAAAGCCCGAGCAGACGTACGCTGCCTATCTCGTCCGCCGCCTCGCTGAATCAGGTTGGATCGAACGCGAGCAGCACGCAGATTACTCCGAGACCATCATCCTGCCTGATTATGCCTTCACCCTGTTGGAGGCACTGCGCTCCATTCAGGAACAAAAGCCGCGCGAGTTCAAGGGGCAACTCTACGCCGCACACCAACTCATCACTTCGGCAAAAACTCACAAAGACTTCTCCCCCACACTCGCCGTCTCGCAAACATACGAAAACATCCGCCAGGTTGTGCGCGGACTTAACGAACTGAACCAGAACATCCGCCGCTATGTGGAACGCGCCACCAAACAAATGGATGTTGCCAATTTGCTTCGCCTGCAATTTGACGATTACACCCAAACGCTTGGTCCCGCCTACCACGCGCTGAAAACCTCCGACCATGTCTCGCGTTATCGCCGTGACATCATTAACCAAATTCAAGAATGGCTCGTAGATGACGACTGGCTCGCCCGTACCGCCGAAGAACTCGCCGCGCAAAGCCGTCTTTCGCCCGCGCAAGCCGAACACGAAATCAACCAATCCCTGCTATTCATCGTCCACCAACTTGATGGGCTTGACCCGCTAATCGCCGACATTGACCAACGCCACGCACAATATCTCCGCACCTCTTTCCGCCAAATCCGCTATAAATTGGGCAACGCCGATGGAAGTTTCAAAGACAAGCTTGTTTCCCTCGCGCAAAACTTATCCGCATTACATACCGAAGGGTTGGATGAACTCCCCGAAGACGCGCCAGGCTTACGTCAAATGCCTGTCCGCGTTCCAGACCTGAAAAGTTTCTACACAATGCCCCAGCGTCGCGCCCCCTTCACCCCCGACTCCATCATCATCCCCACCCTGCATCCCGATGACTTTGCCGTGCTCCACGCGCTGACCATGCAAGATGTGACCCAAGCTTTCTCGCCCGAAAAAGTCAATCGCAAAGTTCTCGGCTTCTTCAACGGGCATAAACGCATGCCTATCACTGAAATCCCCGTGCGAGACGACCTGCACTGGCTGACCACCATCATCGCCTATGCACATCACCCCGAAGTGAGCTATGGGATTGAAATTGTCGAAGGTGAGCCTGTTCAAATCGGTTTATATCGAGTTGTGCCCTTTGATTTAGTCAAACTTTAACCCGTGTATCGTGGTGCGTGTTCCGTTTTTTACACGTCCCAACGGAACACGCTACACGTTTTCCATCAACTCAATTTTGGAAATCACCATGACCATACAAGAAACCTTACTCACCGACATTCCTGAAAAATCCCGCCGCGACTTTCCGCGCATCATCAACCGTCTGCTCGGACAAACTTTCCTCTATCAGGATGTTGAGGGCGACAAGGATGATTATTACTTTGTTCATCGCCATCGCGCGGTGTTTGAATCAGTATTATCGTTGACAGGTTTCAACCTCCTGCACGACGATTATCACCGCATCTTTCAAGTCGTCTCCGAATACAGTTACAGCCGCGCCCGCTACAAACTGGACGAAAGCCTGATGATCGTTGTCCTCCGCAAATTGTACGAAGACAAAACCGAACACATCAGCCTCGCCAACGACCCAGTCGTGACCATTGGCGAAGTCCGCGAAGAATACCGCACCATCACAGGCAAGGAACGCGATCTCGGCATGGGACAATACGAAACCCTTCTGCGTCGCCTGCGCTCCATCGGATTAATCGAAACCATAGATGGACGCACGATAGATGTAAAAGATGCCGAAGCTCGTCTACGCCTGCGTGGCTCTGTGCGCCTCATCCTTCCCATCCAATCTGCCACCGAACTTGAAGCGTGGCTGAGGAAATACAGGGCAGGCGAAGTTGAATCAGAAGGTGATGAAGAAACCCCATGAAACTCTTAACTCGAATTCGCTTAGTAAACTGGCACCTCTTTGAAAACACCACCGTCAACTGTCAGGGAACTACCTACTTCATCGGCATTAATGGCGCAGGGAAATCAACTGTGCTGGACGCAGTGCAGTTTGCCCTCGTTGGCGGACAACGTGATGTGAGATTCAATCAAGCTGCGCTCAGCGGTGGCAAGCGGACTCTCGCCAGCTATGTGCGAGGCGAACTCGGTACTGAGGCTCAGCGTTATTTGCGCGGCGACGCGACAGGCGTGGTTGCCCTTGAATTCAAAAACCCCGATGGAACTTTCTTCGCTCATGGTGCAGTGATTGACGCCTACGAAGACGGGCGCAATCCCGATGTAGTATATTTCATCGTCAATAATTCCACGCTCAATGATAACTGGTTCTTCAAAGCCCCAGGTCAACTCTTCGACACGCGCGCCTTTAAACGCCATCTCGAAAATTTTGCCCTGCCACCCACAGCCAGTGCGCGTGTCTTCACCCGCCTTGAGGATTACCGCATTCACCTTCTCAACCGCCTCGGTCAACTTAAAGACACCTTCCCAGCCAAAATCGTCAAGGGACTTGCTTTTAGCCCACTGACCGACATCCGCTCCTTCGTTCATAATTATTTGCTCGATGAAAATCTATTGGATGTCAAAACCCTGCAAGCCCAACTTGAGACCCTGCGTCATTTTGAATCCCTCGCCGCCGATGTCCGCGAACGCATTGATTCACTGACCCGCATCGAAGACATTGACAAGGAACGCCTCGCCAATCGCCGCCGCCGCATCACCAACACTTATGTTGCCCGCCGTGCCCAAGCGGATGTTTTTCTGGATGATTTGAAATCGCGCCGCCTCGAACTGGATTCAGCCAAACTGGAATTTCGCCGCGACGAGATTCAGCGCGACGACCTCACCCGAAACCTGAGATTTGCCCAATCGGCATTGACCGACGCTGAGATCGCCCTCCACACCGATCAAACCGCCCAGCACGAAAAAGAACTGCGCGAGAAAATAACCACTCTCACCGCCGAACTAGCTCTCCTCACCCAACGCCAAACCGACTTCGACCGCTCCCTCGCCGCCGAACTGACTGACGCCAAAAAACTAAAAAAGCTTCTCACCGCCGACAAACTCGAAATCCCCTCAGCCCTCACATCTTTTCTCACAGAAAACGAAACACGCAACACGGAACAAACCCTACGCAACACCCAACAATCCCTCACCACTCTCGGCGAACACTACTCCCGCGAACAAACCATCCTAAGCGAACAAGCCTCGCAACTAAAAACCGAAGCCGAAAAACTTGACGATGAAATCCGCAAACTCCGCACAGGCGACCGAGAAACATCTGTCAAAGTCGAAGTGCCGCACTCCGCCCGCCTACGTGAAATTTTACGCGCCGAACTCGGACTCGGTGCAAACGAAGTCACCTATCTCTGCGATGTTCTCCAAATCCCCGACCCTGAATGGCAAAACGCCATTGAAGGCGGTCTCGGATTCAATCGCTTTGTGCTGCTTGTCCCGCCCGCCCATTACGATGCCGCCATGCAAATCTATCGCAAGCATAAAGATGCCATCCACGGCGCAACTCTATTGGATACCGAATCCATCCTTCAACACAAAACGGAACACGCACCACACAACACGAACTCTCTTGCTTCGGAAGTTCAAACAAACCACCCCGCCGCCCGCGCCTATGTAGATTTGCTCCTCGGCAACTACACCAAATGTGACAACATCGAACAACTCCGTAATTATCGCACCGCCATCACCCGCGAATGCTTCATCCGCCGCAACTTCACCGACAGCCATCTCAACCCGCAGGTGTACAAACGTTGGTTCATCGGCGAACGCGCCGCGCCGCGTCAAATTGAACAGCGTGAGACTCGCATCAAAGAAATCGCCGCTGAACTGACTCAACTCAACAAACGCGAGACTGCGTTACGTGAACGCCTTGCCCTCAGTCGTGACAAAATCCGCCCGCTCATCGAACTCGAACACGCCATCGAAGCCATCGCCATTCTCCCCGAACGCAACAAGCAACACGCTCTACTCACCCAAGAACTTGCCGCGCTTGATACCCGTACCGTCGAAACCCTCAAAGCCGACGTGGAAAAATATCAACACGAGCGTGACCAATTGCAAGGCGAAGTCGCAACCATCGAGCGCAGGCTGGGAAGTCTCGAAGAGAAGATAAAACAAATCGAAACAGAATCAATTCCCAGCTTGGAAAGAAGCGCGGACGAATCCATCCAAAGCGCTGACTCATTTCTCATTCAGGAAAACACGGATGACGAAACCAAATCCGAAGCCCAAAAAGAATACGAACGCCGCCGCGAACGTCAGCCGCTAGAAGTGATTCTGCAAAATGCCAGCCGTTACGAAAACGATTATCAGAATGCTGAGCAACGTTCCCGTGACCGCCTGCGTGAAGCCAAGCAAGCCTACTCCATGCGCTACGACTTCGGCACCGATGATACGGACGACGCAACACGCTACATTGCAGAGCGCGAAAAACTTGTAAACTCCGAACTCCCCAACTACGAAACCCAAATCGCCCACCAACGCGGACTCGCCGAACAGGAACTCGTCGAAAACTTTATCCATCGTTTGCGCGAGCAAATTGAAGATGCCCGCCAGCAACTCGCTTTTCTCAATGGCACACTTGCCAACCTGCGCTTCGGCGGCGAACGCTTTGAATTCATCAACCAGCCCGCGCCCGCCCTGCGCCAGGTCTTTGACATGGTGATGGACAGCCAGCAAGTGATGGGCGATTCGCTTTTTGACTCGGACTTTCGTCAGAAACATCAGCAAGGCTGGGACTTGCTCTTCGAACGTCTCACCAGCGCACACGATGACGAAAACGCCGAACTGCGCGAATTGCAGGATTATCGCAACTACTTGCAATACGACATCCGCATTCATTACCCCAATGGCGACCGCGCTTTGCTGAGTCAAATCAACGCCAAGAAATCTGGCGGCGAAACCACCACGCCATTCTATGTGGCAATGGCAGCATCCTTCGCGCAAGCCTATCGCCTAAATCAAGCGCGTCCATCCGACACCATTCGCCTTGCTCTCTTCGATGAAGCCTTCGGCAAAATGGACACCGCCCGCACTGCATCTGCCCTGCACTTCATGCGCGAAGCGGGATTGCAAGTTCTGCTTGCCACCCCGCCCGACAAATCTGGCTCGCTCCTGCCGTATGTGGATAGCGTCTGTACCGTCGTCCGCAAGAACAATCATTCGTTTGTCATTGACATTGACAAGAGTGAGATGATTGAAAAGCTGGAAAGCCAATGATGTTGCATGTTGCGTATTCAACTTGTTGTTTCGTGTTGCGTCTTGCATAGGTTGAGTGAAAGATGGAAGCGTCTTTTATCCCCTCGCCTGATGTGGCTGTTGTGCTTAATGCCTTGCTTGACATCTTTGAACGCCGCGCGTCACAAAATGGAACGCGCGCCACGCAATACAGAAGCATCAAAGTCTCCCTCGCCGATATCCCCCTCCCTCATTATTTTTCCCAAACCGATCCCACCCCTCGGATTGTCGCAAATGAGCAACTCCAACTTTTGGAACGCGCCAACCTCATTCACCTCAATTGGCTTTCAGGCGAAACAGGACACATTCTCCAATACATAACACTCCCAAAAACAGAACACGCAACACGCAACACACCTCATAAAACACTTTTTCATTTAGCGAATCGCACCCCCCTTGCCGACAACCGCACCCGCCTCGAAAGCCACTTACTCGCCGACAAATTCCGCTTTCAAGATGACTGGCGGGCCCGTGCAATTAATTACATCTTGAATCAACTCAAGTCTGAAAAATCCCCCGCCCCATTCAGCCTGACCGATTCAAACCTGACCCTTGACCTGCTCGCCGTTTTACAAGCATTGCCCACGCTGACAGCGGAGACTCCCTACCGTGTCCTCAGCGTGCGTGTCTTTAACGACAGCAAACGATTTGAAGCAATCAAAAATCAAATCGTCACGCTCGCCCGCCTTGGCAACCCTGAATGGAAACGAATCCCCGCTGAAGAAGTACTGCGCGAACTCAACCTCGTCGCCAATCCAAACTATATCCACTTTGCAGGCAACTGGCAGTTCACAACCGAAAAGGGAGAAATTCTCAATTTAAGCGGATTCACCCCATCAGTCGGATTCCCAGCCATGCAAACAGCCACCCTGCGAACTATTCGTGCCGAATCCGTTCTCTGCATCGAAAACCTCACCACCTTCCATCAATACATCCGCCAATCAGAACAGACAAACAACGACACACGGAATACGCAACACGCCAGCATCTGCACCTACGGCAACCCATCTCCAGCTGTGCGTCGCGTCTTGTGCCTTCTTCCTGAAACCACTCCCATTTATCTCTGGTCAGACCTTGATTACGGCGGCTTCAATATTTTGAGCCAACTACGCCGAACTGTTGGTAAACAAATACAACCTTATTTGATGAACATTGATACTTTCGAAGCCAATATCCCCCGTACGCATCCGCTTACAGCCTCTGACCGAACTAACCTCAAACGCTTGCTCCTGCGCCCCGAATTACGCGATGTCCATCATGTCATTGAGCATCTGCTTAAGCGCGGACTGAAACTGGAGCAGGAGGGCGTGAACACCCTCTAAAAATGAACGGCGATTTTGATGACGACATATAAGAGATAAGGTTGTGAAATCATGCAGATGAAAACCAAAAGCAACTACAAAATAACTACAATCTCCTCAGCGCGGTATAAATCTGGTATATGGGTATAAATTTCGCAAAAGAACGTAGGCGGCAACGTAGGCGGCGGAGAAAATTCTCCGCCGCTTTTGATTCTATTCTCCAATTTATCGCCCAATTGCACACTGTACAAATATGCAATGTAATTGCATATTTGTACATTTTCTGTTATACTCGAAACATCGATAATCATATTCCGTCCCTGGAGTGTTCTTATGATCGAAAGAACATTGGCAACCAAGCTAATTACACTAGCAAAGAAATTCCAAGTCATTACCCTTACAGGACCACGCCAATCAGGCAAAACCACCCTTGTCCAAGCCGCTTTTCCAGCCTTGCCTTATGTCTCAATGGAAGAACCGGACTTCCGCCAGATTGCGTTGACCGATGCGCGTGGATTCCTCGCCAATTATCCGAACGGCGCAATTTT
>CAIWRB010000129.1 GCA_903914955.1 uncultured Chloroflexota bacterium | reverse complement strand
TGTTCACAAGGATTTTTCTGATCGTGAAGACATTTATTACATCAAACGCATTAAAGATTCGCATTTGTCGAAAGAGGATTTTTCCGTCTTGGTGGACAATATTCGAAAGAATGGTTGTATCCCCATGTCCACACCTTTTGATGAAAAATCAGTAGATCTTTGTGTTGAATTTGAAATGTCCATCATCAAAGTGGCGAGCGCTGACAACAATGACTGGCTTCTGCTGGAAAAAATTGCAAAAACAAAGAAACCAGTTATCGTGTCCACCGGGGGGATTTCGCTCAAAGACATGGATGATCTGGTCTTGTTTTTTGAAAACCGCGGCATTCCCCTGGCTCTTAATCATTGCATTGCCGCTTATCCCACTGAAGATCATGAACTTGAGTTGCATCAAATTGACTATCTAAAACGCCGTTACCCTGCTCATCCGATTGGCATATCGACGCATGAGTATCATGATTGGACAAGTTCTATGTTTATCTGTTACGGAAAAGGTGTGCACTTATTTGAACGCCATATTGATATCGATTCAGATGGCTTCAAGGTTGCCCCGTACTCTTCCCTACCTGGTCAAATGGATAGTTATTTCAAAGCTTTTCATAAAGCTCGTGAAATGTGTGGAACCGCCAAAGACGAACGCCGTATTCCTTTGGATCGCGAAGTTACATATCTTGATTCTTATGTGCGCGGTGCTTACGCCAAACATGATCTACAACTTGGGCAGACGCTTACAGAAGAGGATATTTATCTGGCAATTCCTTTACAAAAAGGACAACTTTCCACTCGTGAATTAATGCTGGGACGCTATGGGCATAAAATGATCAAGACTTGTTTTAAAGACCAGCCGATCACAATTGATATGATAGATACACCATATTCATCTGATGAGCTTAGTCAGCAAATAAAGAACCGAGGTTTGTAAAATGAGAATTGCTCTGGTTACAGGTGCATCACGCGGTATAGGTGCGGCAATCGCCAGTAACCTCACCTCCTTGGGCTGCAAAGTCTTAATGCCCTCTCGCGCAGAATTGGACCTCGCCTCAGATCAATCTGTGGAATCTTATCTCGCAAACTTGAATCAGCCTGTAGACATTTTGATTAACGATGCGGGTATTAATCGTGTTGCAACTTTTGAAAATATACAAAACGGAGATGTAAAAGATATATTACAAATAAATTTGCTCGCGCCTTTTCGGTTGACCCAGTTTCTTGTGCCACAAATGAAAGTGCGAAATTATGGTCGCATCGTTAATATCAGTTCCATGTGGAGCGTTGTCAGCAGGGGCGGGCGAACGAGTTACTCGATGAGTAAATCCGCCATAAATGCGATGACACGCTCTCTCGCTGTTGAGCTTGCCCCTTTCAATGTCCTCATCAATGCTGTAGCGCCAGGTTACGTAATGACTGACTTGACGCTCCAGAACAATTCCCCAATTGAAATCGAAAAAATCAGCCAATCCATTCCAATTCAACGTCTTGCCGAGCCGCAGGAAATCGCCAGTGTAGTTGCTTTTCTTTGTTCCGAGCAAAATACTTATCTTACAGGCCAGACAATCGTTGTGGATGGAGGTTACACATGTCTATGAGCTTTACGGTGCAGTCGAATATCCGAAACTATGATGTGTTTATACAACCCACCCCCGACTTTATTTTTCAGCTGGCGCAGCAACCGCGAACCTGTTTTGTAGTTGACGAAAATGTCTGGAAACTTTACTCTGCTACCCTGCTTAAAGATTTACCGGCAAGCGATGTCATTGTTCTGCCTATTAACGAAAACCGTAAAACCCTCGAAACAGTGCAGGAACTCTACGATAAGTTTGCCAAGTTGTCTGCAAAACGCAACCTGACTCTAATCTCCTTTGGTGGCGGCATTTTGCAGGATATTACCGGTTTTGCTGCATCCACAATTTATCGCGGCATTAATTGGATTTATATCCCCACTACATTATTGGCTCAAGCCGATAGTTGTATTGGTAGCAAGACGTCGCTAAATTATCAGGGATATAAAAATCTAATAGGCACTTTTTTTCCACCTATACAAATCCATATTTATACGCCGTTCTTGCAAACCCAGGAGGATTCTGATTTTTATAGTGGGTTTGGGGAAGTGATTAAACTGCACCTTATGGGTGGTGAGTTGAATTTCCGCGAACTTGTTCAGCATGCTCCGAATATTCTTTCCCGTGATCCGGATGCGCTGCTCCAATCAATTCGGACTTCATTAGCTGTAAAACTAGCATACATGGTTGGAGACGAGTTTGACACTGGGCGGCGAAATTTACTGAATTATGGTCACGATTTTGGTCATGCTCTCGAAAGCACCTCTAATTTTGCTGTTCCTCACGGCCAGGCTGTTATCTTCGGCATGTTGGCTTCCAATTTTGTGGCAAGGAATCGTGGATTGTTGAGAAAAGAACTGGCGGATGAAATTTTCCAAGAATTACTTCTGCCTAGTTTAAAGATTTTACCCACGTCCGGATCAATTAAACCTGAAGTTTTGATTTCAGCCATGAAAAAAGACAAAAAACGCACCGGTGATTTGTTGGCATTAATTATGATGAAAAATGATTTTGATTTTGTGCGAGTTAATGATTTAGCTCTGCAGGAAGTAACAGATGCACTCGCAGAGTGCAAAATTGTGCTGGGCTTGTAGACTTAATGGAAGGCATAAAATGAAAACAATTAGTATCGTTACTCCTTGTTTTAATGAAGCTGAAAACGTTGAGGAGCTATACTTGCGCATTCAAACAACATTTAGTGGATTGGACTTAAATTACGAGCACATCTTCATTGACAATTCTTCCACCGATGGGACGGTTAATATCTTGAAAGAAATTGCTTCAAAAGATAAACGGGTTAAGATTATTGTAAATTCACGTAATTTTGGTCATATCCGTTCACCATATTATGGCATATTGCAAGGATCCGGAGATGCGGTGATCATTCTGGCATCTGACTTGCAAGACCCGCCTGAGTTGATTCCTGAATTCATTCATAAATGGGAGCAGGGATATAAAGTGGTGATCGGGGTGAAAACCAAAAGCGAAGAATTTGGTTTATATTACTATTTCAGATCGCTTTATTATCGTGTGTTGCGCAGTCTTTCGGACGTGCGTTTGATCGATAACTACACAGGTTTCGGATTATATGATCAGCGAGTAATCGGCATCTTGCGCACTATCAATG
>CAIWRB010000128.1 GCA_903914955.1 uncultured Chloroflexota bacterium | reverse complement strand
TACCAGCACCAGTGCCAGCACCAGTGCTAAATGTATTCCCGGCGCAACCGGCTGGGTACGTAGCTACATTGTTCAACCGGGCGACACTCTATTTCGTATTGGCTACAATTATTACACAACATTAGATTTGATGCGAAAAGCAAACTGCAGGGTAAGCGATACGATCTATGCAGGTGAAAATCTCTGGGTTCCAAATATAGCCACGCGTACTCCAAGCCCCACATCCTTTATACCAAGCAACACGCCAGTGACACCAACATCAACAGCCACCCCGACTGATATTCCTACGTCAACAGCCACCCCGACTGACATTCCCACGGATTCAATACCGAATCCAACAGATATACTTGTATCTCCAGCCCCATAATTTTTTCTTATTTTCATAAAATATTCAGGCACAAAACCTTCACTCATGAATATTGTTTTAATATTCGGCAAAGCTATATGAAACCATCTCCCCATTATTATGTGCCTCTTGTAATACTAGGTATTTTGTTATCTGCATGTGGAGCATTTTCTCAAACCCCTCAACAAGCGCAACTGCCTTTTGCGTTGATCACATCTGCGCCGAATTCATCCCCCACACCAACACCCTTTCAACCATCTCTTTATACGCCGACGCAAGTTCTTTTGTCATTTGACAATAGCGCCTTCCCTTCTGAAACGCCCTCGCCTTCGCCAATACCTCCAATAGATGCGACCGCCACAGTTGATATTAATCAACTCTTCCCCACATCAGCCGCGCCTCCAGCTTCTGATGCACTGGCAGGCAACCCGACAGCCTTGCCACCCCTCACGGATAGCGAAACCATCAACTTCCTGCTAATCGGCTCAGATTTGCGGCCCGGATCATCTTATCGCACTGATACGATCATTGTCGCAGTCGTCTGGCCAAAGGAAGGACAGGTCTCGCTGATATCTATTCCTCGCGACTTGTGGATCTACATCCCGACTGTTGGAATGCAACGCGTCAACACCGCCTATCAAAGCGGAGAGATTACCGGCTACCTCGGAGGCGGACCAGGCTTGCTCAAAGACACGATCTCGTATAACCTTGGCATTCGCATTGACCATACCGCCATGGTTGATTTTGACGGTTTCCGCCGAATTGTGGACACCCTCGGCGGCGTGGAACTTCCCATCGCATGCTCCTACACCGACTGGCGTTTGATCGACCCATCTTACGATCAATATAATGAAAATAACTGGTGGCTCTACACAGTCGGCCCAGGACAAATCCACATGGATGGTGACCTCGCACTTTGGTATGCTCGCGCACGCTCCAAATCCAATGATTTTGACCGCGGACGCCGTCAACAAGAAGTGATCCGCGCCATTTTTGGGCAGGCGCTTCAAACCAGCACCTTTGGGAAAATTCCACAGCTTTACAACGATCTTTCCAGCACCGTTATCACAGACCTCGGTCTAGCAGATATTCTTCGCATGGCACCGCATGCGCTCAACTTCACCAACGCAAATATTCGCGGCTATTACATCCGCCCGCCCTATGTCAGTTCGTGGACAACGCCCGGCGGCGCGGCTGTGCTTTTACCGAACGATGCCGAACTGAGTCAAATGCTGATCGAAGCCACCACCCTTTCCACGTTTGCTGTGGATCGCAAATCTGTCAAAGTGGAAGTGCAAAATGGAGTCCCCTTCGACACATGGGATACCCTCGCCGCGTCACGACTCAATTATGCGGGCTATCAAACCATTATTTCGAAAGCCGACCGCCGTGACTACGGAGCTTCCGTTCTAGTGGATTTCACATCCGGGCAGGATCCAAACCAACGGCAGACGATCATCTCTACCCTCAACCTGTTCTCTGCAAATATAATTTCCCAACCCGATGCAAAAAGCCCCGTGCAATACCGCGTCATCCTCGGCTATGACTACGAACCATGCTTCCAGCCGCAGGATCTTTCACATTAAAGTCACAATCCACAAATTATCAGTATTATCTTCAGATTAAATTTTCTACTTTCACCATTCTGCTAACATTCTACTTTCACCAGTTGACAATCCCCATTAATTTCGTTAAACTATACGAAAAGGCTACACGCTGGCTCAAAAGGATAAACAACCATGGCAAAGACAAGTGATTCTGCACATCTCACCACCAAGACCCTGCTCCCCACCGCCATCAACGGCTGGGAAATGTTCATGCAAGATCAGGGTCGTTCGCACCACACTGTGAAAGCTTTTCTTTCGGATGTTCGGCTGCTCACAAAATTTCTCGCGCCTGATAAATCCATCGGCGACATCACAACAGATGACCTCAACCGCTTCTTCGCATGGATGGAAAAAGATCGCGGTATTCCGTGCAGTCCCAAGACAATCTCACGGCGCATCACATCCATAAAATCTTTATTCCGCTGGCTGCACCAATACGGCACGCTGACCATCGATCCCGCCGAAAAAGTTCTGCAGCGCTCCGCCATCAGTCCGCTTCCGCAAGTACTCACGAATGATGAATATGAAAGAGTATTGCTCGCCGCTGACCGTCACCGCCGCGAGACAAAACCGGATGCCCGCATGTACACACTTGTCTATCTTCTGCTGACCACCAGCATCAAAAAAAGCGAATGTCTTGGCATCCATATCAATCATGTCGACCTGAATGCAAAGAACGGGCCGCATGTTTTCATCCGTTATGCCAGCCCGGCGAATCGCTACAAGGAACGCAAAATAGATCTGCAAGAGGATTGGATCGTCGCGTATCAGGAATATCTCGCGCAATATCAACCGGCCGATCAGGTCTTCGCTTGGTCGCCGCGCAGGTTGGAATATTTGTTAGAAGATATTGGTGTCGAAGCTGGCCTTACAAAGCACTTATCCTTCGACATGTGCCGCTGGACGTGTGCTTTGCGCGATTATCAGGCAGGCATCGAATCAGATACGATCCGCCAGAAACTCGGCGTGTCAAAGATCCAATGGCGCGAGTTGTTTATGAAGATCAAACAATTGAATGGTGAAACGAAATAATTAAAATCCCCGTCCAAAACTGGCGGGGATTTATTTATTCTATGATCTTATCAGGCGGGCGCGTCACTGAAAAATAGATAACGTTTCGCGTTGTAGACTTCAAACGATATGGATGAGCGGAGCGATACCCGGGCACCCAAAGAATCTCCCCACCCACACACAACAAAGGCCAGTGTTCACGGGCCCGCTGAGGTACTTTTTCATTGACGAAAAAATCAGATAATTTTTGGGAATGGCCATCCATGCCGAACGGTAAAAAATGATCTCCCTCGCGACGTGTCCGTAGTTCAAACGATTCTGATAAATTTTCTACATCCAACCAGACCTGGAACTGGTCCTCATTCCTTTCGGCCTGCTCCTTCGCCAAAGCAGGAATTGGCGAACGTTCGCAATTTAATCTCCAACCGCCGGCAAGATCAACCTGCCCGGGAACAGAAACCAGCACGGCGTTCACGTCAATAATTTGCGGCCAAAGATTGAACGGCAATTCCGCATCCAAGGTGCAAATATGAACAAGGCCTAATTCGCGGAACATATGCAAACCACCTTTAAGATCAACCCGCATTGATTGCGAATTGCCATTGATCCTGTTGGTTGCGCGTTCAAGAATGGAGAAGCTGATATCCACCCCGGGGCGAAGAATCTGCATGGCTTGTTTCACAAGATTCCGCTGGAGTCCAACCGAATATTTTGAGAGCAGGTCAGCGTTAAAGGTGATGATCTTTTCATCCATGGCTATTACTGTCTCTCGCCAGGCCTTCTCCAAAGTTTCCATCACAAAGTCATAATCACCCTTAAGCGAATCAGCCATGCGCAAAACGGCCTGACGGAATTTTGGGTTATAACTTTCGAGTTTGGGGATCAGAAGATGGCGAATGCGATTTCGTTGAAAATCAAGCGAGTCATTGCTTGAATCATATTGCGGATAAAGCCCATTGACCGCGCAGTACTCGACAGTTTCCTCCCGCCGCATCTTTAGCAATGGACGGACAATTGGGATTTGCGGATCGAAGCTTTTTATCACAGACCGAAACGACATACCTTTTAGGCCAGTCAGTGCACTGCCGCGCAAAAAATGCATCAGCACAGTTTCAACCTGATCATCTGCAGTGTGACCCACGGCAACCGCCTGAGCATTCCGCTCACGCGCGAGTTTGAACATGAACCGATAACGCAAATTACGCGCTGCCTCTTCAATGGAAAGCTTTTCCTGATCGGCGTGGGAGCGTACATCAGCGCCATAAATGACACAATCGAGCATTAAACGCGAGGCGATCTTCTCCACCAGGAGTGCATCCTGTTCCGCCTCCGGCCTTAGCTGATGATTGAAGTGGGCAACAAGAATGGGATAACCCGCCTGCCTCAATGTCTCCATCAGGCACAGGCTGTCAGCTCCTCCTGAAACGCCAACAATGATCAGGCGATTTTTTACAAGACCGCACTCATCATTTAGAATTGTTTCCATATTATCTTCCATGATTTCCATACGACCTTGCTTGAAAAGTCAAAGGCTGGCCTCCAAAAAAATCAGACCTGATACAACTCCACCAGCACCCCGCCAGTGGACTCAGGATGAATGAAGGCATATTTTTTTCCGTCCGCCGCAATACGTACTTCCTCATTAATAAGGCGAATATTTTTCATTTTCAATTGTGACATCATACCTTCGATATCGTCCACTTCGAGGCAGAGATGATGCATCCCTTGTCCACGTTTGGCGAGATATTTGGCAATGCCAGAATCACCGGTCGTGGGCATGACCAGTTCGACTTCCGCGCCAGCGATAGGTAAAAAAGCCACCTGCGATTGTTCCGCAGGGACATCGCGCAGTTCATGTAATTGAATTCCCAACGCGTCACGCCAGAATAAAAGAGATTTTTCCATATCTTCCACTACGATAGCGACATGATTGACAGCTGTGATCTTGGGCATATTTCCTCGATGGATTGGATTTTACTTCCTATTTTAAAATTTCAAACACAATGGGTAAGGCTTTCTCAACCCACAATTTATACATTTTTCCAGACGGATGTAATCCATCAAAAGCAACCAGAGCAGAATCATTTAATGCCTGACGCGAAATGGGTGTGATATCGACATAATGTGCGCCAACGGATTCGGTCTCTTCGCGATTCACCGAATTGAAAACATTAATATCTTTTGCGATCTGTTCATGATCTCGATATGCGGCAAAGGGTGTCACACCCCAATCTGGAATGGACAAAACGATAACGCGGTTTGCATCTCCGCCCGCGTACTCAATCGATTTTTTCACCAAGGATCGAAATTGTTCACGATAATCATCCACATTTAACCCTCGATATTGATCATTCACTCCAATTAATAAAGAAACCAGATCATAAATCCCTTGAGGCGGATCGGTTTGTATCCCCTGCCAAAGTTCATCCGTCGTCCAGCCTGTGCGGGCGATGATGGTGACTTCGGTTTGAATATTTTTCTCGGCAAACATTGCCGCCAGTTGACTTGGCCAGCGCTCGTTTTCAGCGACGCTTTCACCGATAGTGTAGGAATCACCCAGAGCAAGATATCGAATGGGTTGAGTTGATGAAGGAGTTGCGGTCATAGAACCTCCGCAAGAGATCTGGACTAAAAAAGCAATTAATGCCAGTCTCTGCATTGGTTGATTAAACCACACAGAGACATTTTTGCGAATGTCTCTGTGTGGTTTTAGAGTGAAATTAGCTGTTCGCCTTGCCTTCTGAACCACGAACACGAAGTCACCCCCGTTCGGATAAATTCACGCGAAAAACTCTCTATAAAACATAGTAGACAATTCTGGAATATGTAGTACAATATATAGACAAAACATTAACAAAACAATTTGAGCCAAATAAATAGGAATTTTTATGATCAGTACTATACCTGCCTACAATATCAAAGTGGTCTTAAAAGAAACAGGCCTTGCCGCTGACACTTTACGCGCATGGGAACGTCGTTACGGTCTTCCATTCCCCAAACGCAGCACGGGCGGTCACCGCATCTATTCGCAATTTGATATCGAGGCCATCAAATGGTTAATGGCGCGTCAAGCCGAGGGACTTTCGATCTCACGCGCAGTGGATTCCTGGAATGAAAAAATCGCATCAGGTGCAGACCCGCTGGCTGGTTTTGCCCCTTCGACATTTTCCTCCGCGCAAGCAACTCCTGCCATTTACATCGCGCCTGGCACGAATCTTGATTCTTTGCGCGCGCAATGGATCGCGGCTTGTATGAAATTTAGTGAATCAAGTTCCGAGCAGGTACTCAACCAGGCATTTTCGATGTTCCCTGTTGAATCTGTTTGCATGGAAATTTTGCAAAAAGGCATGGCTGAGATCGGCAATCTCTGGTACGAAAATAAATCATCTGTGCAACAGGAACACTTCGCCTCCGGCCTGGCAATGCGTCGCCTCGACTCACTGATCAGCGCGTCGCCTGTCCCATCTCGCAATCAAACTGTGATCGTAGGATGTGCGCCAAATGAATGGCACACATTCACAGCATTGCTGCTTTCCCTGCTTCTGCGCCGCCGCGGATTAAATGTGATCTACCTCGGAGCCAATGTCCCTACTGATTATTTCGAAGAGACAGTCTCAACGATAAAGGGAAATTTGGTAGTTCTCATCGCTCAAACTTTGACAAGCGCCGCCGCACTGCAACTCACTGCTTTTATTTTTGCAAAGGAACGCCTACCTGTCTGTTTTGGAGGACGTATTTTCAACACGCGGCCAGACTTGGTGGATACCATTCCAGGGCATTTTCTGGGAAGCTCAGTTGATTCTTCGCTTGAAGAAATTGAGAAATTATTGAAAGGCAAAGTCAAAGCATATAACCTCAAGACCGCCTCACAGGAATATCGAGCCGCGCATCAGGCTTTTATTTCAAATCGGACTCATATCGAAAGTACCATTACTGAATTAGCTCAACTTTTCTCAATTAATCCTGAAGGTCTGAACACCGGCATTCAATTTTTAGGCGACAACATCTCTGCCGCCCTGCAACTCGGCGACATGGACCACGTCAACGACGAAATGGAATGGATAAAAACCCTTATGCATTCACACCAACAGCCGCCAGAAGAACTGGCATACTTCATGGAAATTTATTCAAAAGCAGTAGATAAGCACATCAACAATCAGGGCGAACCGATCAGAACCTGGTTAAAGAAACAGGCTCAATTAGCCAGTTAGATCGAACAAACCTACAACAAGCAATCCATAAATCCAAAGGAGTTATACCAATGTCTACAACCAACGATGAGCCCTATTCAAAACTACGTCGCTTCAACTTAATCATGGGATTCCTACACCTGATTCAGGGTGTATTTATGTGGGTCGTCAGCAACGATACCACGTACCCCATCTTCACAAATTTTCTCAGCTTTAATACCACGACCTTCTCGCTTTCTCCACAAGCCAAATTGTTCTACGAATTACCGCTTGGTCCCTCAGTGGCAATCTTCCTGCTACTTTCGGCGGTGGCACATTTTTACCTTTCAAGCATCGGCTATTCGAGCTATGTGGAAAATCTGAATCAGAATAAGAATCCCATCCGCTTCTACGAATATGCCCTCAGTTCCTCGGTGATGATTGTGCTGATTGGTATGTTAGCCGGAGTCTGGGATCTGGGCGCCATCATCTTAATGTTCGGCTTGAATGCCATGATGAACCTGCTCGGTCTGTTGATGGAAGGCCTGAATCAAGGCAGGGAAAAACTGGATTGGATGCCGTTCACTTTCGGCTCGATTGCCGGCATCATCCCGTGGCTGGTGATTTTCTTCTACTTCTTCGGCTCCATCGCATCTGGCGGGGAAGCCAAACCACCCGCTTTTGTTTACGCCATCATCCCGACGCTGTTTGTCTTCTTCAACACCTTCGCGATCAATATGTACCTTCAATACAAAAAGATCGGGCCGTGGAAAAACTACTTGTATGGCGAGCGCGCCTTCATTATCCTAAGCTTGGTAGCAAAGACAGTTTTAGCCTGGATGATTTTTGCCGGTACGCTGGCTCCGGTATAAAACGAAACATAGCTACTTGAGGAGAAAGCCTTGAAAATTGCCATTGTCACCGACAGCACCTGCGACTTGCCGGAAGAAATTGTGAGTCAACAAGCCATCACAGTTGTCCCATTGCATATTAACGTGGATGACAAATCTTTTCTGGATGGAATAGATCTGTCACGGGCAGAGTTTTACGCTCGATTGCCAAACTATCAATCTTCTCCCAAGACGGCCACCCCCAGCCCTGAAACTTTTTCCCAAACCTACGAGCGGCTTGCGGATGAAGGCGCGCAAGCCATTCTGTCCATTCACATCTCAGAAACTTTAAGCGCCACCATCCAATCAGCGCGCATCGCTGCCGAACAATTTACCCGCATTCCTGTTACTGTGCTGGATTCAAGTCAACTCAGCCTCGGGACTGGATTCCTCGTTGAAAGAGCCGCACAGATGGCGCAGACTGGCAAAAAGATGGAAGAGATCATATCCACCTTACAGGAAGTGATGAAGCGCACATACGTCTTCGCATCACTAAAAACTCTTGAATATCTGCGCCGCAGTGGACGAATGAACTTCGCCATTGCAAGGTTTGGAGAAATATTACAAGTCAAACCTTTGGTACATATGAATATGGGCAAAGCCAGCGCTCACCGCACACGCACACAAAAACGTGCAACTGAACGTTTATTAGCTTGGCTGGCCGAATATGCTCCGTATGAAAAACTGGCAGTCCTACATGCCGGTGTTCAAGAAGAAGCCGAAGCACTCTATGAACAAGTTCACTCTTTCTTCCCGCAAGGTGTAGTGTCCATCGTTCAAATCACCCCCGTTCTCGGGGCACATCTCGGCATCGGCGCGCTTGGATTTGCCTGCATCTCAAAGGAGTAAACCATGAAAATCGCGAAACTTATTTCCGTACTCGGCATGCTTGCCATGACCACCGTTCTCATTAACGGATTCACACGCGGTGACTTCTTCGGCGAAGGCAGTCAACTGTTTGCCATGCCATGGGGCATCGTCTCGCTCGTAGACCTGTACACTGGATTCACGCTCTTCTCTGTCTGGATCATATACCGCGAAAAATCCCTCCCCCTCGCCATCCTATGGACAGTCGCAATGATGACTCTTGGATTCTTCGCTGGCAGTTTATATGCTTTCATTACACTCCAATCCAGCAATGGCGACTGGCGTAAATTCTGGCTTGGAAAACACGCGTAAATATGAAACAAAATAAATGGCGCGAATTACTGGATGAACTTCGCATCGTATTCGCAGGACGCAACTCCTTTCTTGACGCGATTCTGCCGCCGATCATTTTTCTTGTGATCAACGGACTGGTCGGATTTCAAGCCGCGATGTGGAGCGCCTTGGCGCTCTCTGTTGTAATCGCGATCGTTCGGGTGATCCGCAAACAATCTTTGTTGTACGCGCTCGCAGGCGTTGGCAGTGTCGCAATCGCAATTGGCATTGCATGGTTCCTTGGAAAATCAGAAGGATTTTTTCTACCCGGACTCATCAGCGGAAGTATGACTTTGCTGCTGACAATCGTAAGTCTGGTTATCCGCCGACCCATGGTGGCATGGACAAGCTTCCTCGCCCGCCGCTGGCCATTAGACTGGTACTGGCATCCGCAAGTCCGGCCTGCCTACAGTGAAGTGACCTTCGCATGGACAGTTTTCTTCGCCGCCCGATTATTTCTGCAATTTTCACTATTTGAAAGCAAGAATGTCAATTCATTGGCAATCACCAACTTCATCACCGGCTGGCCTGCGACAATTTTATTGTTGATCGTCAGCTATCTATATGGAACCATGCGTCTTGGACAGTTATGCGGCCCCAGCGTGGACGAATTTCGCAACGACACTCCAGCCCCATGGCAAAGTCAGCGGCGCGGGTTTTAATCCGTGTTCAACAAAAAATTATACGAGGAGAAAATTTCATGAAAACAACAGATCGCAATGCACTAATTGCATTTCCTATTTTGATATTGATCGGCATTCTGGTCGCTTTGGCGGGCAGTCAGGGTGGGGCTTCGATTGCTGGAGTTCCATTATTTGCTTTTTCAGTCGGGCTGGCTTTTCTGATCCAGTGGCTGGTCTTTATCCCGGCCTATTTGGCGCAGACTGAAAAATTCTTCGATCTGACTGGAAGTCTCACTTATATTTCCGTCATTGCAATTGCAGTTTTTTTTAGCAAAGGCGCTGATGGAAGATCAATTTTACTGGCGGCTCTTGTCGTCATCTGGGCAATCCGACTGGGCAGTTTCCTGTTCGGTCGCATCCAAAAAGCGGGGAAGGATGATCGGTTTGACGAGATCAAACCTTCCTTTATCCGTTTTCTAAACGTTTGGACCATCCAGGGTTTGTGGGTAACGTTCACGATGGCTGCGGCACTGGTTGCCATTACAAGCACCAGCCGCAAGGAATTGGATCTATTTGCCATTATCGGTTTTCTGGTTTGGATTTTCGGCTTTGCCATTGAAGTTGCCGCCGACTCTCAAAAACGCCGCTTCAACGCGAATCCTGATAACAAAGGCAAGTTTATCCAAACAGGGCTATGGTCACGGTCCCGTCATCCCAATTACTTTGGTGAGATCATTCTGTGGGTCGGCGTGGCAATGATCGCCTTACCTGTTCTGCAAGGCTGGCAATGGGTCGCTTTGATCTCTCCTGTGTTTGTCACTTTGCTTCTGACTCGTGTCAGTGGAGTTCCACTGCTTGAGAATAAGGCTGATAAAAAATGGGGCGGACAGGCAGATTATGAGTCCTACAAGAAAAGTACTCCTGTATTAATTCCCCGATTGTAATTTTCATCTACTAAAAAAGCAGGCAAATAGTTTTTTGGATTTTGGAGAATATCGATCGTTCAAATTTTACAAATCATTGTGGCAGCAGGAATCATCCTGATACTATAAAGAGAAAACCATGCAAACAAAAAATAATTCCCTTAAATTGATACTTGGCGGCGTGCTCATTTCCGCCGCTTTGACGGCTGTGATCGGATTTACCGCCGCCAGCCTGACCCGCTTCGAGATTATAGGGCATACCGTCCCATTCGCCTATCCGTGGCGGTTGGTGGAACGCAGCGACATGGCGCGCATCACCGCCTGGCTTGGATACATTCTCCATAACCTGATCGTGTGGGGATTGATCTGGTACGCCAAACGCGAGAAACCAAAGTACACGAATAATTTGCAATGGTTCAACTGGGCGTTGATCGGTGTAAATATTTTATTCGCACTGCTGCATGTAGCACAGACTCAACTATGGTATGACGGTCTCGCGCAGGATGTACCCGAAGTGACCGCGCTCGGATCTGTGGCGGTCATGTTGATGATCATCATTATTCTCGAAACCCCGCGCCGCGGGTTGATCTTCGGCAAGAAGTTTAAATTCCACACGGCCTTCATCGAGATCGTCAAAAAATATCACGGCTACCTTTTTGCGTGGGCGATCATTTACGATTACTGGTATCACCCGACCGCCAACACCTTCGGGCATTTGATGGGATTCTATTATAACTTCCTGATCATCGCCCAATCCGCGCTGATTTTCAATCGCACCCATTTGAATAAATATTGGACATTCTTCCTCGAAGCCTTCGTGTTGATCCACGGCGTAGCAGTTGCCATCTTTCAGGGACAGGCCTTCTGGCAGATGTTCGCCTTCGGCTTCGGCGCAATGATCATCCTCACTCAAATGTATGGTCTCGGATTAAGTACCTGGACCAAACGCGGACTCGCCATCGGGTTTATCGTCATCACTGTCGGCACGTATGCTTTTATGGGACGGCTCGGTGACTTGAATGAAGTCATTCGTATTCCCGTTATTGATTATCTATTTATCTTTGTACTATACGGCCTCTTCCTACTCATCAACTGGATCGTTAATCTGTTCAAACGCAAACCTCAGAGCATAACTTCAGAGGCGGCATGAATCTAAAAAATAAGATCGTTGTAGTAACAGGTTCTTCACGCGGATTTGGTTACGCCATCGCCGAGTCCATGCTCGAAGCGGGAGCAACCGTCGCCGTTACCGGAAGAAGCCAACAGGCAGTGGACAATTCTTTAGCCAGTCTCCAATCCAAAGGTCGCGTGAGTGGATTTGTGATGGACGTCCGCGAAGAAGAACAAGTCTACAAATTGGTTGAGGATGTCATAAAAGAATTTGGCCGAATCGACATCTGGATCAACAACGCTGGCTATTCCAACGCCGCAGGCATGATGCTGGATATGGATCCACAGGAAGCGTTGGATATGTTCCTGTCAAACGATCTCGGTGTGTTGCAATGCACACAGGCGATCATGCATTACATGCTGCCGCGCAAAGAGGGTCTGCTCGTCAACATTTATGGCAACGGAAGTTTTCTGCGCCCCGCTTCACCCACTGGACTTTATGGTGCGACGAAAGCCTGGATCACGTCTTTCACCCGCACTCTCGCAACCGAACTAAAAGGCAGCGGCGTGCAAATTTTGGGATTCAGTCCTGGCATGATGACCACCGATATGCTTACGAGTCCAATCGTGGTCGGCGAGCGCGGCAGGGAACTGATGAAGAACTTTGGTTTCGTTCTGCGCTTTCTTGGTCAGCCTGCCAAACATGCCGCGGATAAGTTGGTGAAAACAATAACCAACAACCGCAGGGAGTTTACCGAAATCCAGTTGTTCAAACCATGGACTCCCCTGCTCGGCCTGATCCGCGTCGGCTGGGAGAACCTGACCAAAACTGGAAAAACTCCTGAGTTCGAATTGCACTATCAAAAAGTGTATCAATCAAAATATATAAAAGGAAAAAATGAATAACAAACGTCTCTTCTCAATTATTTTAGTGGTGTTCATAGACCTGCTCGGTTTCAGCCTAATCCTGCCGCTACTGCCATATTACGCAAAAACTTTCTCTGCGAATCAAACCACGACTGGTATTTTGATCGCATCCTACGCATTGATGCAATTGATCGGCGCGCCGATCCTTGGTCGACTCTCTGACCGTTTCGGACGCCGCCCGATTTTGCTGCTCAGCGTCTTCGGAACTTTTCTTGGCTTTTTGCTGCTCGGCTTCGCCAACGCCTTGTGGATGTTGTTCGCCAGCCGAATCATTGACGGTTTGACGGGTGGCAACTTGAGCGTGGCGCAAGCCTACATTTCCGATGTGACCGATGCAAAAGATCGCTCAAAGGGATTGGGCATGATCGGCGCGGCATTCGGACTCGGCTTTATCATCGGTCCCGTCACCGGCGGATTGCTCAGTCAATGGGGCTATGCCGTGCCGGCCTTTGCCGCCGCGACGATCTCATTCCTTAACCTGATCTTGATCTACGCCTGGCTGCCCGAATCACTCACCGAAGAGAAGCGCAGTCAAATGACCGAGAAACGTCCAGCCGTTTCTTTGAATGCTCTACTGGTCGCGTTTCAACGTCCGTTCACTGGTTCGATCCTGATCACACGTTTCTTCTTCGGCCTGGCATTCGCGATCTTTCAAACCATTTTCTCGTTATATGCGCTCGCTAAATTTAATCTCAGCGCGCGCGATACTGGTTTTGTGTTGACTTATGTTGGCGTGCTCTCCGTCATCGTGCAGGGATTTCTCGTTGGCCGCCTCACCAACCGCTTCCGTGAAGATGTACTGATCACCGCTTCTGTGGTCTTGATGGGAATTTCATTACTTGGCTGGGCGCTGGCTCCATCCGTTTTATGGCTATACATCATCATGACGCCCACCGCCATGTCAGGCGGACTGCTCAACACATTACTTTCCAGCACACTCACGAAAGCCGTGGCCCCACAGGAGATCGGCGGCATTCTGGGTTTATCCACGGCAGTGGAAAGTTCCACTCGCATCATTGCCCCACTTCTCGGCGGCGTCTTATTGCAACAGGTTGGCGCATGGGCGCCAGGCGCATTCGGCGCATTCGTCATGGTCGGAGTCAGCATTTATGTTTACTTTACGATATTCAATCATCCCATCGTTGCCACACTCAAGCAGAATAAAACTGTGCCAACGCTCGCTTCGGATTAATCATGTTCGATCAAATTGTCCGTTATGAACTACCGCCAAATGGCATCACTCTGCTCGGGTATGTGGTACGCCGTATGCACAAAACGCAACGGCTGATATCTGTCCCTGCATTAATTGCGGAAAATAAAACTGCTGAAGCCCTCGCGCACATCGCCATGTATGCAGTCACATCCTCCACCTCTTTCGGGCGCGCTTACTATCAGCCGCAATTCAACTCAAAAGGTGATGAAGTGAGCGAAGCAGATCCGCTGACAGGCGCAATGGTCACTGCCAGATTAGTCTCAACAACGCCGCATTATTTAATTACATACACCGCCGTCATGCCCAACAAAGACATTTTTTCAGGCAGCGAAGAGATCACAGGCACCACCGTTGGCTTGCGCGGACTCGGCATGCCCGCGCCATCCAAATTCAATTTCAAGTCAGGCGATTACACCGCCGAATTAACCGGCCTTATCACCAGCGAGCTCGCGCTCTCGCTCATTGGCCGTACTCGCATCCGCGCTTATGGTTTTCTCAACTTCAACGACAACGCCAACAACACTGGCAAGTTAACCTTGGATCGCAACAACAAGATCGATCTCGAAGTCAATGGAAAGAAAGTACAGGCTCAAAACACCGTTCAGGGTCAATTGACATGAAACTCAAACGATTGTTGATTCTCATCATCATTGCGCTTGTTTCATTGGCTCCTGTTTCAAGCGTCTCTGCTCATCGTCCGATGTGGGGCGATGAAGATGTCACAATCATCGACAACTTATCCACATCCTTCGCCTTCTATCGCAGCCTGCCCGCAGACAAAGTCCACGTGTACACCTTCGAATGCAAGCAGGGACAAAATCTTTACGCTGGTGTTAATATCCCCGCAGTAAAAGGTCTAGAAAATTATTCGGTCAACATGGCGCTCTTTGGTCCTGGCTTGCCCGAAGCTGATCACGATCAACTCCCGTCTGAACATCCAGAAAACCTCGGCGCGCTCATCTTCCCTTCCGAAGTCAGCGCCGATTTCTACGAGCCGTTCACCCAAACACTTTACTGGGGACGCCAAAACCTCGACATATCCCTGCCCGCCGATGGTGAATATTATCTTGTCATCTGGCAGCCAGATGGTCTGGCCGGAAAATATGTAATGGACAGCGGGCGCGCAGAAGTATTTGGGGTGGGCGATTTCTTTCTCTTCCCAGTTTGGTGGGTGCAAGTTCATTTCTTCTTCGGGCACGGCGCATATCTGCTCGCAGGTGCGGCAGTCATTTTAGGATTCATCATTTTCAGAATCTTCAAACGACGCAAAACAGCATGACTTCGATCTGGTGGATTCGCCGCGACTTAAGGCTGACTGATAACCCAACGCTTCATTCCGCACTCAGGCTTGGTGACGTCATCCCAGTCTTTATCCTTGACCCTGCATTCGCCTCTCAATCTCCGCGCCGACAAAGTTTTCTCTACGAAGGGCTTTCCTCCCTCAATAAAAATTTGCAATCGCGCGGATCATATCTTGTCATCCGCGCAGGCAAACCCGTTGACGTGTTTTGTCAGCTAATTCAAGAAACCAACTCAACAACAATTTTCGCTGAAGAAGATTACACACCCTACGCCCGCAAACGCGACGCGCTTGTGGCAAGTCAACTTCCACTGCAACTTATCCATGGTCAAATCGTTCATCATCCCGAGTTTGTCAAAAAAGCGGACGGCAAACCTTACACCATTTACACACCGTATTCAAAAGTATGGAAATCATTATTACAGGACATAAAATTAATTCCTGCGCCAAAATATCTCAACACGCCCGCGGGAATTAAAAGTGAAGCCATTCCAAGTTTTGAGAGCAATCCATTATTCCCTGCGGGTGAAGTAAAAGCACTGCGGCAATTAACAGATTTTATGTCGGAAAGAATATTTGCATATGCTGAAACCAGAAATCGCATGGACTTGGATGGAACGTCCGCACTCTCGCCATACCTGCGATTCGGAATGCTCGGGCTGAGACAAGCTGTCAGTGCGGCGAAGCAGGCTTGGGCAAAGTCAGAAAGCGCCGGGGAAAGATCTGGGGCGGAAATCTGGCTGAACGAGCTCATCTGGCGCGAGTTCTATATCCAAATCCTCTACCACTTTCCGCATGTCAGCAAAAACGCCTTCAACGCTTCGCTGGCAAACATCCCGTGGCGAAATAAAGAATCCGAATTCAGCGCTTGGAAAAATGGAATAACGGGTATGCCGATTGTGGATGCGGCAATGCGCCAGCTCAAAGAAACTGGCTGGATGCACAACCGCGCGCGGATGATCGTCGCGTCCTTTTTGGTAAAGGACTTATTGATCGACTGGCGTTGGGGTGAAGCGTGGTTCATGGAAAACCTGCTCGATGGTGATATAGCCGCGAACAACGGCGGCTGGCAATGGACAGCGGGTACAGGCACAGACGCCGCGCCATACTTTAGAATTTTTAATCCTGTTTTACAAAGTGCAAAGTTCGACCTGAACGGAGATTACATCCGCAAGTGGGTTACCGAATTGCGCGGGGTAAATGCTAAAGAGATTCACGCGCCCTGGGAAAATAAAATCAAAGTGACGGGCTATCCTGATAAACCGATTGTGGAACATGGAATCGTAAAAGAAAGAACACTGAAAGCATACAGTATTTCAAAGGAAAATAAATGAAGATCAAAAATATTTTACGCGCCACCGGAATTATCCTTGTCACACTTTTCCTTGCAGTAATAATCGGGCCATTCCTTGTCAGTGTGCCGCCACTCGAAAGCACAAAATCCGTTGAGCAATTAGCAGACGCGGATAGCCAATTCATTGAACTGAGCGGATTTAAAGTACATTACAAAACATACGGACAAGGCGAACCCACTTTTATTCTGCTGCACGGATTTGGCGCAAGCCTATTCTCATGGCATGAAGTGACCGAACCATTATCAAAATTTGGAACCGTGATCGCATACGACCGCCCCGCTTTCGGTTTGACCGAACGCCCGCTAAACTGGGAAGGGGAAAATCCCTATAGCCCGCAGGCGCAGGTCGATCTTGTGATTGGATTAATGGATAAGCTCAACATCGAAAAAGCAATTTTGATCGGCAATTCAGCAGGCGGAACAGTTTCCATGCAGGTCACTCTGCAATACCCAGAACGCGTGCAAGCGTTGATCCTTGTGGATGCGGCAGTTTACGCGGGCGGCGGCGCGCCCTCCTGGGTTAGACCAATTTTGAATACACCGCAAATGAATCATCTCGGGCCACTCCTGGCGCGTCAACTTCAGGCACAGGGAACTGAATTCATAAAAACAGCCTGGCACGATCCATCCAAGATCACACCCGCTATTTTCGAAGGCTATCAAAAACCACTTCAAATTGAAAACTGGGACAAGGCACTCTGGCAGCTCACAGTCTCCAGCCAGGAAAGTGGATTGGTTGAACGACTATCTGAAATCAGCGTGCCAACGCTTGTCATCACAGGCGACGATGACCGCATCGTCCCAACCGAACAGTCGCTGCGCCTGGCGGACGAATTACCCAACGCCATGCTAAAAGTAATAGCACAAAGCGGACATCTTCCCCATGAAGAAAAACCAATTGAATTCATGCAAGCCGTGACTGAATTTCTTTCCACACTAAAATGACAAAAGCCGATTCCTCTCACGGCTTATTCCTTATATCATTGCAAACTTATTTTTCTTACCATAGCTAATTCCTCTCTGATGGATATTATCACGCTCACAAATACAACCTGGGATATATCGCCAAAACAAACCTCGGTTATACTCTTCTTCGACTTGAAATTACTATTATCCAACATTGAGTGGCAGCACTTCAATGATTGGAAATCAAAATAATACAAAGGACTCCTGTGAATCTCAAACAATTTGAAAAACAGCAATATTTGAATATCGAAACCTTTCGCAAAAATGGACAGGGAATCAAAACTCCCGTTTGGTTTGTGCAGGATGAAGAAATGCTTCAGGTCTGGACCCAGGCTGGGTCTGGCAAAGCCAAGCGGATTCGCAACAATGGCACGGTCCGCGTTGCGCCTTCGACAGCTTCAGGAGAACCCACAGGTGAGTGGCTGGACGCCCGCGCCCAGACCAATGAATCCCCCGAAACGATCAAACAGCTGGAAGTATTGATGAAGAAAAAATATGGTGCAATGTTCTACTTCTTCGGCTTACTCGGCAGAATGCGCGGCGGCGCAAAATATACTGCCATAATAATTCAGGCATAGAATAAAGAGGAGCCGCAAAAAACAGCAGCTCCTCTTTATTATTATTATTATATATTCACCAGATCGTGAATCCATTTTCGTGACCTGAATCTCCAGACGCTCACGAATGCCTTTGCCACCTCTTCCAAAACCACCATGAGATAAACAAAATATACGGGCAGATTGAGCACAAACGCGCCTACATACGCGGCTGGAACTCCGATCAGCCAAATGGAACATATCTCCATGATCAACGCAAAGCGCGTGTCGCCGCCTGCCCGCAGCGCGCCAATGAAGATCGCGAAGTTAAACATGCGGATCCACAAAGTACTTGCCATGACCAGCAATAACCAACGGACATTATTTTCTCCGCTGGGGGAAAGTGCATAAAGCCCGACTATCACATCGCGCAGCAAAAAAACAATTAAACCAACGCTCATTGCGAAGGCCATTCCCAGGATGATGACCCGCCGAACGATTTCGTAGGCTTCGTCCTTGCGGCCTGCGCCAATTCGATTACCGACCATCACCGCGCAGGCATTGCCAAGCCCGATGAATATAACGAAGCCAAGTTCCTCAATCGTCGCGTTGACGTTGATCGCGGCAATTGAATCAGTACCGATGTGGGCGTAAATAGCATTATAGGTTGTGATACCCACCGACCAGAAAAGTTCATTCGCAACCGCAGGCAAAACAGTTCTAAGTACGCGTGTAAAAAATGGCAGATCGAAGGAGAAAAATGTCAACGGGTTGGCGGCAAGCGGAGTCTTCTGGGTGTAGATCAGGATGAGGAGCAGAACCAGTTCCAGGGTCCAGCCTGATGCGGTGCCGATCGCGGCACCTCGCACTCCCAGCGCAGGAAGTCCACCAATTCCGAAGATCAATCCATATCCCAAAATGGTCTTGAAGATCAACGCGGAGATGGTCGCAATGACTGTGATGCGGATCAATTGAATACTGCGCATCACGGCAATGTAGGCGGTGGCGATTGCAACTGGAATATATGTGAAGCCGACAATGCGCAGATAACTGCTCCCAAGACGAATGACTTCAGTATCTTTTGTATAAAAGCCAAGCAGGGTTTCAGGCATGAGGATTGCCGCAAGGCTAAAAAGGAGTGCGACGGTAATAGAGATGATCAGACTCATGCCCAATACTTTACGGATCGGTTCGATCTCCTGTTTGCCCCAAAATTGTGCGGTGAAGATGGCCATGCCGCTGGTTGCACCGAAAAGGATCAGAATTAATACAAAGAAAACCTGGTTGGATAAACCAAGCGCGGCGATGGCGGTCTCGCCCAACTGCCCGACCATGATGACGTCGATCATATTGAGCGAGGCGTTGATGAGTTGTTGAAAGGAAATGGGAATCGCGATCACCAGCAATTCACGGATAAAAGTACGGTCTTTTAGGAAGGAGAGGCTCATGGGGGGAAGATGGGGATGATAAAAAAGTCGCGCCTACTTTCGTGAGACCGCCGACTGATTACTATTCACTGGTTACTGATCATCAGGCGCGTCGCGGACGATATAAAGCGGTCTGCCCTTGGCTTCATCGTATAAACGCCCAATATATTCGCCGAGAATACCCAAAGAGATAAGCTGCACGCCGCCGAGGAATAGCACCGCGATCAAGGTTGTAGCTTGACCAAAGAATGCGCCAGAGCCTGTGATACGCATATAAATGACAACTGGAATGGCAAGGATGGAAACGCCTGCTGAAGCAAATCCAAAATATGTGGCAACTTGTAAAGGGAAATATGAAAAGCCTGTAATGGCGTTCAACGCAAGCTTGAGCATTTTGCTGAATGGATATTTCGTCACTCCCGCAACGCGCGCGGCGCGTTTGTATTTCACACCAATTTGCTTAAACCCAACCCAGGCTGACATGCCGCGTGGAAAGCGGTGACGTTCTTTCATTTGCTTGAGAACATTCACCACTTTGCGATCCATCAAGCGGAAGTCGCCAGTGTCCACTGGAATTTTCACATCCGTAATGCTGTAGATCAAACGGTAGAACATGGCGGCGGTGAATTTCTTGAACCATGATTCACCTTCACGCTCGCCACGCACAGCATAAACAACCTCGTAGCCTTCCTTCCATTTTTTGGCAAGTTCAAGGATGGTTTCAGGCGGATCCTGCAAGTCAGCGTCAATAATGATAATCGCGTCACCGCGCGCGTAATCCCAGCCTGCGGTGATGGCAACCTGGTGCCCGAAGTTGCGCGCAAAAATGATCGGGCGCACAGTTGCGTCCTTTTGCGCGAGTTCGCGGATTCCTTCGGTTGAGCCATCCGTTGAACCATCGTCTACGAGGAGAAGCTCCCACGGCTCGCCGGAAGAGTCCATCACTTTTTTTACGCGACGATAGAGTTCAGGGAGATTATCGATTTCGTTATAGATAGGCGCAATAATGGAATATATTATTTTCATACGTCTTTTTTCGTTTTAGCCTGCGCGCGGATGAAGGTGCGGCGCAATGATCCAATTTTTTGCGGTGAATCAACAAATTGCTGATCATCCCCATCCTTAAAGGGCGGCAGCCCCAATACACGGCAGCGAAAATATTCAAGGATCACCATCATCGAAGCCAGAATAGGTACAACCAAAAGCGCGCCCATGATACCTTCCAAAATAGTCGCCGCCATAATGGCAATAAATATCAACGCTTCATTCATATGGACACTGCGTCCCATAATGTAAGGACGCAGCCAAAAATTTTTCAGATTGATCAAAACCAAATAAACAACAAAAACAATGCCCGCTACCAGAAAATTTGAAAGCGGAATCCAACTCGAACCTTCCAATAAAGCAACAGACATTGCCAGCATAACCGCCACAAAAGGGCCCACGTCAGGCACAAGCGTGAAGAGCCCCGCGATCGCACCCAACACCAAAGCGCCCGGTATCCCCATGATCATCCACGCAATCGTAAACACGATCCCAACAATGATCATCAACACGATCTGCCCGCGCAGGTAGGCCATCCATATGCCGCGCACGCGTCTGTATAATTCACGCACATCATCATGATACGACGGCGGAGTAAGTTCCAATAATCGCACACGCATCTGCGGCCATTCACTCATGAATAAATGTATGCCCACGATGATCACCAAAAACCATAAGACACCAACAGAGGTTGTCTCAAGTAATGCCAAGGCTTTTTCAGGCAGCGGCGTCAGAATTACATTCTGCACATTCGCCAGGCTGGCCCCAAGTTGTTCAAAATGAAAAGCCATTCCGCCTAACTGCACAGGCTTCGAAAGTATCACACTGATCTCATTCGATAGATCCAACAAATCCTGCGCGACAATTTTTATTTCGTCAAAAAAGATCGGAGTTAAGATGGAAGGTACCCCCACCAAAACGATCAATGAAGAGAAATATACAATGTTGACCGCGGCAATGCGCGAGAGTTTTGTCCGGTCCATTAATAAGCTGACAGCAGGGCTGATGAGATATGCTACAAATGCCGCAATGATCAACGCCTTAACAGCTTCGTGCGCGTATAGCAGCAGCGCAACAATAGCGATAAAGATGATGATCCCAACTACATAGCGAAAAGAATCACTCCAGGCAATATTATTTTTATTTTTCATAATAATTTTTTCACCGCTGACAAAGTTGGTTCAATGATCGGCGCTTCGATAACGGCCTTCATCGCCGCTCGGATATCTTTGAGACCGCTGCCTGTATTCATAACGAGGACTGGATCATCAATTCGGACGACGCCCGAACCTGCCGCTTTGACCAGACCCGCATAAGCCGTCGCTCCAGCCGGTTCGGGAAAGACTCCCATTCTGCCAAGTTCCGCAATAGACTTAATGATCTCCTCATCGGTCACGGTGATGTATTTTCCACCAGTTTCCTTCACAGCCCGCACCGCGCGGACTCCATCTCGTGGCAGATCTACGGAAATGCTATCCGCGATCGTCGTAGCAGAGACGGGTGTGATGATTTCAGTGTTTGCGTTAAACGCATTTGCAATCGCTGCGGAACCTTCCGCCTGCACGCCGATGATGCGCGGCATATTTTGAATCCAGCCTAATGCAAACAGATCCTTGAAGCCTTTGTGAATACCTGAAATAATATTGCCATCACCAACTGAAACAAAAATAGTGAGAGGCGCGTGATCATCAAGCTGTTTGTCTTTTTGATGCCACTCTCGATGAGCTTCCAGCCACCATTCCCAAATTTCAAAAGCGGCGGTCTTCTTTCCTTCCAATGTAAATGGATTGTATCCAGTGTTGCGGCAATACCAGCCAAATTCATTCGAGGCTTTGACGCTTAGATCGAATGCTTCATCGTAGGTTCCATCCACTAGAATCACTTTTGCGCCGAAGATGAGCAGCTGCGCCACCTTGGCCTGCGGAGCGGATTTAGGCGCAAAGATGATTGCCTTCTGTCCCACTGCAGCGGACATGCCTGCCAAGGCCGCGCCCGCATTACCTGTGGATGCAGTCACCACCACTTCAGCTTTGAGTTCGCGCGCGCGAGTCACAACGACTGCGCTGGCGCGATCTTTGAATGAAGCTGTTGGATTGCGAGACTCGTCTTTCAACCAGAGATGCTTGAGGTTGAGTTTTTCTGCCAGTCGCGGTAGAGCAAATACGGGCGTCCAGCCTGCAGCGTGCAGTGGAGTAGAATCTCCTTCAGGTTCGTCCACAGGCAAGAGCGGAAGATACCTCCAAAGCGAAGACTCAGTCCGCGAGGTAATATCTTCGGGATGGAATTTCTTCTTGATGGCTTCGTAATCAGGAATGATATCCAGATTGCCGCCATCCTTCGGACAGGTGTACGTGACCTGACCGGGCAGGTATTCAGCGCCACAAAGTGAACAGCGATAGCCGGTGAATTTGTTCATAATTATCCTTTTCCTCGCCTGATTTTACCCGATATGCAAGCAGACATGAAAAGGACTCTCAAGCTTGAAAACTTGAGAGTCCTTTTTCACTGATTACTTTTCACTTCTTGTTTTCCCTCTCCCACAATTCATTCGCGATCAACTCCTGATCCACAGGCGTCCTGTCAATTCGCACGCCGACAGCATCACAGATGGAAATTATATATCCCGTTAAAAGTCGGGATATAATTCGGTTAGGAGAAAATAACATGCCAATCCTATCCATGTTTTAATGCGTCATTGTCCGCATGTATTATACAGACAATAAACAGCATCATGTTCCCCATATTCATGTAGAGTATGGAGGGGACAAGGCTGTCTTTAGCATTGCAGATGGCAAATTACTTGCTGGTAAATTTCCAAACAGCAAGACTCGTCTTGTGTTGGCATGGATTGAAATTCGCCGCGAAGAATTGAACGCCGATTGGAAGCTGGCAGTTAAAGGGGAAGAAGTCTTCAAGATTGACCCATTGAAATAGGAGCGCAAATGAATCCTTATGTAAAATCCATTCAATTTAAGGAAGACTACCGCCTGCTATTGACATTTGAAAATGGCGAAAAACGCATCTTTGACTTGACACCGTATTTCAACAAACCCGTATTTGCGCGATGGAAAAATACCGCTCTTTTCAAAACAGCACGTGTAGTATCCGGCTCAGTGGAATGGCAAGGGGAAATTGACCTGAGTTATGATACGCTTTATCTTGAAAGTAAGGCTGTAAAGAAATTTCCATCTCAGAGCAAAACTACCCGGGGCAAAAAGAAAAATATCGCTGTGGCGGCAGTTCAGAAAAAGAAACTTTCAAAAGCACGTGTTGCAATGAAGTAGCAAATCAAAAAGGACTCTCAGGCAAAAAACCTGAGAGTCCTTTTTCACTGATTACTGATCACTTCCCACTTTCCCGCTCCCATATCGCATTGGCGATCAACTCCTGATCCACAGGCGTCCTATCAATACGCACGCCGACCGCATTGTAGATAGCGTTTGTGATGGCGGGTGTGGTTGGGATACTGCACACTTCGCCCACGCCCTTCGCGCCGTAGGGACCTGCTTCCACAGGGTGCTCGACAACGATGGAAGTGATCTCTGGAGTGAGCATAATACCAGGGACGCGATAACGGGCAAGATGATCTGTGATCACGTTGCCGTTCTCGACGATGAATTCTTCGGTGAGAGCGTTGCCGAGTCCCATCATCACGCCGCCTTCGATCTGTCCCTGCAAGCCAAGCGGATTGACCGCCATGCCCACATCGTTGGCTGAGATGACTTTCAGAACGCGCACTTCGCCTGTCAACTTGTTGACTTCCACTTCGGCAGCCTGCACACCGAATGAAAAGGCAAAGTGCATGTCGCCGCCTTCGCCGAGCGGTTTGGTCTTGGGCGCTTCGTATTCGTAGCGGACGCAGGGCTGTTTTCCAAGAGCTTTCATTTCTTTATAAATTTCTGCATAAGTTAGCGAAGTCCCATTGACGTGGACACTGCCGTCCCTGAATTTAATTTGCTCGGGCTTCACATCATATTTCTCCGCCATCGTGGCGGTGATCTCATCACGCAGAGTCTTTGCGGCATAGCGAGATGCGTTGCCTGTCACAAATGTTTGGCGTGATGCAGTTGTCGGACCACCGTTGGGAGTCAAGTCAGTGTCCATCACAAGCACGCGAACTTTTTCTGGAGCGACAGCCATTTCTTCGGAGACGATCAAACGCATGACAGTCACGAGTCCCTGACCTAGTTCAGCAGCTGAACTACGGACTTGGAATGTGCCGTCTTCGTATAGTTCAACATCCGCGCCAGAGATGTCGGGAGCGCCGCCGCCGAGCCCTGTATTCTTATAGGCAGAGGCAAAGCCCCAGGCGCGTACCAAGTTCGGATTGGCAGGATCAGTGATCGGCGTGAATGGATCCGAGTTGTGTTTGCGCATCTCCGTATTCACGCGGTCAATACATTCCATCAAGCCCACGGACTCTTTTAATTCCTGTCCTGTGTTGGTGATACTTCCAACGTGCAGCGCGTTCATGCGGCGCAGATCAATGCGGTCAATACCCAATTTTTCAGCGAGCATGTCCATCATTGATTCAACTGCAAATGCAGATTGCGTGACGCCGAAACCGCGGAACGCGCCCGCGGGCGGATTGTTGGTGTACATGGCGTAACAATCGGCGCGGACATTTTCCACGTCATACGGCCCAGCGGCGTGCGTTGTGGCGCGGGTCATCACCTTCTCGCCGAGCGACGCATATGCGCCCGTGTCACCGTAGAGTTCGGTATCCACCGCAACGAGTCGG
This sequence comes from uncultured Chloroflexota bacterium, assembly GCA_903914955.1. Lineage (GTDB taxonomy): Bacteria > Chloroflexota > Anaerolineae > Anaerolineales > Villigracilaceae > Villigracilis. The sequence continues at coordinate 18,519 of CAIWRB010000128.1, read as the reverse complement.
CCATTCTTCATCGCGCCCATCTTGACACGAATCTGCGTGGCGTGGCGCTTGGGATGCACAAGCAAACTTTCGTGGCGATCAAACAACAACTTCACGGGGCGCTGAGTCCCGTTCGCAAGCAGGGCAACGTGGATCTGTCCCATAATGTCTTCCTTGCCGCCGAAACCGCCGCCCATCAGTTGACCCACAACGCGGATGCGAGACTCATCCCAACCCAACGCACGCGCAACCTGTGTTTTATCCTGATACGGAATTTGCGAGCCAACATAAATTTCCATGCGACCATCGGCCAGCGGCACGCCGATGCTGCACTCGGGCTCGATGAAAGCGTGGTCAGTGGCCGGCGTGTGGAAGGTGTGTTCAAAAACAAGATCGGCTTTCGCAAAACCCGCATCCATATCACCCTTGCGAACTTTGATGTGCTTAAGCAAATTTCCTTTTTCGTGGATTTGAGGGACGCCGTCCTGACGCGCCTGAACTGGATCCGTGATGACGGGCTGGAGGTCAAACTCCGCTTCGATCAGCGCGGACGCCTGTTCGGCGATATCCTGAGTCTCGGCGGCAACGATGGCAATTGAATCCCCGACATAACGCACCCGTTCACCGATGCCGACTATCGCCGGCCAATCGTAGATGACCAGTCCATGATTATGTTCGCCTGGAATATCTTCAGCAGTTAGAACCGCAACCACACCGGGGAGTGCCTTTGCTTTGGAGACATCGAGCTTGGTTAAAAATCCATGTGGAATCATGGCGCGGCGGGCTTTGGCAAACAACATGCCGTCGAATGTCAGATCATCGGTATAGATGGCTTCGCCGGTTACTTTTTCCACAGCCTCTGGGCGCAAGTGACTATGACCGACTGTCTTGTGATTATGAATTGAATCAGGAATGTGCGTCGGCTTTTGAACGGGTTCTCCTGTCCGTAAGGCTTCGGCCGCGGCGATGATGGCATTTTCAATCGAAGGATAACCCGCGCAACGGCAAAGAGTATCTTTCAAAGCAAATCGAATATCATCGCTGTTTGGATCTGGATTACGTTTGAGCAAAGCATACGCAGTCATGATTTGGCCGGGGATGCAGAATCCGCACTGCACAGCGCCCTGTTCAACAAAAGCTTCCTGCAACGGGTGAAGTTTCATTTCGTTATGAACGCGCTGTGCGAGTCCTTCGATAGTGACGATGTTCTTACCATCGGCGCGCTCGGCAGGATAGACACAGGACATCATCGGCTCTCCATCCACAAGGACGGTGCACGCGCCGCACTCGGCTTCTTCACAACCGATCTTTGTGCCAGTGAGACGAAGCCGATCGCGAAGTAGGGTCGATAAAGTTTCGCCCGCGACAGATCCGAGTGAATAATCTTTCCCATTAACTGAAAGGTTTATTTTTGACATACCATTAATCCTTATCCTGCGCGCTTCCACGCAGCTTCAAATACATCACTAAATAATCCACCAACGATATGCTTGCGGTAGTCTGCGCTGGCGCGGCGGGCACTGGTGCGGAATTTGGCTTGTACGAGAAGTGATTCGAGTGTGCGGGTAAAAATCTCTTCGTTGAAGGATTGTCCACGCAGGACATCTTCTGCTTCGGTAGCGCGGAAAGGAATTGGCCCGCCGGGTCCAACAGCGATGTGAATATCTTTGACGACATCTCCATCACGTTCAAGCCAAACAGCACAATTTAAAATAGGAAGCGCTACGCCTTGCGGCCGCATGATGCGCTTGAAACACGAAGATTGTCCCTTTTTAGTTTTTTTGAGATAAAAGCCGACAATGATCTCCGAGTTTTTATTAATTGCTGATTCTCCAGGGCCAAGAAAAAGAGACGTAAACGGCATACGATGTGTCCCTGTGGGACTGGCGACTTCGGCTTGCGCTTCGAGTGCGGTCAGGGCGATGGTTCCGTCTGCGGCGGGGAGAGCGTGCGCAACATTACCACCAAGCGTGGCGGTGTTGCGAACTTGCGGACCCGCGATCAAGTTACAGGCTTCGACCAATGCCTGGGCGTGCAGACCGGTTAGCGGGTCAAGTGCAACGCGGTTGACTGGAACGGCGGCTCCGATATAGAGTTCATCCCCTCTTAATTCGAGGACAGACATCTCCGGAACAAAAGTTAAATCAATTAATGTGTGGATGGGGGCGTGACGGCCTTGCTTCAAATCAAGCAGGAGATCTGTTCCGCCCGCAATGGGCATGACAGGACCAGACGCAGAAGTGAGGTCTTGAATGGCTTCTGATATGGAAGCAGGCCGTTTATATTCTTGCCATAGGTTCATAGGTGGTGTCCTTTTATATTTTGGACGGCGGTACTTTTCGATGGGTTTACCCAACGCCGCTGCTGGCTCTGCACACGCCAGCGAGCGACCACCGAACCGATGGATTTTTTTTATTATTTTCCGCGTTCACCGCGCACATAAGGATTACCCAGCGCGGCAGGCGCACCGATGCGCTTGCGCATGGCTTCGCGCGAACCGATTACCAAGACAACGACTGTGAAAAGATACGGAAGCATTTGCAGGAAGAATCCAAGATATGGATTGTAATAAAAAGGATTGGCAAATCCCAATAAAACAAGCGGCCCTTGAATATCCAGAATGAGGCGGCGCAGCGCACCGAAAGCATATGCACCAACTGCCGCACGGAAAGGATCCCATTGAGCGAAGATAACCAACCCGATGGCGATCCAACCCTGCCCGCCCGTAGTCAATTCGCTAAACCAACCCGGCGAAACAGCAAGACTGATCGTCGCGCCAGCCAGTCCCGCCAACATACCGCCAACAAAAACATAGAAATAGCGCATTCGAAAAACATTGATGCCCAACGCATCCGCGGCGGAGGGATACTCACCTACAGCGCGCAAGTGCAGCCCCGGGCGCGTACGATTTATGTAATACCACGATAATGGCACCAGCAAATAACCAAAGTAAACCAGAATGCTTTGATTGGTGAAAAATATTTTCCCAATGATCGGGATAAGGGTAAGCAGCGGGATCGAAAAATCTGGCAAAAGTGCAACCGTCCCAGCCTTGCTTAATCCCTCGCCTAATACCAAGCTGATGCCTGCTCCCAGAAAAGTGAGCGAGAGGCCGCTTACAACCTGATCCGCCTGCAAGGTGATCACAATAAAAGCATGGATCTGGCTGATAAGCCCCGCAAAGAGCATGGCTACCAGCACACCCAACCACGGATTACCCGTGGCGATGGTGGTGCTAAACGCGCTCATCGCGCCGATCAGCATCATGCCTTCCACACCAAGATTTAACACACCAGCCCGCTCGGAAAATAATTCACCAATGGTTGCAAACAACAGAACCGTTCCGCTTGCAATTCCTGCCTGTAAAATAACTGTGAAGTCCATGGCCTATTCCTCCCCGCGTTCAATGACGATTCGATAGCGAAGCAGAAAATCACTGGCGATGAGACACACCAGAATTATTCCCTGGATCATCTTGGGCACGCCTGAAGGTTGAATTTCACGCCCCGCAAGGATCAACGCTCCGAACAATACGGAAGCCACAATAATAACCAGCGGATTTAATTTCGCCAGCCACGCTACGATGATTCCTGTAAATCCATACCCGGCCGCAAGAGGAGCAGTCTGCAAACGGTGAACGACACCCGTCACTTCAGACATGCCGCCCAACCCAGCGAGTGCGCCTGATAACATCATCACCCAGATAACATTCTTGGTGATATCAATCCCGGCATAGCGTGCCGCCTGGGGATTATCACCGATCAAACGGATCTCATAACCCCAGCGGCTGCGAAAAATAATGAACCACAAAATGATCGCAGCAACGATTCCGATCACCAGGCCTAGGTGAGTAGTTAGTCCGCGAAAGATCGGGAAAGTCTTGGCGAAATCGGTCAAACGCGGTAGGTTGGCAGCCACCGGAAACTTGGGTGACATCTGGAAACCACCTTCCGTCCAAACGCCGAAGATCCAAAAGTTTACCCATGCCACAGCCACATAATTCAACATCAATGTGCTGATGATCTCATTGACATTAAACTTTGCTTTTAAATATCCGGGAATGAATCCCCATAAAGCGCCGGCGGCCATGCCTGCCAGCATCATCACCGGAATAAATATCCAGCGCGGAGTCTCGGCGGGCAGCACAGGTGCAAGTACAATCGCGCTCGCGCCGAACGCGCCCATAATGAATTGTCCCTCGGCGCCGATGTTCCATAACTTCATTCGGAACGCAACCGAGCAAGCCAGAGCCGCCAAAATGATCGGAGTCGCTTTGACGATCGTGTCTGAAAGCACGCCGATGTCGCCAAATGAAGCCTTGGCAATATGGATATAAGAACGAATCGGGTCGCCGCCCGCGAATGAAATTAGGATGCCTCCCAGGATCAACGCCACGAGGATCGCGCTAAAAGAGACTACGGCTGGAAACCAGGCGGGCGGTTCACTTAAACGCGGTTCAACGCGAATGCGCAGGGGCGTTCTTTGTTTGATAGATCTTGACTCAGCCATTTGCGACAACTCCTTCTTTTTGGATTTGATCAAGCGGGGTACCCGTCATCATTTGACCGATCGTATCGACCAGCCCTTCATCGTGTCCCTCGCCCTTGATCATTATCTCCCCCATAATCTTTCCTTCGTAGATCACATAAACACGGTCACATAACGAAAGTAGTTCTTCCAATTCTTCAGAGACCAGCAGAACCGCCGCACCAGCCTCTCGCTGAGTCAGCAGTAATCGGTGGACTCCTTCTATCGCGCCAACATCCAGCCCACGGGTAGGTTGAACCGCGACCATGAAGGATGGCAATCCGGATATCTCACGCGCCAGGATCACTCGTTGAAGATTTCCACCGGATAATAATCGAACAGGGGTGGAAACATTAGGCACAATAATATCGTAGGCTTGCTTAAGTTCATTGGCGAGTTTTGTCGCCGCTTTCATATCCAGCAAGCCGTTTTTCAAAATAGGCGACTTGCGGTATTTTTTCATAATAATATTATCTGTGATGCTTAAATTTGGGGCGCTACCGACGTGGTTGCGGTCTTCAGGGACGTAAGCCATGCCATGTTGAATTCCAAATAAAGTACTATGATTGCTAACGGTATCCCCGCCAAGCAAAACTTGCCCCTTTTTGCATTGACGCATCCCGGAGATAACTTGCGAAAGCTCGCTCTGACCGTTGCCGGCCACGCCAGCCACGCCCACGATCTCACCCGCGCGGACGTTGAGCGAAAGCCCGCGCAGTGCGGGCAAGCCCTTATCATTTTCAGCATAAATATCACGAACATCCAAAACAATTTCACCAGGTTGACAGGGTTTCTTATCAAGCGCAAAAATAATATCACGCCCAACCATCAAACGCGCCAACTCCTGACGAGAAACACCTTTTGAAGCTACACCGGAAGCTGTAGCAACTCCCTTTCGCAAAACGCTAACGCGGTCGGCGATGGCGCTGACTTCCTGTAATTTATGACTAATAAAAATAACTGATTTCCCCTGAGCGATCATGGCTCGCAAGGTATCAAATAAACCTTCGATTTCCTGCGGCGCAAGAACAGCAGTCGGCTCATCCATGATAAGCACATCCACACCGCGATATAGCATTTTTAGAATTTCAACACGTTGTTGTTCCCCCACCGATAATTGCCAGACCTTCGCGCGCGGGTCCACCTTCAAACCAAATTGTTCACCCAATTCTGCGATATTGGAATCATAATCGGGTAAACGCATGATAAAGCGCGGTTCATCCAGACCTAGTAATACATTTTCAGTGACTGTTTGTGACGGCACCAGCATAAAATGTTGATGCACCATACCGATGCCAGATTTTATTGCGTCGCGCGGCGAAGAGAAAATTTTCGGTTCCCCATTAACCAGAATTGTTCCAGCTTCCTGACGGTAGAGCCCAGCCAGCACATTCATCAAGGTGCTTTTACCGGCGCCGTTCTCGCCAAGCAAGCCGTGTATCTCGCCGTGCAATAACTTAAAATCAACATGGTCATTTGCCAATACTCCGGGAAAGCGTTTGACAATGCCGCGCATTTCGATAATAAGTTTTTGTTCTGTTGAGGAGGTTTGTTCTGTCACTGAGTTGCTCCTGCGCTAAAATCAAAATATATTGAGATTGCCTGTAATTTCTTGAAATTCATTTCCAACTTCACAGGGCAATTTATACAAAGAGAGCCAGAACCCTTGCGAGTCCTGGCTCTTTTATCAAAAGGTTATTTGGGCAATTCGGCGGTAATGCCTTCGGCCCACCACTTCATACAAACCGGAATCGTACATGGCAAGCCAAATTCCGGGAACGCATCGAGGTCAACTTGTTTGAGGCTTTGACCAGCGGGCAAAACTACGTTACCCAGGCTGTCATTGATGGGGCCTGTGAACACATCAAAACGAGTGAATTTACCAGCGACCATCTTGGCAAGAATATCTTTCACTTCCGCGATCACTGCAGGATCAAGATCAGCAACGCCGGGCTGCATGGTCTGGCCTTCCATAAAGCCAAACAGACCCAAAGCACCGGTCTCTGCATCGAAGTAATCGTACCCTGGAACGTAAGTCCCTGCGATCACTTTTTCAGTGATGCCTGCATAAATTGGGCCCCATACCCAGTACGGAGCGGTGAGGCAATGCTCAACCTTGCAGGAGCCGAACCAGTCATAGGTCACGCCCCACTTGCCTTTTTCCTGGGCAACGTCAGCAACGGCGGGGGTATCCGCGCCGGTGAATACGACTTGCGCACCCGCATCAAAGAGAGAAGCAGCGGCTTCTTTTTCGATAATGGGATCATGCCAGGTGTTGAGCCAGCGGACATCCATAGTACATTCGGGGCAGGTCTTCCTCATACCGAGTGCAATGGCGTTGCCAAGGCGAATTTCTTCGGGGATCGGGAAGGTAGCCATATAACCAAGTTTGGGGTTACCGTCTTGTTTGGCGCGCGCGCCAGCCAGCATACCAGCCAGATACTTCATATCTTCCATGGCGCCCATCAGGTTGCCAAAGTTGGTGAAGTTGGATTTAATGCCGGTGTTATGGATGAACATTGTGTCAGGGAATTCGCCTGCCACAACTTCCATTGGGTCACCGAAGCCAAAGGATGTACCGAAGATCAAGTTGAAGCCCTTGCGGGAAAGGCTGCGGAATACCTGTTCAGAGTCAGCGCCTTCAGGAACGTTTTCAATGTAAGCAATATTCACATTCGGAACATTCTCCTGAATATAGACCAGGCCCTCGTAATGGGACTGAGACCAACCACCGTCATCGTGCGGTCCAATGAGAACCATGGCGACATTAAATTTGCCAGCGACTACTTCGGGGATCTGGAAGCCTTCTTGAGCAACGGGGGCTTCAGTCGCAGCGACGGGGGCTTCAGTCGCAGCGACGGGGGCTTCAGTTGCAGCGACAGGGGCTTCTGTTGCAGCGGGTTTAGCGCCACCGCAAGCTGAAAGGACGAGCATGAGTGCCAACGCGATGATCGCGAGGCGGGAAATATTTTTACGCATTCTTCTTCTCCTTATGAAATTTGAACTTTACATTCGGCACTTGCATTATAGTATTTGACTTCAACCTCCTTTTTATTTTATCAGGACAATTTTACAAAAAAGAGCCAACTTTGCATGGAAAGTTACATTATAAACTTTTAAGGTAAACACTCAAAAATATTTCGTGCTTTATCTAAAGTGACTTTCTGCTCAAGTGCACTTTTTGTATCACGCTCAATACGAGCCCATAGTTTACAAAGGGCTGGCCTAACGAAATTCTTCGATATCTTATAGGAAACTTGAGATAATTCTACCGCTTTTTCCCAATCTCCTGTGTTGGCATATCCTTCAATGAAAACGAAATATTCTTCAGGGTCGTTTGGATGATCAGCTAAAGTAAAAGCTTTGTTACCAAGTTTCACCACCTGATCCCAATCCCCTTCCTGGCGGGCCAATTCTGCTTGTGTAAAATAAAAACACCAGCGATGCTGCGGTTCCTCATTATAAAATTGTTTCGGCAGGACTGCTTTTCGATCAAACAAAATCACATTTTGATTGGAATATTGCGCATTATCTCTTAATAATTCCGGCAGCAAGCGGTTGCCTTCATCAATTTCAGGATCGATCACATGCAGACAGCCGGGAGGGTCATAATTAAATAAAACGATATTGGATGTATTTCCATAAAACGTGGGGCCTACATAATAATGTTCGTGCGGCTGCCCAGGCTCGAGGCTTGTCAAAGTTTTCCCTATGCGGACAGAGGCAAAGTAAAGGATCACATTCATTTCGCCCGGCGGGCTGTATATCCAGTTTAGCGGGCCGGTCAATGAGTTATCGGAAAAATAAGTGACGGGCAGATCATTTGAAATTAAGATGGTTCCTTTTTCCAACGCGGGAATGCGCGTGGACATTTGCCAGAATAAATCCTGTTGGGTTTTCCAGTCACTGCGAAAAACCTCTTCCAAACGAAATTGTCTGCTAACAGCGAAGCCGATCAATAATGCGAGCAGTATCATTTGCGTGCGTTGACTTTTGATTAACGCGATCAAGCAAGCCAAGATCAGACTCGACCCCATCATAAAGGGCAGCATGAAACGGTCAATTGAAAAATTAAGTTGAGGCACAATCCCAATGATCCAAACTGACCCGCCTGAGAGTCCCCAAAAGACGAGACCGATCAAGCCGGCTTTTTTTGCGAAGTCACGATCATTTGAATCGGCGGGAGATGCGAACTTGAAAAGAAATAATCCGACCAGCAAAATGACTGAGAATAATAGAACCAGCATCAAGGTTATTGTGAGCGGGCCAAAGCCAGTCAAACCGATGGTGCCAAAAGAATAAATCCACACTTCAAATATTGTCCGCCAAAAGCTAATGGCGATATTATTGACCAGAAGCAACAAACCGCTGGGAAAATCATTCCGAAGGGCATCCAACAATACATATTTGTAGCTGGCGTTTTGGAAAGTGAAGAAGAACATGCGCCAAAAGGTCACGCCGAGAAAGATCATCAAATAAGGTATGAAGTATAGAATCGTTTTTTGCAAACGGACTTTTTTCATTCTACCGAACATTTGCCAAAACAAAATGATCCGCGCAAACTCAAGAAAATAAAAATATTCCATTGTCAACAAATTGATCGCGGCAAATAAATAGGAAGCAATGAATAAAATTACGCGGTATTTTTCAGACTGTAATGCCAGCAGGGATAGATAAAGTGACAACAAATAAAACGACAACACGATGTAAAAATGGCTGTACATCATGGAGATAAAGTGCTGACCCATGCCCGGATAAACAAGAAAAAGTAAACTTGCCCACAACGCGGGTCGTGGATGTTCTGGCCATAACAGGCGCAGGATCGACCAGAACAAGAGCGCTGTGACCCAGCGTAAAATCATAGCCAGCAATTGCCAGATCCATGGATTCGGTCCAATGACTGGCATGGTTAGCTGGTAGATCATCCCCCAAAACGGGCGGCTGGTTGAGAACGTTTTTGTTAGCATATCCGGGCCGAGTCGATAATAGATCCAGGCCCAGGGAAATTCATCCCAATAAAAACCGCGCTTCCAAAAGAACAAGCCATAGGTCAGCGCGGCAATTAAAAGCATGAACCACACGCTGCTGCGTGTTGTAAATTTTATTTCACTCAAACGTCCGATCCATTTTTTCATCAGCGTTACGCAACGATCCAGGTACCTGTTTCACCTTTTAGTGCGCGGCCAATATTTTCAGGGTTGGTAATGAGCGCTTCCTTGCCGCCATTCTCCAGATACCAGATCACAGCTTGAATCTTGGGAGCCATGGAGCCTTTGGCAAAGTGGATGCCTTCGGCAAGATAAGCCTTGGCTTCGGCGAGCGTGATTCTGTCCAGCCATTTTTGATCGGGCTTGCCAAAGTTTATGGCAACTTTTTCAATAGCAGTGGAGATAACGAAAAGGTCCGCTTTAATTTTTTGAGCCAATAGTGACGAGGCGTAATCCTTATCCACGACAGCGGCGATGCCTTCGTAATTGCCATCGCCGGGGTCAATGACTGGAATTCCGCCGCCTCCGACAGTGATGGTGATGATGCCTTTCTCGAGCAGAGTTTCCACTGTTTCGAGTTCGACGATCTCTTTCGGCAGAGGCGAAGCGACCACCCGCCTCCAGCCGCGACCTGCATCTTCGACCACGCTCCAGCCTTGCTCACGCTGACGGCGCTCAGCTTCCTCCTTGGTCATGAATCCGCCAATGGGTTTGGCTGGTTTCGCAAAGGCCGGGTCGGCTTTATCCACGAGAGTCTGTGTGACGATCGTTACTACTTTTTTCTTGATACCGCGTTGATAAAGAATATTTTGCAAATTCTGCTGGAGTGCGTACCCGATCGCACCCTGACTGTCAGCGCCGCACACATCCAACGGGACTTCGTGCATACCTTCGACTCGCGCGGCGATTTCAGAGCGTCTGAGGATGAAACCAACCTGCGGGCCGTTGCCGTGACCGATGGCCACTTCCCAGCCTTGCTCGATCATGTCGGCGATGTGGAGAGCTGTCTCTTTTGCGGCTTTATACTGGCTTTCAACACTTACATTTTTTTCATCAATGATGAGTGAGTTGCCGCCGATGGCGATTACAGCGAGTTTATTGGTCATAGATTCTCCTAGTCTTCTGGTCTGCTAGTTGGCTGATCTAACGAGCCAACTAGCAGACCAATAAACTATCTGACTAACTATCCCATCGTCAACGCCATGACGGCTTTTTGCGCGTGCAGGCGATTTTCGGCTTCGTCAAAGACCACTGACTGCGGACCATCCAAGACACTGTTGGTGACTTCTACTTCACGATCAGCGGGCAACGGGTGCATGTAGATCGCGCCGGGTTTGGCGACCTTAAGTTTCGCATCATCCATTAACCAGTTCTTGTACATGTCCTGAAGTTTTTTGCCTTCGACTTTATCTGTCGTGGTCAAAAGAGGTCCCCAGGATTTGGCATAGATGACATCCGCATCCTTGCAGGCTTCGGTCATACCATCTTTGGTATCAATAATTTCGAAGTTGGTGCCTGCGATCTTTGCCTGCTCTTTGGCCTGCTCCACGATCTCAGGCATGAGTGGAAACTCGGGCGGATACGCAAGCGTCACATCCATACCGAAACGCGGCATCTGAAGAATAAGCGACTGCGGAACGGAAATCGGCTTGAGGTAGGAAGCCGCGTACGCCCAGGAGACTACGATTTTCTTCTTGCGCAGATCCTTGCCCTTTTTTTCCATGATGGTCATCAGGTCGGCAAGACATTGAAAGGGATGGTAAATATCACATTGCATGTTTAAAACAGGAGCGCGGCTGGATTTGGCTACATCGTTCAAATATTTGTTGCCATCACCAAAGTCACAATGACGAATGGCAATGCCGTCAAAATAGCGCCCGTAGATCTCGCCGATCTCAATAGGTGTATCGCCGTGCGAAATCTGGGTGGTGTTGCTGTCGATGAACGCGCCATGCCCGCCAAGCTGCGCCATGCCCGCTTCGAATGATCCGCGGGTGCGCGTGGATGAGAAGAAGAACAACATCGCCAGCACCTTATCACGCAGGTATGGATGCGGCTCACCGAGTGCGCGTTTGCGCTTTAGATCCCAGGCAACTTCCAAAACAGTTTCAACTTCCTCTTTGGTGAAGTCGAGATCGCCGATCAAATCACGTCCACGAAAATTTGTTTGCATAATTTAGTCTCCTTGTTTTTTTGTTTGCGGGTTTATTTGATCAACGACGAAAGGATCGCATAAAATTCTGTCGCTTTGACCATGTCATCGAGCGAAACAGAATCTCTGACAGTGTGAGCAGTCTCTTCGTCGCCGGGACCAAACCCAATAGACGGGATGCCCGCTTTCCCAGCCCAGTAAATGCCGTTCGTGGAGAAATTCCACTTGCTGCTTGGGGCATCAGTAAGTCCGATCGTTGTGCGTGCCAACTGTCCCGCAGTTACGAGCGGATGTCCTTCATCCAAAGCCCAGGCTGGGAAATATTTATCAACGGGGAAAACAAAGCCGGTATAAGATGGTTCGTCGTAGAAAAGTTCTTCCACTTTGACCGAATCTTTGAATTCGGCGGGAATCAGATCTTCGACCTGTTTCTTGACTTGTTCTTTTGTTTCGCCAAAGGTCATGCGGCGATCGATATAGATGATGGCTTCGTCGGGGACTGCGTTAAGGGATGGCGTCTGAACGTGCATATCGCTAACCGTGATCTTGCCGTGACCTAAAAATTCATGGTCGCCAAGTTTGGGTTCGAGATCGCGAATGCCTGCGATGACGGGCAGTAGTTTATAAATGGCATTGTCGCCGAGGTGATTGCTCGCGGCATGCGCGGACTTGCCCTTGGCCGTTACTTTCATTTCAAGACGGCCTTTGTGACCGCGATAAACTTTCATTTTGGTCGGCTCGCCGATGACTACGAAATTAGGTTTTATCTTCGGGTCAACTTCGACGAAGGTGTTGGGGGCGATGCCGTCACACCATTCTTCCATGTTGCCGAAGTAGTAGGCTGTCCAACCATCCAGCAGACCGAGGTCACGCGCAATAGCGAGACCATAAATCATGCCGGGCGTGCTGTTTTTTTCGTCGCATGCGCCGCGGGCATAGAGAATACCATTTTCAACTTTGCCGATAAATGGATCCCATTCCCATTCGCTTGGGTCACCCACACCAACAGTGTCGATGTGTGAATCAAAGACGATCACTTTTTTGCCATTACCAATGCGCCCGACGGTGTTCCCCATTTTGTCAAAACGGACTTCATCGTAGCCAAGCTTTTTCATCTCGGCTTGAATGCGCTCGCCAACGGGACCAATCTTCGATTCCATGGAAGGGATGGCACAGATCTCGCGCATGAATTTTATGATGTCCTCGCGGGAGGCGTCCACACGCTTTTGAATTTCTTGAATTTTGTCTGTCATTATTTTCTCCTTAATAAGTTACAAGTTTGCGGGTTGGTAATTCCAACCTGCAAACTTTTCAACAAAGTTAGTTTCCCACCCGCCTCACAACATGGAAGTGGAAATATCCGGGGATAAAGTAACTCAACGAATAATCGACGATCTTGCCGTTGACATCGAACAACTGCGAATAGAAATGCAACAAAACATCGCCACGCTGAATCTCAAGTGCCTTGGCAACATCTGCGGTTGCGCCGATGGCGCTGACATTGGCACGGGAAGATGACAAAGAATCACCGCGACCCAGCAAAAAGTCAAGAACTGAGCCGTGAAAATTTGTGGGCAGATCTTCGGAGTGCAATAATTCTTCCGGCAAAATATCCACAAGATAAGCAACCGGGCGGCTGTCTGTATTCACCACACGCTGCACACGGGTCAAACGCGCACCCGGAGAAACATTCAAGACAGCCGCAAGTTCTTCATCTGCCGAGACAGCTTCAACGCTCAATTTGCTGACCGACACTTCAAACCCCAAACGTTTCGCCATGGTCTCAAGGCTTTCAAGCACTTCAAGGCCGCTATCCAACGCGGGCGATTTACCGACGACAAAAGTTCCAGATCCCTGCCTGCGACGGATCAAGCCCTGCGTTTCAAAAGAACGCATCGCTTCACGCAGAGTGGCGCGCGAAACGCCAAGTTCCTTCGACAGTTCAGGTTCAGACAACAGGCGTTGACCCGCAGGTGTGCGCGCGATCAAAGCGGCAAGATCAATTTGTAAACGTTGAAACGGAAAATTTGACATACTTCCTCAATCATCCAATACAGATACAAAATCAAAATTCGTCACATCCACAAGTCCCTTATCTGAAATGCGCAGCTCGGGGATCACTACCAATCCAAGCAAACTCAATTGCATGTTTGGGTTGTTCAGTTCACTTCCGCACATTTTGAAACCTTCAAGCACGGATGCGACTTTCTTCGCCACGATATCGGTGTGTTCATTCGACATCAAACCCGCGATTGGAAGATTCACCAGCCCGATCACTTGACCATTCATAACCACCACCTGACCACCGCCGCACTTCGCCAATTCATTCGCGGCAATCGCCATGCACTCATCATCCGTGCCGACCACCAGCATGTGATGGCTGTCATGTGCCACGGTCGAACCGACCGCACAATTTCTTGTGAATTCAAATCCATGTACCAAACCCACCGTAACCTTGCCCGTCGCGCGATGACGTTCCACCAAGGCGATCTTCGCGAGGTCACGTTTCAAATCTGATTTGACTTCGCCATCCTGAGCGATGACTTTCATCTTGAGATGACGGGTCGGCGCCTGATTCTCGATCACACCAATGACATGCGCATCAACTTCAGACCCGTTAGCTGCTCTCGTCCGAAGGGCAAAATCCTGTGGCTTGAGAGTTGCCTTCAAATGCACAGACTTGGTGACCCATTTGGGATATTTTAGCGCAGGCAGATTGATCATCAATTTTCCATTCTCGGCAATGATCTGTCCTTTTGCGATGACCATCTCAGCTTTGAAATTCATTAAGTCTTTCACAAGCACCACGTCTGCCCAACGGCCGGGTGCGATCATGCCCATTTCTTTAGTGAGACCAAAATGCTCCGCGGAATTGATGGTCATCATTTGAATGGCAGTCATCGGATTGAGACCTTCGCTAATCGCATGGCGCAGAACGCGATCCATGTGACCCTCTTCGGTGAGCGTTGCGGCATGTGAGTCATCGGTACAAAGGATGAAGCGACGCGAATCCAATTTCTTTTCAGTGATGGCTTTTATTCCGATCGAAACATCATGCCAGGCAGAACCATAACGCAGCATGACTTTTATGCCTTGTCGCACGCGGGCAACGGCATCTTCAAGGCGTGTGCCTTCATGGTCGTCCTCCGCTCCACCGGCGGCATAACCATGGAACGGCAGACCAAGATCGGGCGAGGCATAATGTCCGCCGATGGTTTTTCCAGCGGCGTGAGTAGCAGACATTTCATCAAGTAATTTCTTATCACTTTTGAAAACGCCGGGGAAATTCATCATCTCGCCGAGCCCGATAATACCTTTCCATTTCATCGCTTCGGACACTTCCTTGGGACCGATCGAAGCGCCCGGTGTCTCAAAACCCGGCGAGGATGGTACACACGAAGGCATTTGTACCCAAACATGGATCGGCTGTTTTTGCGCTTCATCTACCATCAACTTGACGCCTTTGAGACCAAAAACATTCGCGATCTCATGCGGGTCAACGAACATGCCGGTTGTGCCGCATACTGCCACAGCCCGCACAAACTCGGTGACCGTGACCATACCTGACTCAACATGCATGTGCGCGTCGAGAAGCCCGGGTACAAGATAACATCCCTCGGCATCGACGACTTTTGTTTTATCGCCAATGGTGTGACTCGCATCCGAGCCGACGTACGCTACGTGACCATCTACAACAGCAACATCTGTGCCGGGAATGATCTCACCTGATTGCACGCTGACCCATTTTCCGCCGCGGATGACAAGATCGGCATGGGCGCGTCCCATGGCAACATCTACGAGTGAACGAGTTAGTTTTATGGAAGATGACATTTATCTCTCTTTTGATACTATATCTTATGGGTTGGTTATCAACCCTACCAAGATCAGCCATAAAATGATCGCAACGGTAGGAGTTAGCAAGACCCATGGCCACGTTTCATTTTCTTCTTTTACAGCCCACGCAGATCCAGCCTGAAAGATTGGCAGAAGCAGGGCAACTCCGCTAAACCTGGGTGTGCCATTCAGATAATAGCAGAACGGAGCAACAAGCAAAGCACCAAAAAATACAAGCGCAGGCCTTTGAAAAATGATACCGACAACCGAAAGGATTAAAGAAAGGGCAACAAAAGGCCAGCCAAAGATAATTTGAACAATGAAGGCATTCATAAAGGTTTGGCTTTTCACCGACAATATTATTATTCCAATTTCAACGGCGGACCAAGCAATTCCATGCCGTGAGCTTTCCACAATTGCGGATCTTGCGGCGGCATGGCGTTAGCCTTTGTTACCTCGCGGAAAAAACCTTCCATTTTGCCTGCGGGCATAAATGTGATCAACATCCTGCCACGTGGGCCGTCTCCGGTGTACGCCCAGACATGAGGAATTTTGCGGGGCGCAAGCAGAGATTCACCAGGCTTCAGGGTGAATCTTTCCAGCCCAACCTCAACAATAAAATCACCTTCGACGGCATAAAACCATTCATCCTGATCGTAATGCAAATGCTTCGCGGGACCGCCTTTCGCGTGAAAAGTATTCTCAATGACTAAAAGATCACTACTTTCCTTCGGCATCACCTTGAAGGAAATTTCACTGATACCGAGACCACGATGTTCACCAAACAGATCTTGACCTGCAGCAATTTTAAGAATTTTATCTACCATTATTTTCTCCTATTTACCCAGGTAATTATCGTTTCACTTTCTCCATATGCAAACGTAGTGCGCCTTGCAAGAAGAGAGACTGTTTTTCGTGCAGTTTATCCCGACAATAATCGTTTCGCGGCGAGGTTATGTTTTTCAACCAACTTGCGTTCGTCCACTGTAACGAGCTGACCTTGCTTGACAACAAATTTTCCATTGACCACGGTGTAATCCACATTGGCTGGTTGACCAAAGACAACGGCGGCGACAGGGTCGTGCATGCCGGCATATCCAATCCGATTCAAATTCACAGCGAAGAAGTCGGCACATTTACCTGATTCAAGACTGCCGATATCTTTACGTCCCAGCACTGCCGCTCCCCCGCGCGTGCCAAGGTGAAGCGCTTCGCGAGCAGTCATCAGTTTGCGGCTGGGATCATTCGAAAGCGAGAAGCCTGTCATACCATCTTTGACACGCGACACCAACATCGCATTGCGAACTTCAGCCAGAAGATGCGAACCATCGTTGGAGGCGGAGCCGTCCACGCCGAGGCCAACGTTCACACCAGCTTTTAGATATTCCTTGACAGGAGCAATGCCTGAGGCGAGCCGCATATTTGAGGTGGGACAATGCGCCACACCGCAATTATGTTTGGCGAAGACTCTGATTTCTTCATAATTGACCCAGACGGCGTGCGCGAACCAAACATCATCGCCGATCCAATCTACTGATTGCATATAACCAACGGGACGATATCCAAACTTATCCAGGCAAAATTGTTCTTCATCTTCGGTCTCGGCGAGATGCGTATGCAGATGCACGCCATATGCCCGCGCCATTTTCGCAGATTGTTTCATCAAGTCACCACTAACACTGAATGGCGAACACGGCGCGAGCACGATCTGAGTCATCGCGCCAGTTTTTGGATCGTGATATTTTTCGATGAGGCGTTGTGAATCTTTGAGAATATTTTCTTCTGTGTCTACAACTGAATCGGGTGGGAGTCCGCCTTTGGATTCGCCCAGACTCATCGAACCGCGCGATGCTTGCAGGCGCATCCCGATCTCGGAAGCCGCGGCAATTTCATCGTCCAGTTTTGATCCGTTCGGAAAAAGGTAGAGATGATCCGCTGCGGTTGTGCATCCCGAAAGAGCCAGTTCTGCCAATGCGGTCTGAGTCGAAATAAAAATATCATCGGGCGTCAGGCGCGCCCAAATCGGATATAAAGTTTTAAGCCAGTTGAAAAGATTGGCATCTTGCGCGGCAGGCACGGCGCGCGTGAGCGTTTGATAAAAATGATGATGGGTGTTGACAAGACCCGGTAATACGATGTGCCCTTTGAGATCGAGGACTTCATCGGCGGTTTGAGGAAGGTCAGCGGTCAAGCCAACCAGTTGAATGATGCCGTCTCGAACAAAGAGACCACCTTCGGGAATCTCCCGTTGATGGTCGTCCATGGTGACAATGTGCGCGTTTTTTATGAGGAGAGTTGTCATAACCTGTTTCCCGTTAGTGATTAGCGGTTGCTTAGTTGTCTGACAACTTATAGTGTAGCAAAAAAAGGGACGGATGTCAAATAGATTTTCACTTTTGAAAATTAAGGTGCACAGATATTCAGAGCTATAAACATTCCAAGATTTCCTTCTTGCATATTTGTTACTGTCAGTAATTCAAAAAGGATAGTAACTGAAGAACATCATGGTTATAATCAACAAAAAAATTGAGCTATAGCGTGGCACACAATCCCATCGCCAGCGGATATCACAATGCGATCCATTTCTTCAGCAAATAAAAACCGCCCGTCAGTTATATTCAAATTTGAGCAATGTGCCTGATCTTTTTAATTAACATGGATGAATTCCCACCTCTTGACCTCTTACGACTACTGCTTGCCCGGCTTGAAAGGATCTCAGCTGATTCAGTTTGGGCGCATCGCGCAAGCGGAGTCCGCGGGGCATTGCTCAGAATGCTGGACAAGCTCGAGAATGGCAGACCTGTTCACAGATCCGAATTGAGGCGATTGACAGAGATGGGGTTCAATATTTTGGAGCAATCAGCCAAAGAGAAATTTTAAAATTCTCTGACTGCGTATCAACAATTTTTGATCTCAAATTGCATCACCATTGCCAATACCTACTGAGCGTCTCATAGTTAGCTAAACTTTTTTGATGTGCTAAAACTATAGCATGTCAAAGAAAAAATCACAGTCAACAAATTGGAAAGAACGACGCCG
>CAIWRB010000127.1 GCA_903914955.1 uncultured Chloroflexota bacterium | reverse complement strand
GATGATTTCAAGGCGACGATGCGTATTTTATTTGATCGCCATCTGGGACAGTGGAACTATAGAGCAGTGCCTTTGTTCCCAGCAATAAGGTAAGTTATTTTTCAGCCATTACTTATCGGGTTCCTGTCTGGCAATATGGACAGCCATCTTCTGTTTTTACTTTAAGCACGCGGGGATTTATGGATTTCACTGAGGCTTTTCTCTTGGTGAGCAAATTCCATAATTTTTTCAGGCGGGGAAGTTCCAGCAGTTGTGCGAGCAAGATCAAGATCAAGATCAGTATAAGATGAAGACTGGTTCATTCAAGAGGGGGGGATTTCCTTGTTCGGGGAGTTTGGTAAGGGCACATCCTACTATTCTTTTTCCATCCCTTCAATTACTAACCACCGATTATGGCGGCACTCAACTAAAAAATTCACAAATACGACAAATATTTCAAAAGTTTGAATAATTCATGAAAAAATAGTCATATATATTGACTAAAATTTCATTTAGATATAGAATGTTATTGATCAAAATGAAAAATAACTCCAAGTTCAACAAAAGTATTAATAGAAGGGTTACATTACTTCGAATGCTTCAAGAAAATGAACCAATTTCTATTAATGATCTTGCGCAAGTGGCGGAACTAAGTCCCTCTACATTGCGGCGAGAATTACGGCAGCTCGTTGAGGATAATTTGGTGAACGTAAATGTAGGGCAAGTAGCATTGACGATATCTTCGGAAGAGATGCCCTATGCTTTCCGTACAATATTGAATACGGATGTAAAGCAAAAGATTGCGCGAGCCTCGTTGGATTTGATTCAAAATGGAGAAACGATTTTCCTTGCGGGCGGCACAACTACTTTGGAACTTGCAAAACTTCTTCCACATCAGCGCCGACTTACCGTGATCACTAATGCCTTGCGGGTGGCAAATCTGTTGGTTGACATTCAAGGGATCGATCTTGTAGTATTGGGTGGCCTTGTTCGTCAAGGCGAGCAAACCATGCACGGCCACCTGACTGAGTTGGGTGTAGATCAGTTTAGAGCGGACAAACTTATTTATGGGTCTGAGGCGATAAGCCTGCAGCATGGTATTACACACAGCCAAATTGTCGAAGTCAGTACTGATCGAGCACTCGCCAATGCTGCAACTCAGGTTATTATTTTGGCAGATCACACAAAATTTGGCAGGGTTGCTCCTGCGTTGGTACTGCCCTTTGAAAAAGTGCACATTATTGTGACCGATAAAGATATTCCGCCTGAAACGCTCGAAGGTTTGTGTGCAAAAAATATTCAAGTGATTCTGGCGTAGATATTGGATTTTTAACTGAAGCCTGACATGTTGTTTGACAATGCTACTTGTTGTTATACCCGGATAGATCAGGAAGGAGGTGCGTGGCATTAAATTCTGCAAGATTTCTCTGTATTAAAATTTCAATTTTCGACAAACTTTCTGGAGGATGAAATGATTTCAAAGAGATTTCGCTTATTCAGCATAGCCTTAATTATGGTAATGCTGCTTTCCGCCTGCGGTTCAAATGCCGCAGCTCCCGCCAACGAAAAAGTTGACCTGACTTTCTGGTATTGGGCTGAGTCCGATGCACCTGGAGCGGATGCCTGGATGACAGAGACCGTTGAAGCCTACAAGGCGGTCAATCCCAATGTGGCGGTGAATGTCGTTCCACAGTCAACCGATACGTTGATCAGTGCATTCCAGGCTGCAGCCACGGCGAAGAGCGGCCCGGACATCGCCTCTCAATGGGCGACAGGCCCAGTTTTGGGATTTGTCTGGCAGGATGCTCTGGTTCCCGTTAGTGACTATGTATCCCAGGATGAAATGAAGAATTGGTTAAACGTTGACGAGAACAAATACAATGGCAAGTATTGGGGCGCTCCAATGTATTTGCTTGGTATCGGCGTGATGTATAACAAAGATCTGTTCACACAAGTTGGGGTTACAGCACCCACGAATGGACGTTGGACATGGGATGAATTTACTACAGCCTGTGAAAAATTCAAGGCCGCTGGCATTACCCCCTTCGCAATTGGTGATAAGAATGGTTATGGTGGTGCATGGTGGTTCGCAAATGTCGGAATTCAGGGACTCGATTCGACTGAGGATTTGCGGCAGGCGATCATTGGGAATAAACCCTTCACAGACGAGAAGTATACCGGCTGGTATCGCCTTCTTGATGATATGGTTAAGAAGGGTTACTTCAACGAAGATGTGATGTCTCTTGACCTTGACCAGGGCGTACGTTTATTCTGGGAAGGTAAAGCCGCGATGGCATTTGGCACGGATGGCATGATCAAGCAAGCCTCGACCGATCTTGGTGAAGGCAAAGTGGGCGTAATGAAGACTCCCAAATGGGGTACCGGCAAACTTGCAGATGCCGGTAACGCTACCCAATCCATTTCATTCCTGATTACGAAGTGGAGCAAACATCCACAAGAGGCTGCTGACTTCCTGGCCTTTATGCATACCCCAGAACGTCTTACTTCCTGGTACAAGCATACTGGTGTAATCGCTGCGGATAGTCGTTTTGACCGCACTCTCGTCACAAGTGATGTGCTTAAGCAAATGGTTGAGTTTGAGACCACCGGCCCACAGGTCTGGCTTGAGAACTTCCTGCCTGGCCAAATTGATGGCGATGCTGACTTGACGGCCGGACAGACGATTTTTGCGCAGAGTGGTTCACCTACTGATGCGGCCAATCTTTGGCAAAGTGTTGCAGAGACCTGGCGTAACCAACACCCCGATGAATTAAAGAACTGGCAGGATTGGAAACAATAAAACATTAGATTTAAGGCTCTCCCAGCCTAAAAACTGGGAGAGCCTTAATCCAACAACATGAGTCGCATGAAACCTGCTTCAACTTTTCTTGCCCGACTACCACGTACGATCGAACCGTATTTATATCTAACCCCGGCTGCGGCTTTCATAGGCCTCGTCTTTATTTATCCCATCATCTGGATTCTCCAAAGCAGCCTTTGGCAAAATAATCCAGATGGAACAAAAGGGTTTGGCTTTACCAACTATCGTTTGATCTTTGAAGATCCAGTCTTTTATCAGGTTGTCGCAAATAATGGCAAGTTATTGTTCGCCGTTCCGATCATGACATTGCTTGCATTATTTTTGGCAATTGTCTTATTTGAACGGGTGCGCGGTTGGATGATTTACCGGGGGATCGTATTTATGCCATACATCCTGGCAGTTCCAGTCGTGGGCACCACTTTTGTATACCTGCTTGGTTTAAATGGAATCCTTAATACTTTATTGCGCGGTTTGGGATTAAACGGTCTTGCACACGACTGGATCGGCAGTGCGGACTGGGTGATTCCTTCCATTGCGGCTGTCATTATTTATCGGGAAATGGGCTTTGGCGTTGTCTTGTTTCTAGCGCGGCTCATGTCTTTGGACAAGGAAATATTGGAGGCAGCAGAAATTGACGGGGCAAACTGGTGGCAGAAACATGCCTATATTACGTTGCCACAAATGTCTGCTGTGATCGAATTTTTCGTTATCGTTGAGCTGATCACCATGCTCTCATGGGTATTTGCTTATGTATATACCATGACAGGCGGTGGTCCGGGCTTTGCTTCCACAGTTATGGAATTTTATATCTGGAAACACGCCTTTGCTTACCGATCACCGGGAATAGCATCTGCTCTGGCCGTTGTCCTGTTGGGCGTGACAACGGTATTGATCGTTTTGCAGCTTCGCCTTCGAAGTAAATCGCTTGAGGAAACCTTATGAGTACGCGTCATAGGCGCGAAAATATTATATGGGTGGGTATGAGACAGCTGATCTTGATTGTTTTTAGTATTGTGGCTTTATATCCCATTTATTATATGTTTGTCACTGCCTTTAAGACCCGTGATGATTGGCTGCATCATCAATTTGGATTTCCCAACCCGATCACATTCCAAAATTTTACAGATGCATTAAGCCGCGGTAACATTCCGCTTTGGTTTCAGAACAGTGTAGTTGTTACGGTCGCAAGCATATTAATTACCACCATTGTCTCTGCGCTTGCGGCATATTCAATTGTACGCTTTCGGTTTACAGGTCGCGTGCTTTATTTCAATTCGATGATCGCTTTTATGGTCGTGCCCCCTGCTGTTTTGATCCTGCCGCTTTTTGTGTTTGCAGTGAATGTTGGTTTGGTTAATTCGTTGACAGGTGTCATTATTATCTATAGCGGCCTTTTGATCCCCTTTTCGGTTTATTTGCTGGTAAGTTTCTTTCGCAGCCTTCCCACTGAACTATTTGATGCGGCCGCCATCGATGGCTGCACAAATTTCGATACACTCTGGCGCATTACACTGCCTCTTTCTACCCCGGCTATTGTGACCCTTGTAGTTGTAAATGCGCTATTCGTTTGGAATGAATTATTGATTGCGCTTGTTTTCCTTCAAAGCGAAGAACTTAAAACCCTTATGCCGGGCCTCACTTTATTCAAAGGTCACTTCACTCTCAATGAACCCTTGATCATGGCGGGAACTCTGATTGCAACTCTTCCAATGATCCTGCTGTATCTCTTTGGCCAACGGTTATTCGTGGAAGGATTAACCGCTGGAGCCGTAAAATAATATTTGGAGAAAATATGACAACAGAAATTATTCCTCTCGAAATCGACGAAACCCCCAATGCGATTCGTGTTACGTTGAAGGATACGCGTCCCTCCGCCTTGAAAGCTGCTGAGGCGATTCGAAAATATTCGCCACGCCGTATTTTTATCATTGGAAATGGCACCTCACTATATACAAGTATGGCTGCCACTTATACTGCAAGACAGCTTGCGGGTCCAAATGATCCCTTGGTACTCGCGTTCCCAGCCGGTGACTTTCGGCATTTCATGCCCGCCATTCAGCCAAACGATGTCATCATTGGCATGTCAGCCTCTGGCGAATTTCGCGATGTGCTTTCCATTTTTGAGCGTTTGCGTGGACAATGCCTATTGGTTGGCATCACACACGTTCCCGGCTCATCATTAACCCGCATCGCAGATCATATTCTGCTCAGCGGCGGCGGCCCAAGTAATGTTCCCGTGATGACGAAGACCTACGCAACAACTTTAACCGCATTGCATCTGGTCTTGTTGGAAACATTTAATGCGCCCGCTTCATATTTCGATGATCTAAATGCTGCCGCTGATCGATGTGCCACAGCATTGAATAATGCCAAGCGCATCATTCCTGATCTTGTGCCGATCATATCAAAATTTGAGCATGCTTTTTATTTTGGTGCGGGCAATGCTTATGCGGCATCATTGGAAGGCGCTTTGAAAATGAAGGAGATGGCGATCCTGCACGCTGAGGGCAGCGAGTCTTGGGAAATGGCGTCCGGTCCGGCGACAGTGGTCTCGGAAAAAACATTTTGTGCCGCGCTATATACCGGCGAAGACGGTGATTTGTCTACCGCAGATACTGCCAAGCACACCCTTCAATGGGGCGCACGTGTGTTGGATGTTGGACCTGCCGCATCTACCGGAGATTGGCACTTGCCGGTCGAAACATCTGTAGTTCCATCGTTTTCTTCACTTGCTTTAATCCCGCCGCTAGCCTTGCTTGCTTATCGAACTGCGCGCGCGCGCGGTTACAACCCCGATAAACCCGCCTGGCGTGATCGTTATGTTTCCCAGGGTATGACCCACATTATTGGTGAGTGAGTAAGATGACCTTACAGGCCATCGGCATTGATATAGGTGGAACGTATACCAAGCTTGCTGTCGTTTTAGAAGGCGGTGAAATTCAACATTTGGAATCCCTTCCTACGGCCGCCCGAGAAGATCCGCACGATTACCTGGAAAATCTGGTTCAAAGGATCGGACTGCTAGTTGCAGACAATGAGATAACCGGAATTGGCCTCGGTGCGCCTGGCTTTTTGTCCAAAGACCGCCGTTCGATTCGTTATAACCCAAATACTCCCGCGTTGGTTGGAATCGATTTTGTCAACTTGCTTGATCGTTTTAATTTGCCCGTATGGTTGGAACAAGATCTAAATGTCCCAACAGTTGCAGAGTATCATTTTGGTGAATTTCGGGGTGCTCCCCGTTTGTTGACCGCTTCAATTGGCACCGGGTTGGGAGCAGGTTTTGTAGTTGAAGGTAAGGTGCTTGATTTTGCCGGTAGCACGATCGGGGATACGGGTCATATTATTTTGGAACCTGATGGCCCCACCTGTACCGCAGGTTGCCATGGATGTGGAGAAGCTCTGATTGCAACTCCGGGTATTGAACGCTTGGCCGATAAATATAGCCAGAATAAATCCCATCGTATTGAAGCACAGGAAGTGATCTCCGCTGTAAAGCAGGGGCAGCTCTGGGCGCTCGAAATTATTGAGCAGATCGGTGGCTGGTTGGGTCTATGGCTGGCTTCAGTTTCTCCGATTTTTTTGCCATCGCACGTAATTTTATGCGGCGGCGTGGCAGAAGCTGGAGAACCTTTACGCAAAAAAGCAGAGTCGCGTTTCCATGAATTAAGCGGACCTGAGTATACCCAATGCGTAATAGCATTGAGTCATTTTGGCGGGCGTGCAGGCGTTATCGGCGCGGCCGCTCCTTTTCTTAATAAATTATTTTTGGAGGAATAACTTGGCCGATTGGATCAAATCGTTTACAGAATATTTCCCGAATGAATTGTGGAGCATTGAAGCAGAAGAGCTAAACCGTTTTAGCATTGATGCTTGGCCGGTGGTGATTAAAATGAAACAAACTGGGCAAACTCCTTATTTGCCCCAGGTTGTATTTCGTCCGCGCTTTTCAAAGGAAGTAACACAAGTACTGGGTTGGGCAAATCAACATCGCGTTCCCGTTACTGCGTGGGGAGCTGGCTCTGGTGTAGTGGGAGCGGCATTGCCCACTCAAGGAGGGATTTTGCTTGACCTTTCACTATTGAATAAGATACTTGTTTTGGATAAAATGAATTTATTGGTCAAAGTACAAGCTGGGCTGATGGGTCACTATCTTGAAGCGGAATTAAATTCACACGGCTTTACATTGAATCATTCGCCTCAATCATTGGACCGCTCAACAGTTGGCGGCTGGATCGCTACGCGTGCCTGCGGCCAATTCTCCTCCCGCTGGGGAGGGATCGAAGATTTTGCGCTCGCCATAACCGTTGCGCTGGCCGATGGCAAGACGATCACAACCCGCCTCGCGCCTAGAGCCGCAATTGGTCCTGATATCAAAAGTCTTTTCATTGGCTCTGAAGGGACTCTCGGAATTGTTCTCGATGTCACCTTGAAAATTTTCCCTATCGCGGAAACACGTTTGCTTGAAACGATTTCTTTTCCTTCGGTAAAGAGTGGGTTGACAGCAATGCGTCGGTTGATGCAAACCGGCCTGCGACCATTTCTGGTTCGTTTCTATGATGTTGACGAGTCTCTATTTGTGGCGCGCTGGAGTGGGATTACGCCTCCTTTGGGTGCCAATATATTTATACTTGGATGTGAAGGTCTAAATGATATGGCTCTGGCTGAATATCGAGCAGCGATGCAGATCCTCCAATCTGAGGAAGGCGTAAGGCTTGGACCGGAGATCGCGCAGGGGTGGATGGATCATCGCTTTGATTTTTCCGGTGTTGAGAACCGGCTCGCTCAACCGGGCGGCGTGGCAGAGACTATTGAAGTAGCAAGTCTTTGGGATGGAATCCTTGAAACTTATGAAGCGCTCAAGCACGATCTTTCGCCGTTTGCAGAACATGTATTAGGTCACTTTTCGCATTCATATCCACAAGGTGTTTCGCTTTATATCATCCTGCTCGATGAAGTTGCGGACGCCAAATCTGCTGAATTGCGCTTGCGTGAAATTTGGGATGTTGCCATGCGTACCAGTATGGCGCACGGTGCGGCTATATCTCATCATCACGGCATAGGGCTGGCGCGTCAGAAATATTTGCGGGAGGAATTGGGTTCAAGCTATGATGTTCTCGAACGTGTCAAAAATGCACTTGACCCTGAAGGTATTTTGAATCCAGGTAAGTTGGCTTTTCGGAGGTAGAAATGGATGCGCGTACTGGAAAAAAAATTCGCCTTGGCCGTCTGTTTGATCAAGAGAGTCGTAAAGCGTTGATCGTGGCTTATTCACATGGTGTCATCATGGGGCCGCGCCCGGGAATGAATAACCTGGATGAAATGAAAAAATTGAGCCTTAGTTTATACCGCGCGAATGGGTTAATGATTTCACCTGGATTGGTTACCCAGCTCGAAGAGTCGTTTATTGGCCGTCAGCGCCCATCGTTATTTATCCACCTCGACTATCAAAATTTTAGCCGCGATATCATGCCGTATGGTGAAGGCGCGACTGTCGAAATGGCGCAGATCGAAGATATCGTCTCTGCGGGTGCGGATGGTGTGATGACCTATCTTTATATGGGATATGAAGATCCCGAACGGGAGAAGATGGAAATCGCCCGCAATACACGCCTTGCGCGTGCTTGTGAACGGTGGGGAATTATCTTGATGATCGAGCCGCGCAGTGCCCGCGAGGCTCGTATCCCAGCGGATAAAACCGACCCAAAGATCATGGCATTGTATTGCCGGATTTCTGCAGAGATAGGCGCAGACCTTGTAAAGTGTATCCATCCGGGGAATGAAAGTGCGCTTCGAAGTGTGATCGAAGGTTGCACTGCACCAGTCCTTGTTGCTGGCGGTTCGCGTGCTGAAAAAGAGGAGCAGGCCTATGCACGCGCTGAGATGGCGATGCGCGCTGGAGCATCTGGTTTGGTCTATGGAAGAAATATCTATGAAGCTTCAGATCCAGCAGCGGAATTGGAACGTTATCTTCAGATTGTGCATAGCTAAAATAATCATATGATCGTGACTGTTTCCCCAAATATAGCTCTTGATCGCGTACGGGTCATTCGTGGATTTCAACAGGGCAAACAAAACCGCGCTCTTTTTGAATTCTTGCAACCCGGTGGCTCGGGTGTACACGCAACCAGTATTATTCAGTCTTTGGGAGGGGAATCAATTGCCTTGGGTCTGTTAGGCGGACAAACGGGTGAACTATGGAAGATCGAAGCTAATAAACGCGGATTAAATTACGATATGGTTTCCATCCAAAATGAGACTCGCGAATCGTTTTGTTTGATTGACCTTGATCAGGGGAGTGTTGTTGAAAGTGTCGTGGAAGGCCCGGAAGTTAATCCAGATTTCAAAGATGAGCTTCTTGCCCGGCTGAAAATATACCTACCTAAGGCGGAGCTGCTTATTCTCTCGGGCAGCCTGCCACCCGGCCTACGCTCAGACTTATATTCTGACATGATTGAATTGGCCCGGCTTCATAATGTTCAAGTTTTGGCGGATATTCATTCTCTTCCCCTGCGAAAGGCTCTGTCTTTCAAACCCTGGTTGATAAAACCAAACCTGGTTGAATTTCATGAGTTGATTGGTCATGAGACACAAAACCTTGCTGAACGAATACAAGCAAGTCATGATTTTTGTCAAACAACAGGTATCGCATTAGCGTTATCGATGTCTCGGGATGGACTTTTGCTGACAACTTTTGGGGAACAGTATCTCTTAACACCTCCATTGAAAGAGATGCATTTGCCTGATGGTCTCGGGCAAAACGTGATCGGTTGTGGAGATGCCCTGGTGGGAGCGATTGCATTTGAGTATTGTTGGTCAAAAGATCTCTTGGCGGCCGCAAAGCTTGGTCTGGCCGCCGCTCATTTTAATTTAAGTACCTTTGGCACTCCTGAGATCCATGCGGAGCAGGTTTTGAACCTTTGTAGGCATATTCAAATTGAAAAGCTTGTGTAAAAATAAATCTCAAATAGTTATCTGTTGCGAAGAACATTGTTTTTGATCTATTTTCATTGCCCCGTGTTGGCTGTTTGGTTTATCCGTTTTAGAAAAATAACCCGATCACCAGCCTTGACGCACGGTAGTTTGCTTGGGTCCATCTCAAAGCCAGTTCTCTGCTATTTGCCGGACGGACCTGATACCAGCTTTTCGGAGCATATTCACCAATAATTTAAAGCCGGTATGGGCATCATCCATAATAAAAAATATCAAATAAGTTTTATGCTAAGATCAGATATTCTCATAGGGCGGCATTTCTTTCAATATTTCCAGTACCCGTAGAGTCTCTTGATAATCAAGATTTATCAGCATACGTTTTAGTATGCCCCGAAAATTCCGATCGATTTCTGATATTTGGTTGAGGGCGTTTTGGGTGCGCGACCGATCCAGCAATTTAAGAGCTTGCCATAATTCTTCGATACTTGCCCGAATATTGGCTGCATTGTAAATCTTCCCGTTGGTTATTTGGTCAAGTGGATAAATATTTGTTTCGAAAGGAGTTTCTTCCTGATTAGCGCAACCTTCAAATATTTCCTGCAAAAGAGGTAGTAGGTCGGTTTGGGTCTTGCTTTTGGTAATATATCCATCCGCTCCAGCGGAATCCGCATCCGCATGATAGGCTTTTTCGTCGTGGATGGTATGGATAATTATTTTTATTTGAGGAAGCACCTGTTTTATCCAACGAGCCGCCGTTATTCCATTGATGCCAGGCAGACCTACAGCCATCAGCATAACGGTCGGTTTGTAGAGTATTGCAAGTTGGACCGCTCCTTCAGCGCTTGTAGTATCAAAAAAATCCACGCTAGGGAACGAGCTCTTTAGTCAGTCTCTCAACAGAAACCGTAACTCTTCATTGTCTTCCACTAATATACAAGTTTGTTTCATAACGTGAGGGCCAGCTCTTCGGCGCGCATGCGCAACTTAGAGGTTTTATTTGGTTGGTCAGTTTTTTTCTTCATGAGGTACTCCATCATTTCGGTAGTACTTACGAAGTAGGTGCCCCGCGAAGCGGGGGAGGGGCGCAGTCGCTTTTTCGCTCCCCATCCAAAGATATTTCAAATCTTACGCAATTATAATTCGGCTAGAGTTTCATCCAGACTATTATTGCATAATTGGTTGCTTAAAGTCAAATTTGTTTAACCCACATCTATAGACTAACCCCTTCCCTTGTCCGCTTCATTGAGTATTTAGACGGTTTAACTCTGGTTAAGCCGTCTTTTTATTCAGTTTGTCGGTGATGCTTCAGGGTTAATTGCATCAGTCACAAGTTAAGGAATTGAAAATCCTGTCAAGATACCAGCAATTCCCGTTATGAATTAGAGTATGGTTGTCGTATTCCTATACGGCTCAGAATAAGGTTGACGTGGAAAGATAAGCATGTTTG
>CAIWRB010000126.1 GCA_903914955.1 uncultured Chloroflexota bacterium | reverse complement strand
TGGATTCCATCCACGGAAACCACTACCACGGGACATCTCATTTCGATTGCCAATTTGGCTGCTCCAGGTCTGGCCAATGCTAATCCCTTACCTTTCGAACGCGTCCCTTCCGGAAACATTGCGACAATTTGGTCAGAGGCTAACAACTTGCGCGCATGATCTAGTGCCCAATTGTCCCTTTCGCCTCTGTATACCGGAAAAGCCCCCATCCGGCGAAAAATTGAGTGGACAAAATTATTTTGAAACAATTCAGCCTTGCCCATATAAAATACCATCCTGGGCAATGCCAATTGGACAGGAAAAACATCAAACATTACAAGGTGGTTGGCAGCAAGAACAGCAGAACCTGTTTCGGGTAAGTTTTCCAACCCATGAACTTGCATCACCATGAACAAACGAAACACGTGCCTTGCCAGCCAAACAACCAACTTGTGCAAGTAAGTTTCGTATAAAGGGTAATTCAACGCAGGCCGCGGATCATCCGCAGGAAGTTCCAAAGGCGACAAGGAAAATTCTCCAAATCTGTTATAAATATGGATTATACTTGGCAGCTGTGAAAATATACGCAAGTGTTACGACCACATCAATTTTCTAATGAAACACCAGGCAATCAGGAAAGTTCCACAATAAACCTAATCACTATTATTCACAATTCTGCCAGGTATCAGAAAAATTTCTTAATAATTTTGCCGATACAGGCAGTACCAAAAACAAGGAGATCTAAGATGGACACAACTATTGAAAGCATTTCTGCATTAGAAATTCTCGATTCGCGAGGCAATCCTACAATTGAAGTGGAAGTCGTACTGGGCGATGGCTCTTGGGGTCGCGCAGCCGTACCGTCTGGCGCTTCGACTGGCGTGCACGAAGCACTTGAACTGCGCGATGGCGATAAAAACCGATACGGCGGCAAAGGAACTCTGACGGCCGTTTCAAATGTCAATAATATTATCGCCGATGCACTGTTTGGTTGGGATGCTACCGATCAAAAAGCCATTGATACAGAGTTAATCACTATCGACGGTACACCAAACAAAGCCAAGCTGGGCGCCAATGCAATTCTCGGCGTTTCACTTGCCGTAGCCAAAGCGGCAGCCAACTCACTCAGCCTGCCACTTTACCGTTACCTGGGCGGCGTTTATGCCCACGTTCTCCCCGTGCCCATGATGAATATTCTGAACGGTGGTGCGCACACAGCCTGGCAATCCACTGATATGCAGGAATTTATGGTCATGCCGCTGGGCGCCCCGTCTTTTGCGGAAGGTTTACGCTGGGGTGCTGAAATTTATCACGCTCTAAAATCCGTCTTGAAAGAAAAAGGGTACGCCACTCTGGTCGGAGATGAAGGTGGTTATGCACCTGCGCTCAAATCAAACGCAGAGGCCCTTGAGGTAATTCTTGCCGCCATCCAAAAAGCTGGTTTCAAGGCAGGACGAGGACTGGATGTAGCAATTGCCCTTGACCCGGCCGCATCCGAACTCTACGACGAAGAAACCAAAACATATAATCTCCGCAAGGAAGGCAAGAAGCTTTCAGGTCCAGAAATGGTTGAATTTTGGGCCAAGTGGATCAAGGACTACCCGATTGTTTCTCTCGAGGATGGCCTTGCTCAGGATGACTGGGAAAGTTGGAAACTTGCTGTAAAAACATTTGGTGATAAGTGCCAGATCGTCGGTGACGACTTGCTTGTTACCAACCCCGAACGTGTCCGCCGCGGAATAAAGGAAAACGCCGCGAATGCCCTGCTGGTCAAATTAAATCAAATCGGTTCATTAACCGAAACAATCGAAGCCGTAGAAGCGTGTCACCGCAATGGCTGGCGAGCAGTAACTTCACATCGTTCTGGCGAAACCGAAGATTCTACAATAGCTGACCTTGCAGTCGCACTTAATATGGGCCAGATCAAGACCGGCGCCCCTGCCCGATCTGACAGAGTAGCTAAATACAATCAGCTGCTACGTATTGAAGCAGAGTTAGGGGATTCCGCTCACTATGCTGGCTGGGAAGCTT
>CAIWRB010000125.1 GCA_903914955.1 uncultured Chloroflexota bacterium | reverse complement strand
CCAATAGATGCTCGAATTCTGCGCGTACATCCTGTATAATCTCTTGTGAGTTGAAAGTCATGTGGTTTCTCCTGAAGTCGTTTGTCAAAACTAACTTTACCAGAGAGATCCTTGACTTTCAACTCAAATGAAACGCACCCAAATCAAACGGATGATGGAACTTGCATAGGGCTAATTCTATGCGGGGACACTGAGACTGTCAAGCAATTGATGGCGAATTTCGTAAAATCGGGACAAATGTCCACTTCTGTCCACTCGTGTCACTCAGAGAATTGTTTTCCTTCATATATATTATATATGCCTATGAGTCAAGGAGCCAGTACAGGGCGACAGCCCACACCTATCCGGTACGCAACGTACTGGACGTTTTTTTCCCTTCGCCTACGTTCTTTGCTGGGCTAACCTGATTTGAAGATTTGCGCCAACTGCTTCGGCATATCGCCGAATCGTAGATAACCTGACATCATCTGCATGATTTTCAATCCGCGAGATAGCAGATTTTTTAGTTTGTAGCCTTTGCGCTACTTCATCTTGAGTCAAACCAGCCGCTTCTCTCGCCTGGCGCAAAATGACGCCAATCTTGAAATCAGCATAACCAACTTCATAGTTTTCTGTAAATTCTAGGTCATATTTAGTTCGATTTTGGACATACCGTTTAACATCACTCATGGCTTTTTACTCCTTGCCAAATACTCATTTTTACGACGAACAGCAAGCGCGATTTCTTGTGGAGGTGTTTTTTGCGTTTTCTTGGCAAAACCGTTTGTCAAAATTAGCAAAGAACCGCTCTCAAAGAACCCCAACAACCGGAAAATATCATTCCCAAATTGGATGCGAACCTCCCAAATTCCTTCGCTATCCACCAGTTTTTTGAAATATTGGCGAGGAACTGACTCTAACTCCTCGATGATTTGCAAGACCCATAAAACTTTCTGCGCTTGCTTGCCCTTCAGAGAGTCTAAAAATGACTCGATTGGGCTTTGGCCATTGGAGAGGCGATAAAAAATGACTGTCCGCATACTACCATGTTATCACAAATGTGAACTTGGTGCAAAAGGTTCTCACTTGTTGGGTGCAGCAGTGGGAGCAAGCATCAAAAAAATGGGGACACCTTATCGAACGCCGCAGGCGAATGGGGTTTGTGAAAGGTTCATGGGCAGTCTGCGGCGAGAATGTCTGGATCATATCCTGATCCATGATGATAAGCATTTAGAGCGGGTAACTACGGAATATACAATGTCATACTTTAATCAGGAACGACCGCATCAGGGGATCGAACAGCGGATCCCTGATCAGTATGATCAGACAAGATCAAAGCCAACGAGAGGGCAGGTCACATCGAAGGCGATTCTTGGGGGACTGCATCACAGCTATGCGCGTGCGACATATCTGAACTGACCTATATCTTAGCAGGTCAAGAATTGAACGACCAAGGGTGAATACTATTTATCGAAGATCAATTTATGAAATTGAAATTTGTTTTGCTGCTTGTGATCGGCAT
>CAIWRB010000124.1 GCA_903914955.1 uncultured Chloroflexota bacterium | reverse complement strand
GTATACTACAAGCGAAACCGTTCCTTACATCTCCACTGCTAAAGCAGGGAGCTTTACGGAACATTTGGTAAAAAGGAAAATCAAATGGCAAATGCAATTCCCCCCCGAAGTAAAGTAAACAAGAAATTAACCTGGAATGCCGAGAGCCTTTTCACATCTGCCAGGGCCTGGGATACGGAAGTCAATAAGATCATCGCCGACATTCCTGCGGTCAAAAAATATGAAGGCCGTTTGAGCGAAGGCCCCGCCACATTATTGGAAGCAATGGATGCGATCGAGCAGATCATATTGCGCGCGTATCGTGCATTCATGTACGCGGGTTTCTCACATGCGGTGGATACCACCAACCAACAATCCGCGGGAATGAGCGGTAAAGCTGGCGGCATGTTTGGGCAGGTCTTTGCCGCAGTGGCTTTTCTAAATCCTGAGCTGCTCACGATCGGAAAAATAAAACTTGATGTTTGGATGGAGCAGAATCCCAGGTTGGCAGTTCAACGCCATAATATTGAGAATCTGTTCCGCAAACAAGCGCATGTCCGCTCTGGCGAAGTAGAGGAAATCATCGGCATGTTGGCTGACCCGTTTCAAGGAGCTTCAACTTCCTCGAGCATGTTGACTAACGCTGATTTTAAATTTCATCCAGCCAAAGACAGCAAGGGCAAAAAGATCGAAGTGACGCAGA
The DNA here is from genome assembly GCA_903914955.1 of uncultured Chloroflexota bacterium. Lineage (GTDB taxonomy): Bacteria > Chloroflexota > Anaerolineae > Anaerolineales > Villigracilaceae > Villigracilis. The sequence continues at coordinate 23,326 of CAIWRB010000124.1, read as the reverse complement.
GCAACTTTCACACAGCTTTGATGGAACATCCTGATCGTCAGGTGCGCAAGAGCGCTTTTGAAAGTTACATGGACAAGCATCTGGAATTCAAGAACACGCTGGCGACAAATCTCAATACATCCATCAAAGCCAATGTTTTCAACATGCGGGCCCGCAAACATGAAAATACATTGGCTGGGTCATTGTTCGATCTGAATATCCCCACGGATGTTTTCTACAACCTGATCGATACCTTCAAGAAAAATCTACCTGTCTGGCATCGCTATTTTGAAATCCGCCGCAAGGCATTGAAATTACGAGATGTCAACTATTATGATATGTGGGCACCCATCGCAAAAAAGAAAGTCAACATCTCCTACGAAAAAGCAGTGGAGTTGATCTGCGACAGCCTCGCGCCAATGGGCAAGGAATATACTGATACCATTCGGCGCGGCGCGCTCAAGGAACGCTGGGTCGATATGCAGCCGAATCAAGGTAAGCAGAACGGCGCGTTCTCATGGGGCGCGCCCGGCACACATCCATTTATCATGATGTCCTACACCGACGAAGTAGGCAGCATGAGCACACTGGCGCATGAACTCGGTCACTCGATGCACTCCTATCTCACATGGAAAAACCAGCCGCTCGCATACTCTGACTATTCGCTGTTCGTGGCAGAGGTCGCATCTAATTTCCATCAAGCAATGATGCGGGGACATTTACTCAACACAGCCAATGATAAAAACTTCCAGATCGCGTTGATCGAAGAAGCGGTGGGCGGCAACTTCTTTAGATATTTCTTTCAGATGCCAACTCTGGCACGCTTTGAATTGGAGATTCACAAGCAAGTGGAACATGGCGAATCACTGACAGCCGATTCAATGATGGGGCTGATGGCTGATCTGTTTACCGAGGGATTTGGCCCAAAGGTGAAAGTAGATCGTTCGCGTGTTGGAATGGTTTGGTCCACCTTTGGGCACCTCTTCCAGGATTATTATGTGTATGCGTATGCGACCGGCATCTCTGGTGCGCATGCTCTCTCTGGCAGAATCCTACGCGGCGAGCCGAATGCTGTCGAAGATTATCTCGGCTTTCTTAAATCAGGCTCATCCGCCTATCCATTGGATGTGCTCAAGAAAGCCGGTGTTGATCTGACCACGCCCAATGCTGTTGAAGAAACCTTCGCTGTGCTGGAAGGCTATATTGACCGACTGGAAGAATTGGTCGGGTAGGAACATACGTCATTGCGAGGATGCCCTTATTTTTCTCCCGAAACAATCTCCTTTTTAATTGGAGATTGCTTCATCGGGAAGAGCATTCTCCTCGCAATGACATAAATTAAAATCAAGAAATCGAGAAACCATAAATGCCACAAACTCAAATCTCATGTCCTCGCTGTAGACAGATCATCCCAGCCAACGTTGAACAATTATTCGACGTCACTCACGAACCCGCATCCAAACAACGCCTGCTAAGCGGACAGTCGAATCATGCGCGCTGTCAATATTGCGGTTATGAAGGCCGCATTCCAACTCCCGTTGTATATCATGACAACGAAAAGGAATTGCTGTTAACCTTCTTCCCGATGGAATTGGGAATGCCCATTAACGAGCAGGAAAAAATGATTGGCCCGATGATCAGACAAGTCATGGAACGTCTGCCGTCTGAAAAACGCAAAGGCTATCTCCTCAATCCGAGAGCCAACCTGACGTACGAATCGATGATGGAAACTATTTTGAATAAGGATGGGATTTCATCAGAGATGATCAAATCCCAACAGGAACGTGTTCAACTCGTCGAACGTTTACTCAAAGTGACCACTCCGGATGTGCGCTCTGAGATGATCAAGCAGAACGAGAAGATCATCGATGAACAATTCTTTGGGCTGTTCAGCCGCATCGCGCAAAACGCCATGCAAGGCGGGCAGGAACCGATTGCGCGCGCGTTGATCGAATTGCAGAAACAACTTTTGGAAGAGACGGCGTTTGGCCGCCAGCTTAAGGAATCTGTCGGAGAAATTGAAGCAGCTACAAAGGTATTACAAGATGCGGGGCAAAGTCTCAATCGCGAAAAGCTGCTCGACTTCGTCCTCGAAGCTCAGAATGATGCCCGTATCCGCGCGTATGTTCAACTAGCACGCGGCGGTATGGATTATGTCTTCTTCCAAAATCTGACCGAAAAGATAGATAAGATTTCAGGCGATGAGAAAATTCGCCTAGAATCCATTCGTGAGAAAGTATTGGGGTTTGTAGCCGAGATCGATAAACAACTGGAAGCGCGTTTCAAACAGGCAACGGATTTTGTTGAATCGCTTCTCACGCATGATGATGTGGAAAAAGTGACCCGCGAAAATATTGAAGGCTTTACGCAGGATTCCGTAGAAGTGGTTAATCAACTTTTGCGTCAGGCTTCCGAGAAGAATGATTACACACGCATGGGCAAACTCCAGAAAATGGCGCAGGTCCTGCAGGAAGCCAGCGCGCCGCCGCCTGAAGTGGCTTTCATCGAACAATTGATTCAGGCGCCTGATGATGCGGCTGTTGAGAAGATGCTCGCAGATAACGATGCCGTGATTACTGACCAATTTCTCGAAGCCTTAAGCGGCCTCGCCACTCAAATGGACTCGCAAGCCTCACAGGGTAACCCTGAAGCGCAAGCGCTTTCGCAAAGACTTGGTGAAGTTTTTAAGATCACGCTGAAATATTCCATGAAAAAGAAAATGAGATAAAATTTTCAACGAGTTTGGCGCTGGTCTCAGACCAGCGCCAAATTGTAAGGGGAGATAAATGTCGCTAACCTTTGAAAGAAAGTTTGGATATAAAAAATCTATGATACCAAATTCTACAAACCGCTCAGCACTTACACGCTTCGCCTGGCTATCCATTGGCGCGGCAGTTCTTACCATTGCGCTCAAGTCAATTGCATACCTGCTGACAGGCTCGGTGGGTCTGCTTTCAGATGCGCTAGAATCATTAGTCAATCTGGTTGGGGCATTGATGGCGCTGGCAATGCTTATCGTCGCTGCGCGCCCAGTGGATGAAGAGCATGCCTACGGGCACAGCAAAGCTGAATACTTTTCCAGCGGTGTCGAAGGGACATTGATCCTGGTGGCTGCTGTGAGTATTATCGTGGCGGCCTTGCCACGGCTGATTACGCCGAAACCGCTTGAACAGATCGGGGTGGGGTTGGCCGTTTCAGTTGGTGCTTCTCTTGTCAATTTAATTGTTGCACTCATCATTCGGCGGGCGGGCAAACTCCATAATTCCATTACGCTTGAAGCCAACTCAAATCATTTGATGACAGATGTATGGACTTCGGTGGGTGTGATTACCGGAGTTGGTATGGTGACACTTACTGGCTGGCAGCGATTGGACCCGATCGTGGCGATGCTCGTTGCAGCCAACATCATCTGGACAGGGTTTGGCATCGTCCGTAAATCTGTATTGGGATTGATGGATACTGCATTGTCACCTGACGAGCAGAAATTAATTCAAAAAGTGTTGGAACCTCATAGGCAAGGTGGAGTGGAATTCCATGCACTTCGTACCCGTCAATCTGGAGCGCGGCAGTTTGTGTCATTTCATGTGATTGTCCCTGGCAGGTGGACTGTTCAGCGTGGACATCAATTATTGGAAAAAATAGAAGCCGACATTCGTGACGCACTTCCAATCGTTACTGTGTTTACACATTTAGAATCGCTCAACGACCCCGCTTCATGGGATGATACAAATTTAGACCGCAAGGATAAATAAACAAATTCGGGGCTGGTCTCAAACCTGCCCCGAATTCTTATTTTCGTAATCCTTCGAACAAATCCGTCTCTGCTTTTCTGCCCCCATTGACCAAACTGAACGCCCGATAAAAAGTCCCTTGCATGGCGAGGACCGAGGCCGCGGATCCTTCCGCCATTTCAGCCAACGCGCCTATAGTGGATAATTGACTCTTATGGCATTGAATAGCCTTCCACGCTGGGATGCAATACTCTGTCATTTCAATGCGAGTTGTGATCATCCATTCCTTCCAGGGGAATTCCTCGCGAATCTGGTCATCTACTGGGAAGGTCATATCATCCATGAACGGTGCGATGAGGTTGATGAAATTTTCGCCATCCACCATGTAATAAAGTTTTGAAACACGATGCGCGGGAAGATTTTCTGAATCTTTGTAACTCGAGTCTGCGGCGCAGACGATGGCGGCGGAAGTGAATTGACCTACGGCGATGTGGTCGGGGTGGCCGTAATTTCCATCGGGAGGAAAAGTCACAACAACCTGCGGTTTGATTCTGCGGATGTGGGTGACAATTCCACCGATGGCTTCGGCGTGATCGGCTTTGTCCACGTCGCCGTCTATGTAATTGAGAAAACTCAACGATTTCATGCCGAGTTCTTTGATTGCATTCTCCAATTCAACCGTGCGGATTTGACCGAGAATGCTCAAGCCCGGATTCTGCTCCGCGGGGCCGAACCAGCCGTTCTCTCCGCGTGAAGCGCAGACGAGGTAGGTGTCTACTCCTTCGGCAGAATACTTTGCCAGTGTTCCGCCCATACCCATTGATTCGTCATCAGGATGTGCAAAAACTGCGAGGAGTTTTAAGAAATCCATATTGACTCCAAAAACCAGATTTTTGAAATTAAAGCCCCGAAACTTTTAGGAGGGTTTCGGGCGAGATGTTATATCCCTTCGCAAGACCCGCGACGAAACGTCCGCCTTTTGGATTGATCCGCCACAAACCAAAATCTTCAAGTTTGAACAAGGATTCTGATTCTGGAAAGCGTTCGATATACATTTTTTTGATTGGGGTAAAGCCTGGTTCGCCGTTTTGCATGAGCTCGGCCGAACCACGAATGGAAACTCGGCCAAGCGATTGGGGGTTTGTGCGACCATCATCGGATTCAGTGATCAACAAGTCCATGCGTTTATTTTTTTGCAGATCCATGAAAAGTGGCATAAGGCGGCTGCCGAAAATATGAAATGTGGAAAAATCTTGCGTGACCACAAATTCAACCATGGATACATGCGGGGCTTCATCACGCAGTGTGCCAAGTGCGGCAATACGGGTGTTACGAATGATCTGGGCCAACAATTTTTCTGATTGAATATCCATGTTTGCTATTCACCATTTGGAGGATTTTGCAGACGAATACCATGACCACGTACTGTGTCGATAAATTGATGAGTTGGATCAAGCGCCGCGAGACGGTCACGCAGACGGCGGATGAGTGCATCCAAAGCCTGGTCAGACACGCCTGCCATTTGATCCTCGCCCCAGACAATACTGACAATATCGCTTCGACTAATAACCTGACCTTGATGTTCGTACAACATCCATAATAATTTGAATTGTTGGGCTGAGAGCGGAGGTACAACTTGCTGTTGGTTGACCCATACTTGTCTTGATTTTTGATCCATTAGCAAACGGCCGGAACGCAAGCCGCCTTCAGCAAGCGGCATGGTGGCATCTGATGTCAGGAAAAGGAATTGTTGTGCAAGCGCGATGCCAAGCAGATCGCCATCCTGCAACATGATGGGCGTGGTTAATTCGGTCCCATTGTGATTAGTGCCGTTTTTGCTTCCAAGATCTTCAATCGTCACGCCCTCAGCTGTGGGGGTGATGCGCGCATGGAAGCGCGAGACTTGGCGGTCTTGAACATGTATCTCGCAGGTGGAATCGCGGCCGACCATTAATGTGTGACTTAGTGACCATCGTTGTCCCTTTAGCGGACCGTCCTGCGCAACGAGGATGGGGTACTCATCTTCTTGTTTCATAAAATTCCTCAATTATTGCTTTTAGAAAAAATATTTCAGTAAAGATCATGTCACTTGACTTTTTGCTGCAGGTGACGGGAAGAACTTTCTCGCAATGATGTAATGATAATTATATACTCTATAAGACCAAAGACGTTTATAATATAGCAGAAAAGTGGCATTCTGTGCATATCAAGCTCGTGTTTTTTTGGTCTTGATATATTTCTGCAAGTGATACACGCCGAAAGCATCACTTCATTGAAGACCTCACATGGGAATCCACTTTCAGGCCACAAGGAGAAGATTTGCCCCAACCATTGAAGAATGGGGAGATTCTGCGTGACCGCTATAAGATCCGTGAACTGATCGGACAGGGCGGTACCGGCAGTATATACCTTGCAGATGATATCCGTCTGGAAGGTCGTTTGTGCGCGATCAAGGAAGTAGAGCACAATCAGGCACTCCCACCTCAAGTCTTTAAACAAGCGCGCGAACAATTTTTTCGCGAGGCATCTGTTCTTGCGCGCCTGGATCATCCCAACCTGCCCAAAGTCTCAGATTTCTTTTCAGATGGGCCGCGAGATTATCTCGTGATGGATTATGTTCCAGGCAAAGACCTGCGCGAACGCATGCTGCAGGCACGTCGTGATAAAACCTTCCTTTTAGAAACTGAAGTGATCCAATGGGCGGTACAAATTGCAGATGCTTTGAACTATCTTCACCGTCAAGATCCATCCATTATTCATCGCGATATCAAACCAAGCAACCTCAAGATTACACCAAGTGGAGTGATCAAACTGGTGGACTTCGGCCTCGTCAAAATCCTTGCTCCAGATGAAGTCACGATCACGATCATCCAGGGACAGGGCACTGCAATTTATACCCCATTGGAGCAATATGGGGGTGATGACGCTCATACAGAAGCGCGGGCTGATATTTTCTCCTTTGGAGCAACTCTCTATCACCTGCTGACGAATGAGCCTCCCACTGAAGCACGCAAACGTTTCCTCGACACCCGCAGCCTGACTCGGCCTCGAGAAATTAATCCAGGCATTAGCATTCAAGTAGAAAAAGCAATCCTGTGGGCAATGTCATTGCATCCGGATGAGCGCCCGAAGGATGTCCTTGAATTTCGTGATGCATTGATCGGCAGGCATGAATCCCCCGAGCGCATAGATAAGCGAACCAGTTTCGATGTTCCAACGGTCTCTATTTTTCGGCAGGAACAGATCGCCGGCTACATTGCATTGGTATTGTTCTTGATCGGGCTTGTTGCTACGCTTGTGAGATGAAAAATTGGTTTCCAGGCTTCAGCCCGCCATCTGTTATTCCGATTCTGTCTTTGTCTTTTCGATCATCCTGCAAAACGAACAAAGATCGGGGGTGGAGGTGGGTTGTCCACACTTGGGACATGGATCTAAATGCTGCATTTCAATATTTTTTTCAATGAACAAATTCCCGCTTTTTCTTGCTTCTAGAAAATTTAAATAAAAAATGAGCTTCGCGCCGGGGCGGACAGTTTCAAGTTGATTAAGTGTTTCCTTGTAAAAAATAGATTGTGATCCTTCGGCGAAGGGACATTCATCATAAATATAATCAATGCCGCGCGCCACGGCGTAGGCGGTCATCTCGCGTTCGTAAAAACGACAGAGTGGCTTGACTTTACGTGCCAGTCCGCCAGATGATGCGGGTAGAACAGGTCCCTGCCGCAGAAGATATTCACTTATCCAGTTTAATGTGTTGCCGAATAGCACGGCGGCTTCATCATCAAGGTTGTGACCTGTCGCGAGCACGTCATAACCGAGATCACGGGCGATGCGATTCATCTCGTGTCGTTTGGCTAATCCACAGACAGCACACGGTTTTCCATATCCGCGATGAGTTCTTTTCGCGATCACAGGGATGGGCTGGCCGTATTCCTTTTCAATATCCACCACATGCAGTTTGAGGTTATTTTCATTTGCGAATTTTTCTGCGAGGCGATGCGACTCGTTGGAATAATCGACCTCCCCATCGATCCCGAGTCCGAGATAGAGACCATCCGCCTGGTAGCCCAGTTTGATGAGTATATCCCACAGCGAAAGCGAATCTTTGCCGCCTGAAACCGCCACGAGAATTTTTTCCTCGTGCGTGAACATTTCATATTTTTTGATAAAACGTTCTGTTTGCTCGGGGATCCATTCGAGATAATGTTCTTTGCATAAAGCCAGCTTGTGCTGGCGCATATGGACAGAAGCCTTGTTTTCACATTTTCGGCATTTCATTATTTTCAACCACCAGAGATCACCGCGATCAATTTGATCACGTCACCGTCTCTTAGGACTTCATCATCGGTGATCATTTCGCCATTAAGTGTAGCGATGACAGATTCGGGCACAATATTATTCTTCTTCAAAGCGTCGACCAGCGCCATTCCGGGGCGCACTTCATATTCTTTATCTCGTAAGATCAACTTGACTGTCATAGCGCTCCTTGAGAAATGGATTTTATCATCCTTCCACTTCTGGGTTCTGCTTGACATTCCATCTCCCTTGACGTAGCATAGTAGCATGAAAATCGGGATGATGGTGGACTCATATAAACCGTATGTCAGTGGAATTACCAATTACGTTGACATTAACAAACGCTATTTTGAAAGGGCGGGACATGATGTATTTGTTTTCACTTTTGGTGATCTTGACTATGAAGATGGCGAACCCAATGTGATCCGCAGTCGTGGCTTACCGCTGGCTGATTCTGGTTTCTACCTATCCATGCGGTACTCAAGAGCGGCTAAAAAACTTTTGCAAACCATGGATGTTGTTCATGTTCAACATCCATTTCTTAGCGGTCGGCTGGCTTTAAGATATTGTCGAGATATCCCCATCGTTTACACCAATCACACTCGTTATGACCTGTACGCCCAGGCCTATCTGCCAATGATGCCTGAAGAAATGAGTCAGGGTCTTTTGCAAGCCTACATGCCTTCTTTTTGCAAAGCAGTTGACCTTGTCATTGCGCCTTCCGCTGGCATGGAAAAGGTTCTGCGTCAACTCAATGTAGATGGGAATATTGCGGTTGTGCCAAATGGTGTCGATTTGAAAAACTACTACTCGGCCGTCCCTCTTTCACGCGCCGAATTTGGGTATAAGGACGATGATATCCTGCTTGTCTATTCGGGCCGTCTTGCGCTTGAAAAAAACCTTCCATTCCTTTTGAAATCCTTTGTAGGAGTTGCAGAAGCTCTTCCTAATGCTCAGTTGCTGCTGATTGGAAGCGGAGTCAAGGTATTTGAAGAAGAGATCCGAGAACTTGTTGGTGAGTTAAATCTATCGCAGCGAGTCCGTTTTGCCGGACGAATTGCCTATAATCAACTTCCTGCATATCTTGCAATGTGCGATATCTTCGTAACCGCATCTGTTACCGAGGTTCATCCACTTTCAGTGATCGAGGCTATGGGCACTGGGCTTCCCGTGATGGGGATTCAATCTGTTGGGGTGGGTGATACTGTGCAGGATAATATCACTGGCTATCTGTCCACCAATGATCTGACCGCCTTTACCGCCAAACTTACCCTCCTCTGTATTGATCCGCTTCGACGTGCCCAAATGGGCGACGCGGCTAGAAAAGCATCTTCCGCTTACGCCGTTGAACGAACTACAGATATCCTTCTCAAGCGGTATGAAAATCTGGTAGAAATTGCCAAGCCGCGTAAGGGTAACTGGTCAATTCGCCTGCGTAAACTCATGGAAAATTTCGTGCAATGACAAAGTATAAAAAAGAGATCGGCGCATGGGGCGAAGGCATCGCCGCAGATTGGCTTACTGAACGCGGATACCGTAGCGTTGCGCGTAACATCCGAACACCCTATGGAGAAATAGATATCATTGCAGAGCAGGGGGTTGTTACGATTTTTGTGGAAGTTAAGACTCTCACCACTAGCAGGGAATTTTTTCCTGAAAAGAATATCACCCGCACAAAACAACAACACATGTTGAATGCGGCACAATACTACACTGCCGAGCATGAGATTGATCATATTCAAATTGACGCTATTGCAGTGGAAGGTAAGCCCGGTATAAAACCCGTCATCACGCATTTTGAGAATGTTATTTAGACAGCCAGACATCTCATGGCACTCTGAAATGCGTAATTTCTAGTTTGGTATAATTTCTTCAGTTAACTGAAATAAGGAGATTAGTATGGCAAATATTATTGGCCCCGATGTTAGTTTTTATCAGGATGATCCCCAAACCCCGCAAGGGATTGATTTTGCCCAGATGCGTCAATCTACCGAGTTCGTAATTATCCGCGGGGGTCAAAACCTTTGGGTTGACTCAGACTTTAAAGCAAATTGGCGTGAAGCGAAAATTGCCGGGCTAGCGCGTGGTTCTTACTGGTTCTATGATAGCCGCGCAGATCCCAAGAAGCAAGCTGATTTATGGATACAACAATTTGACGGTGACTTCGGGGAATTACCTATATTTGCAGATTTGGAAGAACGATATAACGGCGCGTTCAAGGGTTGGAAGAACTGGTACACGTTCCTTGAAAGATTAAAAGTGTTGGTCCCGCAAAAGGAAATATTTATTTATACCGCCTACTACTATTGGCTTGAGTTTGCACCAAACCCCACCACGCATAAAGCCAACTTGGAATATTTTCATAAATACCCATTATGGATAGCAAATTATGGATCTGCTCAGCCTTTGGTTCCCCCGCCCTGGGCAAAGACTGAATGGGCTTTTTGGCAATATACCGATAATGGGGATGGTAAACCTTATGGCGTGGAAAGTCTTAATATTGACTTGAACTATTTCAATGGAGATATTGATGCTTTCCGTGCAAGATTTAGCCTCATTGAACAGCCGCCACCCCCTCCTCCTCCACCCCCTCCTCCACCCCCACCACCACCCCCGCCGCCGGAAACGGTTTGGCATCGGATTACTACATCTTCACTAAAAGTGCGCGAAGGTCCTGGGCTGACTCATCCTTCCATTGGTTTTCTTTTCTTTGGCGAAATCGTTGAGGAAATCGGTGCAAATTCAGATAGAACCTGGCTTAATATCCGCAGGTTGGATGGGAGTCTAGTTGGCTGGAGTTCAGCCGCTTACATGGTCAATGTGGATGGGTCAACTCCCCCCGTGCCTGAGGTACCGCCTTCCCCGATCCCAAATTATGATGATAAAAATTGGTACCGTGTAAATACAGACGTTCTCAACGTGCGTGAGACTCCTACTGTTAGTGGTGGGAAGATATTAGGCTTGGTGATGAAGAACGATACCTTGCCTGCCGTAGATGATACAACCAACCCAAATTGGGTACAGGTAGAGCGGTTGGATGGTTTGAAAGGCTGGTGCGCCAAGAACCTACTTGTCTTGATTGGCACTCCACGACCAGCATCAATAAGGCAGGTTTTATTTCCCGGTGTTACTTATCTGCGTAATGACCTGAAAACTCCACGTCCGATCGTTGTACATCTGATGGTTGTTGACATGCAGACTCCAAATCTTGAATTCCTTGTCACGCCTTCATCATTTTTAAACGGCACTATCTGTTCGCGAACAACATCCACCTTCCTGGATGAATTCAAATTACATTTTGCAATCAATGCAGATAGTTGGACTTATTTGGATGCCGCCACATTTCCACCCGGTGTCTATTGTCCGAAGGGCGGAGAGCCTGTCAAGCTAAGTGGATTTGCCGCCTCCCGAGGGAATATCTACTCGCCGATAAAAACGATTCAACCTGAGATCTATATCAATTCTCGCAATCAAGTGAATGTGGAGGCACCGACAGGTAAAATTTTCAATTCTTTTGCCGGTGAGCGAATGGTGGTCGAAAAGGGAGTGATGGTTAAGAACCTGGCCGCCGCCCTTCCCAACCCGCGCACTGCGTTGGGTTTGAATAAAAATGGACGTTGGCTCAGCCTGCTAGTGATCGACGGACGGCAGGATGGCTACAGCGAAGGCATGACATTTCCGGAAATGGCTGGACTGATGCTTACATACGGCATCTATACTGGTGTGAACCTGGACGGCGGCGGCTCATCCACAATGGTCATCAAAGGCGTGGATGGCAAGGCCCGTGTGTTGAATTCACCGATCGATCTGAATGTGCCCGGTAAACAACGGCAGGTTGCGAACCACCTTGGGCTTTATATCAAGAAATAAAAAGCTACCCATAAAAAAAGGTTCGAAAAGTAATCATTTTCCTGCCTTGGCTTTTGCAGGATCTGCCTGAGCGAACAAGAAAAAATTTAAACAGTAGCAAGCAAAAGTCCCGCATCACCGCGGGATTTTTGTCTATCAGTTGAGGCCACTGCTAAAGGTAAAATTTTTAACGCGAGAAATAATACCCTCATCCTCGATACCTTGCATGTCTTGTACGGAAAAACTTCGGCAGACCGCAGCCCTGAGGTAAGATTAGATTCCATATTGTCACTATCAAAGAACTCGGAGATTTCTTCGTGGAAATCTCCGAGTTCTCGTTTACAATCTATCCCATGTTTGATTTCTCAATCACTGCCAAAAATAATCACGCACGCGCAGGCGTATTCTCTACACCTCACGGTGAGCTGATCACCCCCGTTTTCGCGCCTGTTGGCACGCAGGCTACCGTCAAAACTCTTACGCCGGAACATCTCAAAGAGATCAAAGCGTCGCTTGTGTTGAGCAATACTTATCATCTTTATTTGCGCCCCGGCGATGAACTTATCCGTGATATGGGTGGGTTGCATAAATTTATGCAGTGGCCGAATCCTATGCTCACAGACTCTGGCGGATATCAAGTCTTCTCGCTCTCGGACACACGCAAAATTGACGATGACGGCGTGACCTTCAAGAGTCACATTGACGGATCGACTCATCGCTTCACTCCTGAGAAATCCATTTCCATTCAAGAAAATCTTGGTGCAGATATCATCATGGCCTTCGATGAATGTTCAGACCCCAATGATCTGGTTTATTCCAAAATCGCCATGGATCGGACTCACCGCTGGGCGGAGCGTTCTGTCAAAGCGAAGACGCGACCCGACCAGGCTTTATTCGGAATCGTACAGGGCGGAGTCAACCCAGATCTGCGTGCTGAGTCCGCGCAATTTATAGCCGCTCTCGACACGCCGGGTATTGCAATCGGTGGACTCTCGGTGGGTGAGACCAAAGAAGAAATGCACAACACGCTGGACATTGTCATACCGTTATTGCCAGAAAATAAACCACGCTATTTAATGGGAGTTGGCACGCCTGAAGATCTGATCAACGGCATCGCCCGCGGCGTGGATATCTTCGATTGCGTCTTGCCCACTCGATTGGCGCGCCACCATTCCGCATTTACACCTGAAGGACGCCTCAACATGATGAATGCGACCTTCGCGAGAGATTCCCGCCCATTAGATGAATCTTGCGATTGCTATACTTGCCTGACTTTCACGCGCGCGTATATCCGTCATCTGATCGTTGCGAAGGAATTACTGGCCGGGACACTTCTCTCAATACATAATTTGCGAGCACTGATTCGGTTGGTGGCTGAAATCCGTAGTACTATAATGGCAGGAACTTTTGAAACTCATGTGGATGGTTGGCTTGCTCAATGGGGGGGCAATGCAGAAAGAAAATTGAAAAATTTATGAAACAACAGCAAGGAGCATGTATGCCTAAGCCGATCATTATTCCATCCCCAGACAAGAAACGCAAGGTTGTATTAAATTACCTTGGTAAAACTCAATCTGGCCATGAATATTATTCCCTGTCAATTGATGGGATCCCGCTTTCGTTGGAGAACCGTATCTTTGGAAGCGTTTGCATGTGGTCTAACGAATCCCGCTTTCTGTCCCTACAGGAATGGAAGGAAAACGATAAAATTACAGGAGCAAAGTCCTACCTTCTCTTGATCTTCGATCTACTTACCAGACGGGAATGTGTCGTCGCAGAGGTGGAGGGTGCAAAAAGCGAAATTATTCCCGAGGGTTTTATCGGGGAAAGTTTGATGTATAGAGTCATCCATGACGGTCAATTTGGAACTACCCGTAATTTTGAAAGCAAGTTCCAATATCTAAATGGATGGCAAACCTTGAAATAAGATAGGCCAATATGACGATTGTTCACGCATTCATTCTTGGTATCGTACAGGGATTAACCGAATTTATCCCAGTTTCATCTACAGCACATTTGCTCATTGTAGAAAAACTATTAGGCTTTCCGTCAGACGATCGGACTTTTGCATTCTCGATCATCATTCAACTGGGAACTGTTTTTGCGCTTCTCCTTTTTTTTCTGAAGGATATTTGGCAGATCACAGAAGCTTTTTTTCTAGGGATCAAGAACCGCACCCCCTTCGAAAGTTTGAATTCCCGATTAGGCTGGCTCGTTCTTGTGGCGACCATTCCCGCACTGGTCGTCGGGTTCTTCCTAAAAGATGTTGTCGAATCCATGTTCAGGGATCCCTTCACATTGGCCGGCGTCAGGCTGGTGATCACGGCATTAATATTAACAGCGGTGGAATATTTTGACAGCCGTGATAGGACTCTGGAATCCGCTACTTGGCAGGATGCTTTAACTGTGGGATTGTTTCAGGTACTAGCGATTTTCCCCGGTGCCTCGCGTTCTGGTACAACGATAGCTGGCGGGATGGTGCGCGGTTTTGACCGTCCTTCGGCGGCACGTTTTGCTTTTTTAATGTCTGCTCCGATCCTGCTCGCGGCTGGGGCGTACCAATCTTTAAAAGTTATTGATATGGCGGGGACTATTGATTTCCTGCCCATCCTTCTTACTGGCGTACTCACAGCCGCTATTGTGGGTTGGTTTTCAATAAAATGGTTAATAGGTTATCTCAATAACCATTCTCTTTATATTTTCGCCATCTATTGTGCTGTTGTCGGTTCCATTCTATTGCTTATCCAAAGTATATAATGTTTAATTTACTCGAACAACTCGTAGAAACAGAATCCCCCTCACACGACAAATCTGCAGTGGACCGTGTTGGTGCGATCGTTGCCGATCAGTGCCGCAAACTTGGCGCTCAAGTTGAAATTCATTCCCAAACCTCCACAGGTGACCACATTGTTGCGCACTTCCCCGGGCTTGTAGAAAAGAGCGGCATCTTAATTCTCTGCCATATGGATACGGTCTTTCCGCTTGGAACTTTAAAGAAAATGCCTTTTTATCAGGAAGACGGGAAAATATACGGCCCCGGAGTTTTGGATATGAAAAGTGGTATCGTTATCACTTTGAATGCCATCTCCTCGGTTCTTTCTTCGGGAGGGCTTGCCACACTTCCCATCACGGCTTTGTTCACATCTGACGAAGAGATCGGAAGTCACTCCTCGCGCGCGTTGATCGAATCCCTCGCTCGGGAAGCAAGCATGGTCTTTGTTATGGAGTCGGCATTAGTGGATGGTTCTCTAAAAACATGGCGTAAAGGTGCAGGCGGATTCAATGTCCATGTGAAGGGACGCGCCGCGCACGCAGGCGGTGACCATTCACAGGGTCGCAACGCCATTGAAGAGATGGCTCATCAAGTGATCGCGATCCAAAAAATGACAGATTACTCCAGACAGACCACGCTTAATGTTGGTGTTTTGCATGCAGGGACAGTCTCGAATGTTGTTCCTGAAGAAGCATTTGCTGAAGTAGATGTCCGCGTAATGCAGCCCGGCGAATGGGAGCGGATCGAAGTTGAGATGAGAAATCTAAAACCTGTTTTGGAAGGCACAACACTTAAGATTTCAGGGGATCTAAATCGTCCACCCATGCCATATGGCGAACTTAATCAAGCCGCGTTTGCAAAAGCGAATCGGATCGCAAAAGAAAAACTTGGCATGGAACTAAAAGCCGGCGGTACCGGCGGCGCCTCAGATGGTAACTTTGTAGCGCCGTTGGGAATTCCTGTTTTGGATGGAATGGGCGCTGTCGGGGAAGGCTATCACTCGGTACGTGAATATATATTTGCCGAGAGTCTTGATGAACGTTCTAATTTACTCGCTGCTTTGATCCAAAATTGGTGAAATGAAAAAGCTGTTTTTTCTCCTTGTTCTTGCGTCTTTAATTGTCCCTTCTTGTGTACCTGCAACGCAAACTCCCCAAACGGAAATTATCTCAGTTTTCGCTACACCTGCCGCCCAACCCTGGTTGACGGAACTCTATGTTTGCGCAGCAGAGTCGTCGGTGGTGTTGAACATCACGGCAGAAGACCCTGATATCTATCTGCGTGTGGGCGAGCCTGAAAATATTGTTTCCCCTATTTATCAAATTGATCAGGAAGAAATTTTAATCGTAACAAATCGTGAAAGTTCCATTCAGAATTTAACTCTCGCCGAGGCACAGGGTCTGTTCGCACAGGGAAATGCTTCGGCGCGGATGTGGGTATATTCGTCAGGTACAGATGTGCAAGATGTGTTTGACCAGCTTGTAATGAAGGGACAAACCGTTACTTCTCTGGCAGATGTCGCAACCAGCCCACAGCACATGTCTGACCTAATAAACGCTGAAAAAGCTTCGGTTGGAATCCTCCCCAGGCATTGGATGGCAGGTAGTATTCGCGATATATTTTCTGCGGGGACTGCGCCTGTGTTGGCGGTCACGTTAGAAGAGCCGCAGGGAGCGCTGCAGAATCTAATTTCCTGCTTGCAGAAATAGCAAGTGCTTATAATTTCGGGGGTAAAATAAAGGTCGTATGGCACATCTACTTATGGCGGTTGCCCCGGCGGCCGCTTTTGTGTGTAAATTATGTCTTCCTCAATTATCGAATTACGCAACGTATCAAAAACTTACTCCACAGCGGCTGGTGACTTTACGGCATTAATCAACGTGAACATGAACATTCTCGCCGGGGAGTTTCTTGGCATTGTTGGAAAATCAGGTGCGGGGAAATCCACTTTATTAAATATGATCAATGGTGTAGATCAACTCACCAGCGGCGAAGTGATTGTCCGCGCAGATAATGAAAATATTTCGATACATACCATGAGCGAAGATGCGCGCGCGAGCTGGCGGGGCAAAAAAATGGGCGTGGTCTATCAATCCTTTCAACTCCTGCCCATGCTCACGCTGATCGATAACATCACCTTACCCATGGATCTATCTGACAACTACAAACCGCGCGAGTCAAAAGAACGCGCCATGCAGCTCCTTCAATTGATGGAACTTGAGGAACATGCTTATAAACTTCCAGCATTTATCTCCGGCGGGCAGCAGCAGCGTGTCGCTATTGCACGTGCTCTCGCCAACGACCCTCCCATTCTCGTCGCGGATGAACCAACGGGTAGCCTCGATTCCATCACGGCTGATCATATTTTTGAAGTCTTTGAGCATCTCATCACCGATCAAGGAAAAACGATCGTCATGGTCACACATGATGTTGGTCTTGTCAGCCGCTTCTCGCGCAGTTTGACGATCGCAGATGGAGAATTACTTTCGGAAGCAGTACCAGATACAAAATTAAATCAAGGGCGGAAGAAATGAAAGCGCCTCGCGTCAAGCCGATAAATGATTCTGTCAAAAAGAATGAATCAGCATCTGAAGCCATGATCGAACTACGCGGCGTCGTCAAACGATTCAGCAATGCAGCGGGGGAGTTCACCGTCCTCAAAGGCGTGGACTTGACCATTGATCGTGGTGAATTTGTTTCCATCGTTGGAAAATCTGGCAGCGGGAAATCAACATTGTTAAATATGGTCACAGGCATTGACCATCCTACCGATGGCCATGTAGTTGTGAACGGCTCGGATATTTATACAGGCGTGACTGAAAGTCAGCGTTCCAAATGGCGCGGTAAGAATTTGGGGATCGTTTTTCAATTCTTCCAATTATTGCCCATGCTCACACTTCTCGAAAACGTCATGCTTCCAATGGATTATGTGGACCTGTATGATTTCGATGAACGTCCCGCACGCGCGATGGAATTATTAAAACTTGTGGGTTTGGAAAAATTTGCAAATAAATTACCCGTCTTGGTTTCAACAGGACAGCAGCAGCTCGCTGCGATCGCGCGCGCCATGGCCTGTGACCCGCCCCTGCTCGTTGCGGATGAGCCGACAGGAAATCTTGATTCACGTTCGGCTGATACCATCATTCAATTGTTTGAAGGATTTGTAGCGCAAGGCAAAACCATTGTGATGGTTACGCATGACCCGTCGTTGACATCGCGTACAAATCGCAACATCATCATCTCGGATGGTGAATTGATCAATGAAACCATTTCAAAATCATTGCCGCAGTTGAGGCATCGTCATATGCTCGAGTTCACGAAGATCGCGGAAGAGCATATCTATCTGCCGCATGAGACCATCATCTCGCGCGATCAAAATATTGACTATTTTTTTATGATCCGTAAAGGTGAGGTGGATGTGGTTTTAGAGGATAAAAAGAAAAAGGAAAGCTTGGTCTCGCGTTTACAAGCCGGCGAATTCTTTGGCGAAATGGAATTATTGCGCGGAGGTAAATCAATTGCCAATGTACGCGCAGGCGATCAACCTGTGGAAGTGCTGGCTCTTCCACGCGCAGACTTTATTCGGGTGCTGGATGAATCGCCGGTTACAGCTGACGCGATCAGAAAGATTGTCCAAAGTCGGTTGGAAGCTCATAAAGTAGCAGATCAACGCTCCACAATGCCGTAAAATCTATTTTTGTTTTTACTTTTGTTTTATATCGAATTATGGAAATAAAATATGCGACCCAGATGGCGTAAAGTTTTGCACGATCTAATAGATAACAAGGCGCGTACTTTGCTGGTGGTGTTATCCATCGCGGTGGGCGTATTTTCCATTGGAGTGATTTCGGGCGCGTATCAGATTATATCCAATGATATGAGCGTTTCATACGCTGCGAATCATCCAGCTAATGTTGAATTACGTATGGCAAATTACAACACAGATGTGCTGACTTCCATTCATAATGCGCAAGGCATCGGTGAAGCGGAGGGGCGGCGCGTTAACAATTTCCGCGTGCGGGCGCAGGGTAGTGACCAGTGGGTGGCGTTGGATGTGGTGGCGCTGGAAAGTTTCAGCAAGAATCAGGTCAATTTGCTGGCACCAGTTTCAGGGGCGGTTGAAGCGGGGAAAGATGAAATTCTACTGGAGAAAGATGCACTTAAGAAATTAAATGCCACGGTCGGTGAGAATCTCACATTAGAATTATCTGATGGAACTCTTAAGGAGTTAAAGCTTGTTGGTATTGTGCAGGATGTCAGCACGGGCGCTGGTGATTTTCTTGCGCCACCGTTTGCGTATATTGTGATGAAAACGCTGCCAACTTTACGTCAGCCTGAATTATTCAACCGCGCATATGTGACCGTTGCAGAGGGTCAGGATGATATTGCCAATATCCGCGAGGTGGGCACTGCCTTAAAAGATAGGCTGGATAAAAATGGCACGGCAGTTTCGCGCACGCGATTTTCAGAGACGCATAAACATCCGCTGGCAGATACGGTGAATGCCATTCTTGGGATTTTATTGGCGCTTGGAATTTTGATCGTGTTCCTTTCAAGTTCGTTGATCGCGAACACATTGAGCGCGTTGTTGAGTCAACATCTGCGGCACATTGGTGTCATCAAATTGGTGGGCGGAAGAAATAAGCAGGTATTCGCGATGTATCTCACGCTCATCATGGCATTTGGCGTGCTGGCTTTGTTGATCGCTGTTCCATTGGGGGGACAGGGCGCGTATGGTTTAGCGTTGTTCATTGCGAATAAACTACGATTTAATTTACTCGGCTATCGCATTGTGCCAATGGCGTTGATGATACAGGTCGCGGTGGGGCTGCTCGTTCCCCTCGTGGCTGGACTTGCGCCTGTAATCAGCGGCTCGCGAATTACAGTACTGCGCGCCTTAAGCGGTGATCTGGCTGGAGATGAAAATAAACCCCAGGCAGGTAAACCAGACCGACTGCCGTGGTTTGATTATATGCTGGTGCGCGTCACGCGTATTCTTGCGATGCGTGGCATTCATATTCCGCGTCCATTTATTATTTCCTTGCGAAATACATTCCGTCGCCGCGGGCGTTTAATGTTGACACTCTTTACATTAACGATGGGCGGTGCCATCTTCATTGCGGTATTCAATGTGCGCGTGACTTTGCATGACTACATCGGTGCGATCGGCAGTTACTTCCGCGCAGATGTTACGGTTGATTTTGATAAGACCTATCGTTTAAGCGAAGTACAGAAATTTGGATTGCAGGTGGATGGCGTGGAGCGCGTGGAAGCCTGGCAATTCATCGGCACTGAGTTGTTGTATCCCGATGGCGCGGTCGCGGATAATTTAAATATGCTCGCGCCGCCCGCCAATAGTAAACTGGTGAATCCCATCATCGTTGCCGGCCGCTGGATCCGCGCGGATGATGTCCGCAAATTCGCAGTGAGTGAAGCCATCCTTAATTTTTTCCCAGACCTGAAACCAGGCGATTCGATGTATCTCAAGATCAAGGGGCGCACGGAAGTTTGGGAAGTTATTGGGATTTTCAAGTTCGTTGGTCGTGAAGGGATCCTGGCTTACACACCCTTTGAATATTCTTCACAGGTGCTCAACCTTACGAATCGCTCCTCCTCTTATCGCTTCGTTACCACGCAGCATGATCGCGCAACCCAGGATTTGATGGCTGAACGGCTGGATCACTTTTTCCGTGGCGCGGGATTTAAAGTACGACAAGCTGAATCAGGCCTGGCTTCGCTGGATACTGCTTCAGAGAGTTTGGATACGTTGGTGGTTTTTCTGCTCATCATGGCCATCCTGACAGCGATCGTCGGGGCGATGGGCTTAACCGGCACAATGGGTATGAATGTCTTGGAGCGCACTCGTGAGATCGGCATTATGCGCGCCATTGGCGCAGATGACCGTGCTGTAATGCGCACCGTCATCGCAGAAGGATTTGTGATCGGCGCCATGTCTTTTGGGCTGGCGATAATTCTGTCGATTCCGTTTACTTATTTGCTGTCCACCATTGTCAGCCTGGCTGTGTTTGAAACTCCCATTGATGTGGTATTCACGTACATGGGCTATGCAATTTGGTTTGGATTGATTCTCGTACTTTCCGTGGTGGCTTCCATTTTACCCGCGCGTAACGCCGCACGATTGACCATTCGGGAAGTGTTGGCGTACGAATAACGCGTCACGCTTGCACTTCCGTCAAGTGCAAGTGTTGGGCAAATGCAAATATGCCTCGCAACCACAAATAAAAATAATAAGGTGCAAAATGAAAAAACAAATATCAAACATCATTGTATTACTCGTCATTCTCTCCATTGCGCTCTCCGCATGTGGAAATCAACCAGCCCCAGCTACGCCTGCGCCAGTGAATATTGTCTCTTCCAATAATGTGGTGGCAGAAGGGCGCTTGAAACCTGTGCAAGGTACCAGCCTGTCATTTCAGGTGCGTGGGCTTGTGGAGGAAATTCTCGTTAAGGCTGGAGATTCCGTCAGCCAGGGAGATATTCTCGTGCGTCTCGCAAATGCAGGTGGAGCTCAGGCGCAGATCGTTGTCGCGCAAAATGCGTACGATACTCTCCTCCGCACTGAAAATGGGAATCGCGCAAGTCTATGGCAGACATATTTAAACGCGCAAATTGCCCGTGGTGTAGTTGAAAAAACATGGGATGATCTGAACGTGACTGATATTGAAAATCGTATTGAAGATGATAAAGCCACAGTCGAAGATCGCCAGCAGGATGTGATAGACAGGCAGGCTGATTTCGATAAATATAAAGACCTTGATAAAGACAATTCCAAACGCAAAAAAGCCAAAGATGATCTTGATAAGGCGCAGGCTGCTTTAAATCAGGCGGTGCGCACTCTTGAAGATACAACTCGTGAACGTGATGGCGCGCGCGCCGCATATGATGCTGCTCTTGGTTTGGAAGCCGAAGCGAAACATCAATACGAGATCAGTCTTGACGGCCCGAACGCAGATCAACTCACGCTTGCCAAAGCCAATCTCGAGGCGGCGAAAGATGCGCTTTCCAATTATGTTCTCACGGCACCTATTGATGGTGTTGTGGCGGATGTCAACGTAAAGGTGGGGGATCAGGTCAGCACTGAAACACGTGCAGTCAGTATAGCAAATTTCAATTCATGGATCGTTGAAACGACCGATATTACCGAACTTGAAGTGGTGAAATTAAGCGTTGGTCAAAAAGTAACACTTGTGCCGGATGCTTTGCCTGACCTGACTCTAAATGGGGTTGTTACTGATATAAGCCAGGTATATGTTCAACAAGGCGGTGATATTCTTTACCTGGTGCGTATCAGTCTGACAGACACCGACCCGCGTTTGAAATGGGGCATGACCCTGGAGACAACATTCGCAGAAATTCCGTAGTAAAAGAATATTCGGCACTTCGCTAAAAGCGATTCGTAAATAGAACATCTGAGTGATTGAATTTTGAATTTATCCGTGCAATAATATAGTTGCTCCGAGAAAGAGTAAACCCGAGGAAACTCGGCGACGCAAAGTCATGGGCCTACCGCTGAACTGAGCCAGGGCCGCCAGACTACCGACAAAAGCAAAACCGCCAAAAGACGGTGACGCAAAGCCAAGAGTCTAAAACCAGTAAAAATTTCTGGTCAGGACCGACCGGCTGACCGAAAGGCAAAATCAGGGAAACCTGATGACGCAAAGTCATGGGTCTACGGTTACATTTTATTTGTGATCATGATTGCCAGACTACCGAAGAGCAATCTTTTTTCATGGATGATCCGCACACAGGGTCATCCATGTTTGATATAAAATCAACCCTGATGTTATATTATATTCTGATCAGGTTTTGACAAGATATAAATGCTTTTCGGCGTGAGTGGGTTGTTGCGCGTTTAGGGTAAACATTTTAGTTTCGTGATCAAATCCCCCCTGCATTAATTAGAATTTGCTTTTTACTATACAATTTTATAAAGACGTTGCTTTCGCTTCTCAATTTCATCTAACATAGGTTTATAGGTGTTTCTATAAAACGTATCACGCTTGACCAGCAGGCCCAAGCCGGAAATAATGGATATTCCGCCAATCATTAAAAACACACTGCTGTTTATAGCAAGAGGAAGAATGTAGATACCGCCAATAATAAGTAATAAAATAAACATGAGCGACCAACTCGGCATCTCTTGCTTTAATTTTCCAATATCATGATTCAAAGATGAGATTTCATTGTCTATTTGATAGTTTCTTTGCTGTCGCTCATATTCTGCTTTACACAGATCTTCTGCTTTTTTTCTATTTTCCTGTTGATATTGTACTTGGTCACCTTTTGAAGCGGCGGGTGATTTTCGGAAAAACTCATTGTTATATTGTTCCCTCTTTGTTGGATCTGCCAGAGTTTGATAAGCCTCATTGATTTTCTTGAATTGTTCTTCCGCTAGTTTCTTATGCCCCAGAGTGGCAAATTTATCAGGGTGATAGGCCTGAGCTAGGAACCTATAGCGTTCCTTGATTTCTTCTGTTGTCGCATTGGTAACGACGCTTAAGATACTATAGAAGTTTTCCATGATTTCATCATCTGAACGCATCACTTACAAGTTAAGGTTTTTGGGCGTATGTCAAGGCCATTTTCTGGCAAATTTGGAGCAGTTTTGGCCTTCAAAACTTGAAATCGGTATTTCGATGGTTTGGTTATCCAAGAAAACTTGCTCGTAAAGCAACCC
>CAIWRB010000123.1 GCA_903914955.1 uncultured Chloroflexota bacterium | reverse complement strand
TCTCTATGCCGTTCACAAGTACCTTGCGGCGATACTTCGGACAAAAAACAACATGGTACTTACAGGAGTAGAAAATATGACGATTGCTTTTATAAGTTTGTGCGCTCATAACAGCTAGTATACAGCTAATCGCTGTATGCTACAAGCAAAACCGTTCCTTACATCTCCACTCCTAAAGCAGGGAGCTTTACGGAACATTTGGTAAAAAATCCCAGCCGCAATCGGAGAAATATTTGGTTAGGAATTTAATTCGTTCGGCTGGTTTCATGTAACGCGGGCGGGCATAATCTTCAAGGAAGGCTGTCACCAATTCTACGCCAAGATATCGCCCATTATAAAAGATGTGGCGGTCGATGAACTCATTTTGCTTTGGGCTTCGTCCAGTTTTTGGGACTTGGTCGAAAAATAAATTTCCCAAGCCATAATGGATAAATGCGCCTTGATAGAATTCCATTACCTGTGGCGCATGCGCCTGACTGCCGCTCACAATTACTGCACCCGCATCTGCCATGGTGCGGAAATCTATCCGTTGTTGAGGGGTGGCTTCGGGGAAATCGAATTCGTGATATTGAAAAGTTGAGATCGGCAAATAGCCTTGCGCGCGATAATAAGCGATTTGCCCGGTCATATAATCAAAATCGCAGGGCACTGCCCCAGGCACTTTGTCTGTCGCGGTGGCATAGCCGTCTTTATAATTACAGCCGATGAACATCAGCTTATTACCATTGTTCTCAAGCAGTAAGGGTTTGCGGCCATCCTCCAAATTTAGGCCGCCGCCATAATACCTGTAATTATTTGCCTTATAGATGTCCATGGTTTCGAACATCGCATCCTGTCCGTAATCAGCGAAGTGATCGCCTGAAAGTTCCATGACATCGGTGCCTATGTCATTTAGCAATTTGATGTAGCGCGGCGAGCTACAAAATACCAGAGTTTTTTGATTCTGGTCCGGTGAGGGGCAATGGCTATAAAATGGGACTTCATTATTGATATGCGTAATATCCGCTTCGAGAAGCATATCACGGATTGCCTCCCCGGGATACAAAATACCTTTAGCGTCCATCGTTGCTGCTGTGGCGCGGACCATCGCAGTCACGCCGGTCATGATAAGCGTTGTCAACTTTTTTGGGTCACGGTTGTCAAAAGTTAACTCGTTTAAATTTGGATGCGGGCATGGATCGCCACAAGTTAATTGGAATGCGAGGTTCAGTGGGTAAATTTTTGGGTCAAATTTCTTTTGGATGGGGGATTGTCCATCGATCATTAATACTTTCCATTTTGGTTCAATGGATGTGAATGGAATGATCGCCCAGGCCGGCATTTGATTCCAGGCGGTTTCAAGCAATTGCTCTGGCAAGACCACCTGCACGGCTCCTGGCGTTGGCTGACCCCAAACTGCAGAAAAGGTTGCCAGTGTGGATTCATCCATCAGGAGTGGGATCCCGTTAAATGGTCCGGAGGATGAAGCGCTCCATGCCGAAAACAGTTCCTCTGAGGTTAGGTTATCCACCAAGGTTGGAAACGGGGCGACGAGTGCGTATGTCCATGTAGAAATATTCCGACTCTCATTGCTGGATTTTGTAATATCAATGAACAGGCTGGTTACTTCCTGCTTTGATGTTGATACTTGAAATCCTTTTTGAGAATACAACTCCCGCAGAGAAGGCGGGACTGCCTGACTGACCCATATATGTAACTTATCGAGCGTAACGGAAGTGGGGGTAAACGTCGGTGGTCTCGGCGTGAACGTGGGGTTTAGCGTAGGTATTGGTAGTGTGGCAGGAATGGTTGGCGGGCCGAGTGTGGGAGGTGGGGGCGGTGTACCCCACAACGATGGTTGACATGCTGCAAGTAAAAGAATAATTACAAAGAGAAAATAAAAATTCTTTGTGTCCTTTTTTCTGATGGATCTTCGTGAAAGATGTGCTCTTGGAGCATTGCCAGCCATGATGGGTTCTCGATGTGTTCAAATAAAATGAGAGGCAGTTATCTGCCTCGAAATTAGAGATGTAAAATTTGGTACTTCGTACAAATTATAAACCACCATTCTGAGGTTAATTTGATCAAAGCGAATGAACCGAGTTAATGCCCCGATTTTTGCAATTGCCATTAAAATAAAGCATTCTTTTTTCAGGAGTATCAAACGTGGACTTTAGTTGGATATCACAACCCGAATCATGGGTCGCTCTGCTTACATTAGTGGCGCTTGAATTAGTACTTGGCGTGGACAATATCATTTTTATTTCTATTCTTGCAGGAAAATTGCCTAAAAGCGACCAGTCACGGGCCCGCACAACAGGCATTGCCCTTGCTGTTTTTTCGCGCATTTTGTTGCTACTTTCCCTTTCCTGGATCATCAGCCTTGAAGAGCCCATATTTGTATTGTTCGGCTTTGGCTTTTCAGGTCATAATTTAATATTGCTGGCAGGCGGCTTATTCTTGCTTTACAAAAGCACATCTGAAATTCATGACAAACTTGAAGGGCAGGAAGGACATTCTTCCAGTAAGGTCGCTGCTAATTTCAGCAGTGTCATCATCCAGATCGTGCTCCTTGATGTTGTTTTTTCACTGGATTCTGTTATCACAGCTGTGGGTATGTCAAATGAAATTATGATCATGATCACTGCGGTAGTCATCGCTGCTGGTGTCATGATCTTTACATCAGGACCGATCGGAGAATTTGTCGAAAACCACCCTACGATAAAAATGCTTGCGCTGAGTTTCCTGCTCATGATAGGTCTTACCCTCATCGCCGAAGGATTTGGTCAGCATATTCCAAAGGGATATGTCTACTTTGCGATGGGATTTTCGGTGTTTGTGGAAATGATCAACTTGCGAGTACGTGACAGCCATGTAAAGCCTGTCAACTTACGGGATGCGTATAAAGAACAAAGGTTGGAATTGCAGCCTGTGGCACCTACCATGAAAGCCAATACTGTCACGAAAGAAAAGCCAAAAAGTAAAAAAAGGGCGGTCACGAAAAATAAATATAAGTAATGAAAAGCAGGATTTGAAGTTAAATAAAAACTTCAAATCCTGCTTTATTATGCCGCTTTCTGTTCCATCTCACGCAATGCGATGTGCGCCTTTCATGCTAGGTTTGGTAATAATTCCTCTTGTAGTAATTCCCCGTTCTTCAAATACCCGCATAATCTGCGTTTTTGTTTGCTCAGCTTTTTCAGAAGGGACAAATGCAATAATTGATGGGCCAGCGCCAGAAAGCGCAGCCGCGCCAAATTGTTTGGCTGTTTTATAAGCAGCCATTCCGCCAGTGATATATTTTAAACGATAGGGCTGGTGGATGCGGTCATCCAT
Source organism: uncultured Chloroflexota bacterium (assembly GCA_903914955.1). GTDB lineage: Bacteria > Chloroflexota > Anaerolineae > Anaerolineales > Villigracilaceae > Villigracilis. The sequence continues at coordinate 45,943 of CAIWRB010000123.1, read as the reverse complement.
TACTTTTTGTAAAAGCTCAAGATCTCCGCTTCGTAACGCATCCACCACGAGCGTTGTGCGCCCAATGTTATAGATCGCATCTGCGCGTGAAATTGATTTCGGCAAAACTGCGCGCGCCGCGCGTGTTGGCCAGTCTACATTTGGTTTGACGATCACGATCATAAATTCTGGGATCTCATATCGGCGTGTAATAATTTCCTTGGCCGCCATTACCGAAACGACCAAACCGCCCAATAACGCAGGTGCGACATTATCAGGATGGCCTTCCATTTCATTTGCAAGTTTCAATAGCTCATTTTCATTCAAAGGCTTTCCGAGCATTTCGTTCGCTCCAAATAATCCTGTGATAATTGCTGCCGCGCTGGATCCAAGCCCGCTGCTCATGATGATCTCGTTATGTGCGCAAATATCCACGGCTTTTATTCCCTTTCGGCACACATCATGCACGAGCGAATAAGCCTTCGTCAATAAATTCCTCGAGCCTTTGTTCAACTTCTCCGCGCCTTCGCCCGTCACATGATGGCTGTTTTTTTCAGCATATTCAAAAGTGACTTCATTCCAAATATTCAGCGCGAGACCTAGACAATCGAAACCTGGGCCCAAATTTGCAGATGTGGCGGGGACTCGGATTTTTATCATGTGGACATTATAATCGTCTCATTCTTAACTCGGAGTTGAAAATGACTTATCAAGGCTTGATCCATCGCTATGGGCATTTGCTTGACCTGCCCGCGCACACACAGAATATTTCCCTGCTCGAAGGTAATACGCCGCTCATTCCCATGCCGCGTTTGAGCACGGAATTTGGCTGTGAATTATTCGTCAAATTTGAAGGCTTGAATCCCACGGGTTCATTCAAGGATCGCGGGATGACGGCGGCCATCAGCGAAGCCGTTGGCCGCGGCGCACAGACTGTGATCTGTGCCTCCACAGGCAACACAGCCGCCTCTGCAGCAGCGTACGCGTCACGCGCGGGGTTGCGCTCGATTGTGCTCATCCCTGAGGGGAAAGTGGCCGCTGGGAAGCTGGCAGGCGCGATCGCTTACGGCGCAGAAGTGATTCAAATCCAAGGCTCATTCGATGATGCGCTTTCACTGGTTGTGGAGATCACGCAAAAGACTCCGATCGCACTGGTGAACTCAATTAATCCATATCGTGTGGAAGGACAAAAAACCGCCGCCTTTGAAATTTGTGATGTATTGGAAAGGGCGCCTGATTGGTTGTGTCTGCCGGTTGGCAATGCGGGGAATATCACTTCTTATTGGGCTGGATTCAAGCAATATCAAAAAGGATTGCCGCGAGTGTTGGGTGTGCAAGCAGCAGGGTCCGCTCCGCTTGTGTTGGGGCATCCTGTTGATAAACCTGAGACAATTGCAACCGCCATTCGGATTGGTCGTCCTGCACGCGGGGAGCAGGCTCTTGAAGCCGCGCAACAATCCAATGGCAGGATCATCGCGGTATCGGATGCGGAAATTTTATCGGCCCAGAAAATTCTCGCAAGCGAAGGCGTTTGGGTGGAACCTGCCTCTGCGGCTGGATTGGCTGGCTTGATAGCAGAATCAGCCATCGGGAAATTTGATGCTCGTGGAAAAAGGATCGTTGTGGTCTGCACAGGTCATGGGCTGAAGGATCCATCCATTATTACTGAATCTTTCACATCCCCGAAAATTATTCCCGCAGTGTATGACGCATTGATCGAGGTGGTGGGCGGTTAAAAATATTGCTGGCATTTCCTACTTGACAGTCTTCGTTTGCGAATAGATAATATCAGCGCCATGGCATCCACTTCACTCCCACTTGTTGTAGATAATTTATCCTTTCGCTATCGTGACCGTCAAGGTGCGGCGATTCATAATCTTTCATTCACTGCCAACCCCGGTGAGGTTCTTTTAATTGCTGGCGCCAGCGGATGCGGTAAGACCACCCTAGTGCGTTGTATAAATGGATTAATTCCGCGTTCGTATAAAGGCGAAATGAGCGGAAAAATTCTGGTCTTTGGCGGGGAAGTTAAAGATTGGAAACTTTCTCAAATTTCACAAAAGATCGGAACAGTGTTGCAAGACCCTGAGCGTCAAATTCTTGGTACAAAAGTTGTGAATGAAGTTGCGTTCGGGCTTGAGAATCTTGGGATGCCTCGCGGGGAAATATATTCACGTGTGGATGAAGCCCTAAACTTTCTAAAAATTTCCCAATTGCGTAATCGGGATACATTCAGTCTTTCTGGTGGAGAAAAACAAAAAGTGGCACTGGCGGGTGTGCTTGCCATGCGCCCATCAATTGTTCTATTGGATGAACCACTTGCAAGCCTTGACCCTGCCTCCGCGCAGGATACTTTGGATGCGGTGCGTTTATTGGCCGACCAGGGACTGTCCATTTTGATGGTGGAGCATCGCGTGGAGGATGTGCTGCGCATCAAACCTGAGCGCGTGATGTTCATGAGTGAAGGCGAAATACGTTACCTTGGTGATGTTTCGGGGTTATCTAAAGTAGTAAATTATCGTGAAGTGAAATTGCCCGCGGAAGATATTATCGAACGCGCGAAGCTGGATCCGCCGCCAGCGGAGATCAAGGTTCTGCCCGGAGTGACCCGCTCACTTTCAAGCGATGAAGCGCTGGTCAGGTTTGAAAATGTCGCTTTTGGATATGAATCCGAAGTTGAGATCCTGCATGGGATCGATCTTCAAATAAATCGTGGTGATGTGATCGCAGTGCTGGGCCCGAATGGCGCTGGTAAAACTACTTTTGTAAAACATGCCATCGGTTTGTTGAAGCCGAAATCTGGGAAGGTTTTTGTCGGTGGCCGTGATACGACCGAAGCAAGTGTTGCGGAGATCGCGAGCATGTTAGGTTATGTGTTTCAGAGTCCGAGCCACATGTTGTTTGCGCCAACCGTTCGTGAAGAGCTTGCGTTTGGCCCGACGAATATGAAACACACGAAGGAACAAATTGAGCTGGAGGTGAAAGAGGCGCTAAAGATCGTGAACCTTTCTGAAAAAGAAAATGACCCGCCGCTGGCGCTTTCATTCGGCCAGCAAAAGCGCGTGAGCATTGCGGCCATTCTTGCAATGCGTTCCCGAATCCTCGTGATGGATGAGCCGACTGCCGGACAGGATTATCAGAATTACATGAACTTCATGGATTCGATTTTACAAATGCCCGCATTTGAAGCCATTATCTTTATCACACACGATGTTGACCTCGCGGCAATTTACGCCAATCGTGTTTTGATCATTGCAGATGGAAGACTCATCGCGGATGGAAAGCCACAGGATGTGCTCCGCGACTTTGATCGACTCAAAGCCAATCGCATCATACCCACCTCACTGCTGGCTCTCAATCTCAAGCGACTCAGCACGACAGGCCGTTTTATGAGAGCCGAAGCGTTGGCGCATATTTAAGACTTTGGGGTGCAACGGCAAACCGTTTTACCCCAGAAAAAAAACAAAAGGAGAATGTAAGATGGATAAGAAATTCACCAATGTATTAATTTCATTAGTCGCAGTACTTGCCTTATTTGCCGTGGTTATGTTTGTACTTGGGGCAAAGGAACCCACTGAAGGCGCTTTGTTTAACTTCTCGGTGGATCAGGCCAGTGTTGTTTCGCGCTTTGTGTTTGTTGTGATCGGCATTGCCATTGCGTTTGGCGTGTACTTTGCCACACAAGCAAACAAGGCCTGGGAAGTAGGCACACGCGAAGTTGTTTGGATGGCCATTGGCGCAGCGTTGTATGCGGTATTTTCCTGGCTGTTCAATGGAACAGTTTTTGTTGTGCCTTCATTGAGTCAGGTATCGCTTCGTCCAGCCATCGCAATCCCGATGTTCTTCGGTTTTGCCTTTGGCCCCGTCGTTGGATTCTTCACAGGCGCTGTGGGCAACATGTTCGGTGATGCGTTGACGGGCTTCGGTCTTTCTCCGCAATGGAGCATTGGCAACGGCTTGATCGGATTCGTCTCTGGCATGTGGATGCTGTTCTCAGATAAGAAGAAAAGCATGGATATGGTGTTGTATGTCAGCGGTGCATTGGCTGTGATCACCGCTTTGTTATTCTTCATGAATCGCACACAAGCCAACATGTTATTTTTTGATGTAGATAACGGCATTTTCGGTGACGCGCAAATTTCTCTCTTCGCAGGCATTGCCATACTCATCGGCTTTGCGTTGATCTTTGCAGTACGTTATTTCTTCAAGAATGAAGATGTTGCCACTGCGGTGACCTGGGGCATGTTGGGCAATATTGTCGGGCTTCTCTTCGCGTCGCTCTCTGATATGGTCATTAACGGCTTTAGCCTTCCTGCTGCCATTGTTGGTGAGTTCCTTCCAGCCGCCGGTCCCAACCTGATCTTTGCCGCTATCCTCGTACCGATGCTGGTTGTCGCGTACGCGGCTACTCGCAAACAGTCTGGCAGATAGTCAATTTTCAATAAACAGTAATCAGTGATCAGCTTTGGTCATTGATTACTGTTTACTCGAATTCACCCTTCATCATTGATAATTCATCCTTAATCTTATGTTAGTCGCCTGGCGTTATCGAATACGTGAAAATTCCTTTATTCAATCATTTGACCCGCGCGCGTGGGTTATCTTCTATGTGTGCTGTCTTGTCTCCACGCTTTCATTTTGGGATGTACGCTTTTTGCTTCCCTTCTTTGTGATTGCAATGTTTGTACTTTTGACATCTGGTGTGAAGTGGCATGAAATCCGCCGCGCGTTTTTGTTTATCGTCGGTTTTGTTTTCTTCTTTGCCATTCTCACATTTCTTACAGGCCGCGGAGGAACGGAAGTCTATAAGCAGGAACATTTGATCCGAGAGTTTCGCGCATCTTTTTCACTATTGGGTTGGACTCCTGTTTTGAAGATCACTGTCGAGCGCGCTTTTTTCGCCATCAGTCAACTGGTGCGTGTTACCAGTATCGCGGTGATGACGATTCTGATTCCCTACTCACTCAATCCTGCTTATTATGGAATCACCTTCAAAGGATTGGGACTCCCCGATAAATTCGCCTACGCCATGGATCTGACCATGCGCTTCATCCCGACCTTTGGCAGGGATTTCCAACTGACAATGGATGCCCAGCGCGCGCGGGGTTACGAACTCGAGAAGATCAGCGGAGGCTTGATCGCGCAGGTGCGGAAGCTCGGGCCTATATTTGTCCCAGTGACCATCCACGCTATTATTGGCAGCGAAGATATTATTGACGCGATGGATCTGCGCGCTTTTGGCGTTGGTCCACGCACATGGCTGGATGTGTTGACATATCAAAGGAGGGATCGTATCCTGATCGCTGTTGGTGTGGCGATATTATCCGCTTCAATTGTGGTTGGTTTTATGGGATATGGTAAGTTCTGGGTTCCAGAGGCTTTGATGGGAATGTTTTAAGTAGCTGTGATAATAATTGGAAAATTGCTTCGACCAAAAAATTGCCGTTCATCACGGCAGTTTTTATTTAATGGTGAGAATATTTTTCACCCGCTATCACCCTGAAGTCAAGGTGATTTTGTTCGGGGGCGAAAATGCAAGTGGCAAAATCTGTAAAGGAGCAGGGCGGATTGTAGGCCTTATTGAAGTCGATGTATATTTGCCCGTCGGGTTCAACTTCAGCAACAAGATAGCGGCCTGCGGGGTAGGTATTTTCCCTGCAGGTTAGATCAGAGAAGCGGATGAATAGCGTACCATCATTTTCCTTGTTGATATCGAGTTGGTATTTCTTTTTATTGATATCAAAAGATAAATATCCTTCAACTGAGATTTCGGATTTCTCTCCCGCTACATCCGGGAAGGAGGATATCTTAGGGCGGTCATAAGGAATATATTCCGCAGGGACGCAATATTTTTCATCGATGTCGAACCAGGTATGGGCGGGGAATGATCGTCGCTCTTCGCGTTGATTATCCCAAACGCGCACGCCAAATTTTTTTCCACGTTGAATGACGACCAGTTGGATATCCTGTAATTTTATAAAACTTGGGGTTTCGGAGATGTCAGGTTGTAGGATGGCGAAATCTGTTTCTGTGCCGTTTACGTTGATTCTTTGATTTTGGATCGTGTGCAGCGAAACTGACTTGCCATTGTATTCGAGATAGCCGATGTTGGCAGAGATGCGCGCGGGCAATACAATTTCAGATTTGGGATCAGAGCCAAGTTGATTCTTTCCAAGTTTCAGCCAGTAGAGGCCGGCGAGTGCAAGCCAGCCATTTTCCTTGCGGATGCTTTTATCGCGTTCAGCGCGCCATTCGTTGATGGTTTGTTGGTATATAGTGCTTGTCATATTGGAATTATACCTTTACTAAAAAGACTTCGGAGTTATTTTCGACCGTTTATATACATAAAAAAGAGACGGATTATTTTAACTGCACAGACGCAGAGTTCGCCGAGGTTAAGAACTTCTCTGCGCGTCTGTGCGGAAAATCTTAAGACTTTTGCAAAAGGTCTATTAATAAAAAAGACAGTCCCGTCTTTTTAAGACAGGACTGTTGGAGAGTTGTTATTAAGCGATGATCGGTAAAAAGAATAAGTACACAACCAATCCGATCACTAGTGCGATGATGGATAACAATGAGAAGAATCCCCGCAAGTTGCTTTCTTCCTTGTTCAAGGAAGCCCAGGCTGCAAATGCCAGTCCAATTGCGAGGATTGCCATAATGAGTTGAAGCCGATCGCCGCGGTCATTCCAGTTATTAGCGGTTTCGAAGTTAACATCGGAATCTTCAAAATATTGATTTGGAATTTCATATTTCGCAGTGTAATAGGCGTCACTAAAGGGATTTTCATTTCCCGAACTTTCAATGGAAGCTAACAGCTCGTCTGAAAATTGGATTTGAAAATACTCTGCTATATCGGGGTTGCTTTCTTGATTAATATACCAAGTGTCATAATAACTGTAATCCTGTGTGATTTCCTGATTGGCTGTGAGATATTCAGCATTGCCGTCATTCAGGTTTTTCATACCTTTGATCTCGAAATCGTTCTGAGCCCCGTCAGCGAGTGCTCCCTGATAGCTGGCCAACGCGGTTATTACACTCAATATGGCGATCAGCAATCCGAGGACGATCTCGTTGCCAAGAAAGCTTGAAAACTTTTTCATTTTTTTCTCTCCTATACCTTTTATGAAATCAGCCCGCAGACTGTGCAAATGTTACTATATCAGAGATTGGGGGTTGAATGTTTGCAAATATGTTATAAAATGATTACAGTTTAAAAATCAGAATCACTGTTCAACAAGGAGAATATGATGGGATTAAAACCCGACCGCTGGATCCGCAAGATGGCGCATGAACATAGGATGATCGAACCGTTCGTGGAGAATCAAGTCCGCGAAGGTGTGATTTCCTACGGCGTTTCATCGTATGGATATGACGTACGCGTCGCGAACGAGTTTAAGATTTTTACCAATGTTTTTTCCGCGACGGTTGACCCGAAGAACTTTGATGTCAAATCCATGGTGGATTTTGTGGGTAATGTATGTGTGGTTCCGCCAAACTCATTTGCCCTGGCGCGCACGATCGAGTATTTTCGTATTCCACGCAAGGTGTTGACGATATGTCTGGGAAAATCAACTTACGCGAGATGCGGGATCATTGTGAATGTGACTCCCTTTGAGCCTGAGTGGGAAGGATTTGTGACCCTTGAGATTTCCAATACCACCCCATTGCCGGCGAAAATTTATGCCAATGAAGGTTTGGCGCAAGTCCTGTTCTTTGAGGCGGATGAGGAGTGCGATATTTCATACGCAGATAAAAAGGGAAAGTACCAAAATCAGCAATCGATTGTGTTGCCCAAGTTGTGATAATAAAAGAGAACTGCTTCGAGAGAGGCAGTTCTCTTTTATTATTGTGATTTTTGAAGAAGGATATGTTGGAAGGACGTCCGGTGCAGAATCAGCGCAAGCATAAACATGGACAGGGCTATCCATAATAAGGCGGGAGGGTCAAGAATGACTCCAGAGATCAATCCTGCGATGATTAAATAAAAATGTGTAAGGAATGGAATCCAAAAAGCCAAAGGGTCGACTTGGGTTTGGTAAAAATGCGGACGTGAGACGATGACAACAAAAAGAGCGCCGGTCAATACCGGGGCAATGGTCAGGGTGTGATAATCAAAAGGGATAATGAAGGTGATGAATGCGTTGGTAAACATCACGCAAGTTAATCCGATGGTGATCCCAAAGAATGAGGGCAACCACTTTCCGATCCAATCGGTGCGAAGAGCTACAAGGCGATAGCCAAAAGAGAAGGATGAAACCACCCAAAACCATGCCCAGAAATTAGCATAAGGTACGCCGAAATATTGGAATTTCAAGCCCTGACCCCAATTCCAGAATCCGAGGCGGATGGCAATGGCGTCCATTGCCAGATCAATATTCAGTGCGAGTAAACCGTCGAGGATGGGGCGTGTGAAATAAGGCAGGCTGCTTCCATCCGAGAATTCCATCACGGCATAGATGATGCAACTCCATGCTACGCCGATGCAGAGCGGAACATCCAGAATCATAAGAATGAACCGTCCATATTGATAGGCATTTAATTGGCGAATGGTGGCAAGTTCAAGCAATACCCCGAATAACGCGCCTGCAAATAATTTGATCAGGTTGGGAGCGCCATGTTTTATTGCATGGCGAAGGCAAATTGCAAATTGGATGTAGATGACGAGTTCAAAAAAGATGAAGTAAGCATTTGGCATAAATACTAAACGCCCAGCCAATCACCTGCCATCTTTGCCAACCCTGCGGCGGCACCTTGACGCGCGGTACATTGCGGAAGTGATTCCAGAAATAGTTTGCCATATTGCTTTGTCAACACGCGTCTGTCGAAGATCGCGACAATACCACGGTCTGATGCGGAGCGGATCAAACGTCCAAATCCCTGGCGGAATTTCAAAATGGATTCAGGCAGATAATATTCATTGAAAGAGTCTTCGTATAGTTCAGAACGCGCCGAGATGATAGGGTCGGATGGCACGCCGAAAGGAAGCTTGGTGATGACAACAACAGATAACGAGTCGCCGGGCACATCTATACCTTCCCAGAAGGAACGTGTGCCAAGTAGTACAGCGCGTTCTGTGGATTTGAAGGATTCAAGCAATGCGTTTGGTGACGCGCCTTCGCCCTGTTCAAAGACGAAAATATCCTCTCGTCCCAGCGGGCCGGTGATGGCTTGCGCTGTTTTCTTAAGCGCGGCATAGGATGTGAACAATACGAGCATTCGTCCGCCGGTGGCTTTGGCTGTGGAGATGATGGCGCGGTCAAGCGCTTGCTGGTAGCCCTGTGCGTTCGGCTCAGGCATATCATTGGCGACATAAAGCAAGGTGCTCGATTCGTAATCGAATGGTGAGCCGAGCGCCAGCGTATTCACTTCATCAGCAGACAGCGTGTTACGCAAATAGCGAAATTCGCCGTGTGTTGTCAGTGTTGCAGATGCCATGATGACACAGGCTTTTTCATGCCACAAATGTTTCTGCACCAGCGGACCAACTCGCAGCGGGGCGGCGTTTAGTGAGAGCCTCTCTCCGCGTGGATTTACTTCCACCCAATAGATCAGTTCGTTGGATGGTTTGTGCATCATGCCAGAGGACGCTGCTACGGCTTCGCCCATACGGCGCATTAAACTACCTAGGGTTCCCATCACATCTTGAACGTTCTCGTGACCTTCTGCGTAGATTTCGCCCAGCGCCTTGTAAATTTCATCCAGTGTTTTCAGGAGCAAGCCCATGGTTTCGCTGATCTGACTCCACATGATCTCAACATCATCCCAGCCGGGCAGAGTGCGTGAAGCGGGCACAATACGTAATTGCCATGAATAATTACTCACGGGTTGCCCCTCACGTTGAATGGCGATGAAGTCACTGAGAATATTGAAAAACTCTTTCGTGATTTGCTCAAGACGAAATGCCTGATCTGTGGCTCGTTTTGATTTTTGTTGAAGCAGTCCAAAGTCGGAGGGACGAAGCGCATCGTGAGTCTCGGTTAGCAATCTGCCGAGCAGCCCCGCCGATGATCCGCCCAATTCTTTTAGCATCCGCTCCAGATCATTTTGAGTCATGCGGAATGAGAGCGCGCTGGTCACGGCATTTTCCATGTGATGGGCTTCATCCACGATCAGATAATCATATTCGGGCAGAACCTTGCTGCCTGTGGAAACATCTGAAAGCAGGAGCGCGTGATTGACAATCAACAGATGCGAGCTGAGCGCGGCTTGCTTGGCGCGATGAAATGCACAGGTGCCGCTCATTCGTCCGAGGCAGGTTTCCGTTGTGCAGGCATCATCTTCCGCAGAAAGCCTGCCCCAGACTTCGCGTTCGATCGGGCCAGTAAGGTTCAGTTCGTTTCTATCTCCGCTGTCGTTTTCAAGTTTCCAAACGATCAGCTTGGCGAGCACTCGCATTTCATTCGCGTCCTTTGGGCCGTGTGTGCGCATAAATTGCAACCTGCGCGGACATAAATAATTCGAGCGGCCTTTTAATACTGCGGCGCGTACATCCAAATTTAACGCCTTTTGCAGATCGGGAATATCTTTTTTGATGAGCTGATCTTGCAGGTTAATGGTGTTGGTGGATATGACCACACGAGTATTGTTCTGGACTGCGAACATGGCCGCCGGCACAAGATACGCGAACGATTTACCAACACCAGTTCCCGCTTCGACTAAGAGATGATTGCCGTTCGAAAGGGCCTGGGTGACAGCTTTGAGCATATCCACCTGTTCGGGGCGATTCTCGTAGGATTCAAAATATTGTGCAAACGGCCCGCCGTACTCCAAGACAGACGCAACCTCTTCAGGGTCAAGCGCAACTGGTTCTTCGTTCTTCTCAATGGGCGAAAAATTCTTTTTTGTTGAATCAAATTTTGGTTTTGGAGTTGAATCGCTGTGAGTCGCCTTGGCTTTAATTCCTTCCTTGACTCTTGCTTGCAGCGCCTGTTCAAATGCCCAGCCCGCGTCCCAATCTACAAAGTTGCTAAGCTCAACGATCTCCTGCAAAGTTTCAAGTGGAAGTTCGCGCGCCATATCGAGCAGACGCACATAACAAGCTTGAGTGACGCGGGCATCGTCCAGTGCGCGATGTGTAGCGGGTAGTGGAATATTTAACTGCTGACCGAGTGACCCTAAATTGTAGCGGCTCGCGGTTGGCATCAACACGGATGCGAGTTCGTATGTATCAATTGTTTGATGATTGGGGAACAGTCCCGCTTTGCGCAGGAAGCCGATATCAAATTTAACGTTGTGTCCAAGAATGGGTGAGTTGCCGACAAAGGCTAAAAGCTCCTGCTTAATGTCAAGCAGGCGCGGAGCCTGACGCACCATGGCGTTGTCGATGCCGGTTAATCCCGTAATGAAATCAGGGATGGCCTTGCCCGGATTGATGAGTGTCGAGTATTCATCTTCCACGCGGCGGCCGTTGAATTTAACTGCAGCAATTTCAATAATGGCTTCGCGGTTTTCATCGAGACCGGTGGTTTCTATGTCAATTGAAACAATGGATGTCATGGTACGGAGTATCTCGTAATTGCTAAATTCAGAATTTGATTTTCACTTGTCATATTTACAAACCACTTAATCGTGAGTGATTCTAAAGATAGAACAAGTGTACCATGAAAAGAATTTTGAATTTTTCCCTCTCCTTTTGGGAGAGGGCAGGGTTAGTGTATTTATTCTTTATCAAAAAGACTTGTGATCTTTGCGATCTGATCAACTGTGAGTACGCGGTTCTTTACACCCTGTCGCATGAACTCCTTGAGTTGTTTCATCTTCATTGCGGGGATGGGAGAGTCGCCAACTTCCAATTCGGCCTCGTCGCTGGTGAAGACCAAAATGGGATTGATCTCAGGGATAAATGATTCATCCAGTTTTTTCGCAAAAAATTTCCTGAGTGTTTGTACTTCATTTTCCGCGTCGATCTCCGGGCGGCCGATGCTTTCCTGTCCAAAGATACGCATGTACATTTGCATGAATCCGCCACCGCTCATCCTCCAGCGGTTCTTCGTGAATTCCACTTTTCCTTTTTGATGAAAGGGGAGCAGTACCCACGCCCCGGATGGCCCAACCAGCAAATGCGATACCGGCGATGAATAGTGATACATATTGAATTCGCCGGGCAGACCTTTAAGTCCTACGTCAAATTTTTCATCGGGACGCGGAGATCGTCCCCAGCGATTGCCCATATACATGCCGACTTGGGTCATGATAAATCCGACCAGCAAACAAATCACTGAATAGGTAAAAAGATCGGGCTTTGAAAATGAAATGTACATGCCCAGTCCAAGCACAACCAAAGCGCCTAAACTGGTATATTGACCGATCTTGCCGTTTCGAGAAATTAGTTTTTCATTCTTGATGATTTTCATGTTAGTTTTTTAAACTCTCTTCTATTGCAGATTTCATTGCGTCCAGCACCTTTACATCCACGGCATGTTTTGCCACGCGGATCGCGTTCTTGATGGCGAAAGCGTCCGAGCGGCCATGACCGATGAAGACCAGTCCATTAATGCCCAGCAGGGGGGCCGCACCCTGCTCGCTTGGGTCAAGCAGTTTCTTGATCGCACCAAGAGCGGGCTTCACGAGCAGGCCTCCGATCTTGGTGAGGATGCTTCCATTCTTGATGATCTCGCGGATCCTGTCCGTGATCAGCTTGGCAACTGCTTCAGATGATTTTAGCATGACATTGCCGGTAAATCCGTCCGTCACAGCTACATCCACTTTGCCGCCGATCACTTCTTTACCTTCCACATTCCCGAAGTAATTCAACTTCGACGCCTTGAACAAGGGTGTTGCGCCTTTCACCAACTCATTACCTTTGCCTTCTTCTTCGCCGTTGGAGACCAGCCCCACTTTTGGATTCTTCACGCCGCGTACTTTCTCGGCGTAGATGCTTCCCAGAATTCCGAACTGCAACAGGTTCTCAGGTTTGCAATCAGGATTCGCGCCGATATCAAGCACTACACATGTGCCAGTTGCGGTTGGGAAGATCGGAGCGAGCGCTGGGCGGTCAACGCCACGAATACGCCCAAGGCGGAACAATGCGGTCACCATGCCTGCGCCAGTATTTCCAGCAGTGACGAACGCATCCGCTTCGCCGCTCTTAACCAGGTCAATGCCGACAGCCATTGAATTCTTCGCGTCTTTACTGCGCGCTCTCAAAACAAGTTTCTCACCCTTGTCTTCCATCGACAACATCTCAGGCGCATTCACAACGCGAATTTTTAGCCCCTCGGTTTTTTGTGCATCAAGCGCGGGCTGGATGATCGCTTCGTCGCCCACCAAAATAATTTCCACGCCATATTCACGCGCCGCCTGAACCGCGCCTTCCACATCTGGTACTGGAAAATTATCGCTCCCCATTGCATCTACAACGATTCTGACCATAATATCTCCTGTGATTTATGCGCTTGACAAGAAAAGCAAGCCGATTATAATACGCCCTGCTTGCGCTAGTGCTGGAATTGGCAGACAGGCACGCTTGAGGTGCGTGTGCCGTAAGGCGTGGAGGTTCAAGTCCTCTCTAGCGCACAAGCAATGAAAATCCCCGATAGCTTTTCGGGGATTTTTGTTTTGGATGAAGAGCCCGTTTCGCGCTTACCCAAGTCTGATTCTGTTTACTGTGAAATGATCAAGCTGCAGCAGGTAACTGCACCTTCGGCTTTCGCGAGTTCATCCACTGTTACAGATTGGATCTTGTATCCGCGTGATTCGAGTTTTGCGCGCGTCTTTGGAAATGATGTGGGGTAAATGATATGTTTATTCACTGGCAAACAATTTGCCGCAAACGGTTCGGATGGGTCTACTTCGATCAAATCATAACCTGAGAAATAATCTACTGAAACCCAATTCTTATTGATGAGCAGAGTTTTATCATCCACGCGGGTGACGGCGGTCTTTAAGTGCAGACAGTCCGTCATTTCTGCGCCAATGATTTTGTAACCATAAATGCCCAATAAATTTTGTAGTTGTTCGATGGCGGCTGAATTACTGCGCGTTGATAATCCGACATAAATATTTTTCCCCAGCACAAGCACATCACCACCATCCACTGTGGCGGGCGCGGTGACCTGTACCAGCGCGCGGTGGGGAGTCAATGCTCGGATGATGGAGTCTGTTTCTGGTTTGCGAGAATCAGCTCCGGGCCGTGTGATGACCGCTACTTCTTCCAGAATAAAAGCGATATCTTCCACGAAGACTGAGTCGGGTAGATCTGTTTCGGCGGGCAATTCCACGATCTGACATCCTATGGATGCGAGTGCGCTGACATATTCATGATGTTGTGCGCGCGCGATATCTAAATTTATCGGGGTGCGGTCGATGTGAGTCAACTCACATTCGTTGAAGCGCGGGCTGATATCGCGTGTTATTGCGAGGGTCATTGTTCTCCAGAGCGATAACGGTCGATCAAGGCTTTTGTGCGCGGATCTTTGGGACTGTTGAATAGATCGGTGGGATTTGCGTCTTCGATCAATTCGCCATCGCCCATTACGAGTACGCGATCTGCCACTTCGCGGGCGAATCCCATTTCGTGGGTGACTATGATCATGGTCATGCCATCTTGGGCGAGCTTCTTCATAACGTTGAGTACTTCGCCAATGAGTTCAGGGTCAAGCGCAGAGGTGGGTTCATCAAAGAGCATGACTTTTGGTTCCATGGTAAGCGCACGCGCAATGGCAACACGCTGCTTTTGCCCGCCGGAAAGACGCATGGGATACTCATCTTTTTTCCAGAGCATATCCACGTGGTTTAGATTCTTCTCGGCTAATGCGATGGCAGCAGCACGATCCATCCCTTTGACCTGGACCGGACCCTCGATCACATTTTCCAACACACTCATGTGCGGGAATAAATTGAATTCCTGAAAGACCATGCCAGTTCTCAAGCGCACCTCATGGATGAGTTGGCGGTTCAGTTTTCCTTTTTCGCCGCCTTCCACTTTAACACCATCCACTTCAATACTTCCATGCGAGGGAGTTTCAAGAAAGTTGATGCAACGCAATAATGTGCTTTTGCCTGATCCACTGCGCCCAATGAGACAGACCACTTCGCGCGGCATAACTTCAAGACTGATGTTTTTTAATACATGCAGGCGGCCAAAATATTTATCAAGGTTGGAAATTTTTACAATGGGAACCATGTTATCGGTCTCCTTTGGCGAGGCGTTTTTCTATGATGCTTTGGATGTAGGTCAGGATCAGGGTCATACCCCAGTAGAAAAGAGCGGCCATGATCAACGCCTCAAGATTATGGAATTGCGCGCGCCCAACTTTGGTGGAACGCCACATCAGTTCGTGTACGAAGCCCGTGGCAGAGACCAGCGCTGAGTCTTTGGTCATGGCTATAAAATCGTTACCGATAGGCGGAATGGCGAAGCGCAGGGCCTGTGGAAGTACGATGCGCCGCATGGTTTGGTTCGGTGTCAATCCGAGTGCTATAGCGGCTTCACGCTGGCCTTTGCCCACGGAGCTTAATGCGGCGCGAAATACTTCAGACATATACGCCCCGTAATTAAGACCAAGAGCCAGTACGCCTGCGACAAGGCCGGGCAGAATAATGCCCAATTGCGGCAGGGCAAGAAAGAAAAAGAATATTTGCAAATAAAGAGGGGTCCCGCGGATGAGTGAGACATAAAAAGTGCTTAGCGCGTAGACCGGGGGGAGAGTAGACAGCCGTCCAAGAGCCGCTAACAGAGCGAGAGTCATCGCAAGCCCAATGGACAGAATGGAGATTTTTATCGTTTGACTCACCCCGCCGGCTATAAAGGTCAAATTGTTTTTCATGAACTGGGTATCGACATGAATACCGCTAAAGGTTTTTGACCCGATGGTGATTTCCTGGCCGCTGAAAGTGAAGACGAGAATAAATAGTAATATAAACCAGGAGAGTGCCACATTGGCGCGGAATTGAGTTTCCTTGCGCCCCTGGGCTTCATAGATTAATTCGGCTTGTGATTTGGGTGCGTCCTGTTTTTTTGAAAACATATTCATGCCGATCTCCCTTGAAAATAAAAAATAAGGGAAGCGACCTAAAGTCGCTTCCCTTTTGTATCTGCCAAAAATTACTTGGGAGCTTGAGTCAGATCCTGACCATCAAGCCATTTGATGGAAAGGGCAGAGAGGGTGCCGTCAGCATGCATGGCGGTAAAGATCTTATCCACTTCGGCGCGCAGGGAAGTTGTGCTGAGAGTGGCGGCCTTGTCAAATGCTGCGGCGAGGTCTTCAGAATATACAACGCCTTCGAGTTTTCTCACAGGCAAACCCGCCGCGAGATTCGCATCCACCACGGTGCCAGAGGTGACATAGCCAACGAAGTCGGTGCGGCCTGCGGCGATGGATTGTGCACATTCCTGATCGCTGTCAAGCGGAACAACTGTTACACCGGCTGGAACTTTGAAGTAGACTGATGATTCGGGCAGGCCAAGAGCAACCATATCATTGTTCAGCCATGATTCGTATGTGGTGGAAACGCCGGCGCACAAAGCCTGACCAGCAAGAGAGTCAAGTGTATCGTAGCTGGAGTCTTTGGCTACGGCAATAACTGCTGGAGTGTAGTAGTAAGGCACGCTGAAATCAAGGACCTTCTGGCGGGCGGTAGTGATGGTCATCGAGCCCACGCTCATATCCCATTTGTCGGCCCAGTTACCAGCTGTGAGAATATCCCAACCCGGTGTGGCAAAACAGGTTTCAACTTTGAGGGCATCACCGATCGCTTTGGCAACATCCACGTCGAAGCCTTGCATTTCGGTTGTGGTTAAAGCATCGGATGGGCATTTGGTGTCGGCTGGACGTTTGGCGGTTGTGTCAAGAAATGATTGTGGCGCATAGTTCGGATCAGTCGAGATCAAAATATAGCCGCGGTTCTTAACATTATCAAGAACATTGTCCGCTTTGGCAGCGCCCCCGCCACAAGCAGAAAGTACCAGTGAGGCCAAAACGAGCAGGCTGGCCAGCATGAACAGTTTTTTCATTTGCTCCTCCAAGAGACATGAATATTGGGCAATTATTAAATTGCCACGGGATGATATTCATCCCGCAACGTTAAGCATAGACCATTTTTTTCATTTGCGCAAGGATTATTATGCATAATTCCATAATGGTACAATTATGGAAAATCCTATTTGGAGGCAAACTATGTCTGCGATCTTTCCAAGCGAAGAATGGCTAAAGGGGCTTGAAGAAAAACTTAACACGGATGAACGCTATGCTGATATTGCAAAGATTTGGGAAGGAGATCTATTCTTTCGGATTGAACCAGAAGGCAACTTAAAAGAGGAACTCACATTCTATCTTGACCTGTGGCATGGGAAGTGCCGAAAGGCAGAATACAAGCCCGACCCATCCGCCTACCCCAAACCCACTTTCGTCATGATTGCAACCTACAATAACATCACCGCAATATTAAAGGGCAAGATGAATCCCATGACCGCCATGATGACTATGAAATTAAAAGTTCAGGGCAATATGGGATATATGATGCGCAATGTCCCCACCGTACTGGATTTCGTCCGCGTCGCGGGTGAGGCGACGGAAGAAATTCTTTAATCCGTTTGCAGGTTGGCAGGTTTAAAAGTTTGAAGGTTAACCTGTACACATGCTAACTGTATAACCTGTAAACTAAAATGCAGCCAATTCTAAAAATTAACCTAACTACCGGCACGACTGAAGAATTTATCATCCCAAAAGAATGGGAGCGTGATTTTCTCGGCGGCGCATCCCTTGCGGCGCGGATTCTATATCCCTACCTGACGAAGGAACTCGACCCGCTGTCGCCTGAATCACCTTTGCTGTTTATCAATGGGCCGTTGACTGGAACCTCGGGACCAACAACAGGTCGCTTTGTGATCTGCGGAAAAAGTCCTGCCACGCAATTATGGGCTGAATCCAACATCGGTGGATTTTGGGGACCTGAACTCCGCAAGGCTGGCTATGATGGATTATGGATCACAGGAAAATCTCAAAGCCCCATATATCTCTGGATCGAAGAAGGCAGGTTTGAGGTCAGAAACGCCGCGAATATTTGGGGCAAGGATGTCTATGAGACGCAGGAACTTGTCAAAGAGGAAATCGGAATCAAAGGCGCACACGTCGCTGTGATCGGACAAGCAGGTGAGCGTGGAGTTTTGTATTCATCCATTTGCTGCGACCACGGGCGCATGGCGGGGCGCACTGGTCTAGGCGCGGTGATGGGTTCGAAGAATCTAAAAGCCATCGCGGTGCATGGACAAAAGAAAATTGAAGTTGCGGAGGCGGAGCGTTATTCCAATTTACGTTCCGAAGCCAACCGCACGCTCAAGCAGGACAATGCGGCGAGGATTATGCATGAACTTGGATCGGCGAGCGTAGCAAATTTTTCGGAATATCTCGGGCAAATGCCGTCGAAGTATTATCATCAGGGTTCGTTTGGAAACGTAGATAACATCTCTGGTTCGAAAATGACTGAAAGTATTTTGGTGGGGACTAGCGCATGTCAGGGTTGTGTGATCGCATGCGGACGCGTGGTGAATATTGGCGACGCCAAGAAGCGCAAGGGCCCTGAATACGAAACGATCGTCGGTTTTGGCCCAAATCTTTTAATTGAAGATCTGGTTGAAGTGGTACGGCTCGGTGAGTTGTGCGATCAATACGGTATGGATGTGATCAGCACGGCCAACACCATCGGACTTGCATTTCATTTGTATGAAATGGGCAAGTTGACCAAACATGATACTGACGGACTTGAGTTGACATGGGGAAACTTCATGGTGGTGCGGCAGTTGATCCAAATGATCGCGCGCCGTGAAGGGATCGGTGAATTGTTATCGCGAGGGTCGCGTCAATTTGGAGCGGCGTTTGGTGCGGAAGATGAAGCCGTGCAGGTGAATGGACTTGAAGTTGCATATCACGACCCGCGTGGAGTTTCGGGAATGGCGCTTGCGTATGCGACCAGTCCGCGCGGCGCGTGCCATAATCAATCCGATTATTTTCTCGTGGATTGGGGCACTACGCAGGAGAATATCGGCATCATCTATTTTGACCGTCACGCTCAGGCCGAGAAAGCAGCGAATGTGGCGCGTCATCAAAATTGGCGGGCCTTCTTTAATTCCTTTGTGATGTGTATCTTCGCCAATGTTGACCCGCAAATGCAAGTAGATCTGGTCAATGCGGCCTGCGGTTATGAATGGACTCTCGAAGATATGATGCGCTCAGGCGAACGCGGCTGGAATCTCAAACGCGCCATCAATAACCGCATGGGATTAACGCGCACGAACGATAAATTGCCGAAGGCTTTTCTTGAGCCTTACAGCGAAGGCGGCGCAGCGGGATTTGTCCCTGATTTTCCTGCCATGCTCAATGCGTATTACGAAGCACGCGGTTGGGATAAGGAAAGCGGCAAACCGTCCAAAGAGAAGTTGATCGAGCTGGGGTTGGAAGATGTGGCGAAGGATATTTGGAAATGATGTAGGGGCGATCCCTAGTGGTCGCCCTTTTATTTATTTTGGAGAAACGTAATGAAACTCGTAACCGTCACGCAGATGCGCGATATTGAAAAAGAAGCAGACGCAAACGGCTTGCCATATGCCGACATGATGGAAAACGCAGGCCGCGGGCTTGCGGAAATTGTGAATGAGATCGCGTTCGATGATGAGTGGGAGGAAGTCCTTGGTCTCGTCGGTCCCGGCAACAATGGCGGCGATACGCTTGTCGCGTTGACTCATCTTGTTGAGGAAGGCTGGCATGCGCGCGCTTATGTGGTCAAGCGTAAGAAGAAGGATGAATTGGT
Source organism: uncultured Chloroflexota bacterium (assembly GCA_903914955.1). GTDB lineage: Bacteria > Chloroflexota > Anaerolineae > Anaerolineales > Villigracilaceae > Villigracilis. The sequence goes on along the minus strand of CAIWRB010000123.1, from coordinate 26,215 downwards.
GGCGCGTCTCATCGAAGCGGGTGGGGAAGTGACCTTCGCAGAAACAGACAAGGATCTTTCCGCGCTGGGTATGTGTTTTGAATCTGCTGATATTTTGTTGGATGGTTTGCTTGGCACTGGAATAAAACTTCCGCTCAAGGTTGAGATTTCGTCTGTGTTGGAGCAATCCCTTTTTATCATGGCAGATATGGAAATGCCGCCTTATATCGTTGCTGTGGATTGTCCCTCTGGCATCGATTGTGAAACTGGCGATGCCGCACTGGAGTGTCTGCCCGCCGATCTTACGGTCACGATGGCGGCGGTCAAACGCGGAATGTTGAAATTGCCCGCTTTTGAATTTGTCGGTGATCTGGCTGTTGTGGATATTGGTTTGCCTGACGATCTCGCTTCTTTTTATGATTTGAAAACCGAAGTGGCGGATGATGAACTGGTATCTGGACTTTTTCCCGAGCGCGCGCTCGATTCACACAAAGGGACGTTTGGTACTGCACTGATAGCTGCTGGTTCCATCAACTACACTGGCGCAGCGCTGCTGGCTGGTTTGGCCGCATATCGCTCAGGCGCGGGACTTGTCACCATGGCTGTACCAAGTCCGCTGCATCTTGTGCTGGCGGGTCAACTCCCAGAGGCCACGTGGATTTTGCTTCCGCACGACATGGGCAATATCGCAGGCGATTCTTCAGCGTTGAACAAATCTCTTGAAAGCGCATCAGCATTACTCGTCGGCCCAGGAATCGGACTCGAAGCCAAGACAAAAGAATTTTTGGAAGGATTGCTCGCAGGCAAGTCCAATGCCAAGAAGCAGACATCACATATTGGTTTTGTTCATAATGAAAAAGAATCAAAGGAAGGTGCGTTCGCAGTTCTGCCGCCCATGATTGTGGATGCGGACGGGTTGCGATTACTCGCACAAATTTCTGATTGGCACAATAAACTTCCGCCGCTCAGTGTGCTCACTCCGCATCCCGGTGAGATGTCTGCGTTGACTAATTTATCGAAGGATGAAATTCAAAAAGACCGCGAAGCCGTCGCCGGCAAATATGCGAAAGAATGGGGACACGTTGTTGTGTTGAAAGGCGCGTTCACCGTGATCGCTTCGCCCAATGGACAGATGACCGTGATCCCCGTTGCATCGCCTGCGCTGGCGCGTGCTGGCACGGGCGATGTGCTGGCTGGCTTGATCGTCGGCCTGCGCGCGCAAGGCTTGGATGCTTACGATGCCGCCGTCGCAGGTGCATACATCCACGCCCAGGCAGGGCTGCTCGCCGCTGAAGATCTCGGCACAACCGCATCTGTGATGGCCAGCGATATTTTGAATAGTGTTGTAGATGTAATCAGCGATCTGGAATAAGAGGTGCAAGTTGGCAGGTGTAAACGTTTGGATGTTCAAACCTGCCAATCTGAAAACAAAAGAGACTCTCCAATTGGAAAGTCTCTTTTAATATTCACTAATACCTATTTACCAACTTAGCTGTTCATAAACGATTCAAGATTATCTTTACTGATGCGGAAAGCCTTGCCGACTTTCTTGGCCTTCAGAGTTCCATCAGTAATGGAAGCCATAATATCATCCTCGGTCACTTTCATGAACTTGGCCGCTTCGGCGGGAGTCATGATGTCAGGCATACTCGCGCCAGCGGGAGCGCTACCGCCCTGTGAATTGTTCTGCATTCCGCCTTGTAAAGCCTGTCCCATTAAATTGCCGATGCCCATGCCAGCGCCAATGCCAGCCGTGAGACCAGCGCCGCCGCTTTGATTCTGAGCTGCATCGCGCATCGAATCCGCGGCTTGCAGTTGAGTGTAGGTTTGCATATCCAGCATACCCATATCGCGCAGTTCCTGAGCCGATTTATCAGAGGGCTTTAAGTTGCCAACGTAAAATGTCTTCAACATCAAGCCGATGGCTTCGAAATCTTCTTTCGCTTTTGCGCGGACTGCCGCGCCGATCTCTTCGGTCAAGCCGATCATTTCGGGCACGGAATTCTTTGCGGCTGTTTCGCCGAGCACATCTTGCAGCTTCGAGAGCAGCATCGTGCGCAGACGTTCTTCAATTTCTGAACTCCGATATGTGCCGGTGGTTCCAACGATCTGAGTCACGAATTGCTGTGGGTCTTTTATTTGGAATGAATAGGTGCCAAATCCCTGGAGTAACGCCACGCCGAGTCCCATGTTGGGATTACGCACAATGATCGGTTGCGGCGTGCCCCACTTTTTGCTCGCGAATTCCTTCATCGAAACGAAATAAACTTCAGCAGGGAATGGAGTTCTTTCATTGAAAGCCTTGCCGATGAAATCAATGACCTTCGGAATATTTGCAGTCGCGATGGTATGTCGCCCGGCCTTGAACACATCCAACGCATTTCCGTCACGGAAGAAGACGGCGCTCTGGCTCTCACGCACGATCACCTGTGAACCGATGCGATAATCCCCGATCCCTGATTCCGGGAAGCGATGGACGATCTCATCGTTCATTTCATTTGCATATTCAATGACATCAAATATTCTAGCCATGTTTTTTCTCCTTTTTTATAAGCATGTTCAAATTATAGTCTTATTTCTTTACGAATTCCAACCCGAATCGTTTCCTGCTTCGAATGAAAACTGATGACCGTTGACTGATCACTTCTCGCTATGCATCGACTTGCCTGTCCCTTTATCTTTGATCATCATCACTTCCGCCATAATACTCACAGCGATTTCTTCCGGCGTTTCGGCTTGTAATTCCAATCCCATTGGTGAGTGGACTTTGGCGATCTTTTCCTCGCTGACGCCTTTTTCCTTCAACGCTTTTACAGTGGTTGCCCACCTTCGGCGTGAGCCAATGACTCCGATGTACGCGGCCGGAGAATCCAACAGCGGGGTGAGTCCAGACGCGTCGATGGCTGAACCTCTGGTTGTTAAGATAAGAACCGTATGTTTGTCAATTATTATATGTTTGGGGAGTTTATCCATTGTCACTGGATAATACGCATCTGCTTCCGGTGTCGATTCTGCGTTGCAAAATTCCGCACGGTCATCGTTGACCGCTACGCGGAATCCCAGCCATTTCGCCAAATGGACGACAGCCTTGCCAACGTGTCCCGCGCCAATAACTACGAGAAGCGGGGCTGGAAGAATTGGTTCCACAAATACCTCCACCTGTCCGCCGCACACGCCGACGTCGCCGCGTGAGGGGTCGGCCATGTTGTAATGCAATTTGCGCGGTTGACCGTCGCTGATGGACATCCACGCTTCATCGAGTACACGATGTTCGAGATCTCCGCCACCGACCGTGCCGATGAATTTTCCGTCGGGATAGACCAGCATCTTGCTGCCAACATGGCGCGGCGTGGAGCCTTCACTGCTCGTCACCGTACACAGTGCGGCAGACCCGTTATTTTTTTCGATTTCAGCAAGCGCTTGGTAAATGGAAATCATGTTTTAGCTTTGGAGTTGGGCAGCTTGCTGTCCAACCAGATTACACTCCAAAAAGTTATCCAATTTCCTTCGCGATCACCCGCACGCGGATCGCTTCCACCAAAATATGAGCATACTCCATTCCTTTTTTGGATGGATTTTTTTCATAATGTTTCCAGCGGCGCGATTCGAAGAAGAGACATGTGCGCAAGTCGGTCAGCGACTGGTTGAGTTTTTTCTGTCCGCGATATAACTTGACGCCTTCTTCGGCGACTTCGCGGCATCTTTTGAAGGAACCCCAATGTTTGTAACCGTTAAAGGTTAATGCAAAAGGTTCGATCTTTTTCCAACTTGCACGGTGAGAGGGGATATCTTTTTCGATTAAATGGGAATTGGGGATTATGTCCATGTTACTCTTTCCGTCGTTAACGTGCTTATGAATCGTAAAATCATAGCGCAGCGAATTTTACAGATGCGCGGGCTGATGAGAACTCTCTACAAAAATTTTTTGATTGCGTGTTTGTGGAGCGGAAGATCGTCCTGGACGGTGTTCCAAACACTTGCCAGGTTGACGCTGAAATTTTCGGGAATGATCTTTTTACAAATACCTGTCATGTTTGTCCACGGCAAGGTTGGGTGTTCGCCTTGGAATTCGGGTGATATGCAATTGGCTGCTTCTCCAATGACTTCGATCTGGCGTACCACAGCATCCTGTACCATGGCGCGCGAAAGAAATTCACTCTCAGACATACCTCTTGTGTAGCGGTCTATCTGTTCAATGGCGGCGAAGATATGATGTAAATAGACGGCGTCCTGATTACTCATACTTAGCCGCCTTATCCTGTTTCAAACATGGTTTGGGTGTGTTTTTTACGTACTTAATCATACTTCCATTGTACCGTAATAAATGTCTCTTGGCGGAAGGTCTAGGATTTACCGTTCTAGCAAACCTAATATTGCAGGTAATAACTGCTTTTTTCTTGAAACTACACCTTGCGCTTCGAGTGTGCCGTCTGGGAGCGGCGGGTAGGGAAGATCGTCCAAAATGGATGGGGCGTTGGATGTAATCAGAAGCCGGCTTGTGCCTCGTACGATGTCTGTGACCAGCAGCAGGGCGAAGTCAAGTCCGCGTTTGTCACGCAGATCATTGAGCGCAGATTGGAGCGGTTCAAGATGATCGGTGAGCTGCATGATGTCGGTCACTTCAACTTGTGCCACAGCGAATTTGAATCCGCCGCCTTCAAAGGGTTTGATATCTGTGCTGACTACATCCTTGGCATCCCGGTTGGAGAGTCCCGCACCCGCACTGAGCACGGCTTTGCCATACGATTCAAGCGTCTCACCTTTGAGCGGACTTCCGCCAACGAACGCCCAGCGGGATAATTTTTCTGCGGCGGTTTTGTCACGCGGCGTGGTGGTGGGAGATGTCAGGATGAGCGTATCAGCTAACAGCCCGGCAAGTAATGTGCCTGCCAGCGGAGGCGGCATGGAGAATCCGGCTTCGGCGGTTAGTTCCGTTACCAGCGTCGAAGTTGATCCAACAATATCGACTGTGAATCGAATCGGTTGATGGGTGTATGGATTTCCGAGGCGGTGATGATCGAGGATCTCGATCAGTTCGGCTTCTTCAAGCGCGGCAATGGCCTGGCGCGGTTCGTTGTGATCTACAAGGATAATTTTTAATCGTGGCGGGTTGAGCACTTCACGCTGACTGGCAATGCCCACGTACAGACCGTGTTCATCTACGACCCAATAATCATCATGCTCATCTCGAAGGATCTTGTTGAGCGCGTCGCGGATGTGCGCGTTGGCCGCGAATTTTGGGACGTTTATATCCGCCGCGTCTTTGCAGGGCGCAGACATCATCTCGCGCACGGTTGTATCGCCGGGGCGCGGACCGAGCGTATCGGTGAAATATTTGAATAAACTCATGCCGTCGATGATGCCGTATGGTTTGCCATCTTCGCTGACAATTGGAGCAATGCCGCCAGTGCGCGAGGCGAGAATCCATGCCGCGCCTAGCTGTGAATCAGGGCGAATGGTGTCGAGGCGGCGCATGACCGATTCAAAGCGCGGAGAGGCGTCTGTCAGCAGGAAGGGCGAATCAATTCCAAGTGTTTTTAGCACCCACGAGGTTTGCGCGTTGAGAGCGCCCGCACGCGCGGCAATGGTGTTGACTCCGTCACGTTCGCGGAGCAGCCAGGCGTATCCCATGGCAGATGCGATTGAATCTGTATCCGGGTTGACATGTCCGATAACATAGATTTGATCAGGCATAAGTTTTTCCGATTGTTATTTTTGTATTGTTTTCAGCGCCTTCCAAACTCTTTCAGGCGTGACTGGAATTTCGTCCACATTTGCGCCGATCGCGTCGAAGATGGCATTGCCAACCGCAGGCGCTACTCCATCCATAGGAATTTCTGCGACAGCTTTCACGCCAAATGGATGACTCGGTTCAAACGTCTCGACGAAGATGGTTTCCAACTCAGGCATCTCATCTGCGCGGAAGAGGTGATAGCGGTCAAAGTCACGCTCGATGGCGCGGCCTTTTTCATCGTAGCGCATTTCTTCGTTGACGGCGTAGCCAAGGGCTTGAGTCATGCCGCCTTCGATCTGACCTGAGGCTGTCAGCGGATTGATAATGACGCCCGAGTCGACCGCCATCACGAGCCTGTCCACTGTGACTTGACCAGTTTCCATATCGACAGAGACTTCGGCAAACTGCGCTGCGAATGGCGGCGGTGATACCGGTGAGACATAACTCGCCACGCCCATGATCTGTTCCTGATTGTTTCTGTGTAAACTATCGAGTGCGATTTCGCTCAGTGGAATTGTTTGACCATTTGGAGCAACTACCATGCGGTTGGAAAGTTGCAGGCTGGCAGGTTCAACATTCAGCCCTGCAGCCTTGAACATTTGAACCGCTCTTACTCTGATCCTTTCCGCTACAATCTTGGCCGCGTTGACAGCCGCGGTGCCTGAAATGTATGTTGTTGATGACGCGTACGCTCCTACATCAAACGGCGTGAAATCGGTATCGGATGAATAGCAGATCATATCTTCAATCGGAACGCCTAAAACTTCAGCGGCCATTTGCGCGAGGACGGTGTCGGAACCAGTTCCCAGATCGGTTGCGCCAACGAGCAAATTGAACGAGCCATCATCATTCATCTTGATGGATGCTCCACCCATGTCGAGATACGGAATGGCTGTGCCTTGCATGACCATGGCGACGCCGATACCCTTACGGATTTTTGATTTTTTATTTTGGATTGACAATTGCGCTCGCCATTCCTCATTCCCATATTTATCATCCCAATTGATGGTGGCTCGAGCTTGTGCAACGCATTGTTCCAGTCCGACGGTATATACAATTTCAGGGCGCGGTTCACGGCCTTCATTCCATGCCACTGAAAATGGATGATATTCCCCGGCGTGTATCGCGTTCTTCAAGCGGAAGTCGATCGGGTCAAAGCCCATGGCGCGCGCGATCTTTTCCATGTGACGATCGAGCGGCCAGTATCCCTGCGGAACGCCGTAACCGCGGAACGCTCCAGCGGGTGGAGTGTTGGTGTAAACCACGTCCGCGTAAAAACGGATGTTGGGCGCTTTGCGATATTCGCCGTCGCCGACATACAACGCCATTGCCTTGTGACCAGTATTACCTGTCACGGTCAACGCGTGACAGCCATACGCACCCGTATCTGAAAGAGCGTACATCGAATTGGCTGTGATCGTGCCGTCTTTCTTCACGCCTGTTTTCATTTTGACACGCATTGGGTGACGCGAGCGCGCCGCGATAAATTCCTCTTCGCGGGTGTATTCGTACATCACTGGTAGTTTGGTGGCGATCGTCAAATGCGCGGCCACATCTTCCATTAACACTTCCTGCTTGCCGCCGAAGCCTCCGCCAATGCGCGGTTTGACCACGCGGATTCTCTTGATGGGTAATCCCAGCACAGGCGCCATCATCCTGCGTACATGGAACGGCACTTGCGTGGATGTGCGAATTACCAAACGATCATCTTCATCCCAATATGTCACGACCACGTGCGGCTCGATATGCGCCTGTTGAACTTTTGGCACTTCATATTCCGCCTCAAAAATTTCATCGGCTTCCGCGAATCCTTTTTCTACATCACCAATATTAATGCGGATCTCAGCTGCGAGATTTTTTTCCGGATTGGAATCAGCAAAGTTGACATACTCAGGCTCATCGTGGATTTGGATGGCATCTGGGTTCATTGATTGCCGTGAGTCTAATATCATCGGTAACACTTCATATTCAACATCAATGAGTGTCAGAGCTTTTTCCGCGATTTCGGAGGTTTCCGCCGCGACGAAAGCCACTCGATCCCCAACGAAGCGGACTTTTTTATCCAGCGAAAATGCGTCTAATGGCCCAGGGATCGGGTCGGATTGCCCCGCGGTGGAATACACTACGCGCGGAAGATCCTGCCAGGTTAGAACTGCGGCAACACCTTCGAGTGCCTTTGCTTTGCTGGTGTCAATATTCTTGATCAAGGCGTGCGCGTACGGAGAATGTAAAACTTTTGCATGCAGCATTCCGCGCTTTTCGAAATCTGCGGTGAAGGCGGGTTTGCCTTGCACCAGTTTGACCGCGTCCACTTTGATCTCTGGCTTGCCGACAGTTTGGTAGGTTTTTGATTCGGGAGATAAAACTACTTTTGGACGAACCTGCACACCCGTCAGGTTTGAAGTACGAGCATCATCTTGACCCTGTGGGGAGTCATCTTTTGGCGTGCCGAAATCCCAATTGATGGATCCCAGTTCGAGTGGAGCATCGCCTCTTAATTCCGCGGCAGCTTTCAACACAGCTTGCACAGGTTTGAGGTAACCTGTGCAGCGGCACAGCACGCCAGAAATTGCCTCGCGGACTTCGGCTTCGCTTGGGTTTGGATTCTTCTCGAGTAGAGATTTCGCGGCGAGGATTTGCGCAGGCGTGCAATAGCCGCATTGGATCGCACCCGTTTCAACGAAAGCCTTTTGCAGCGGATGCAGGCCATCGGTTAACTTCCAGCCTTGTTCGGGATGTTCGCCGAGTGCTTCGATGGTGGCGACCTTGTGACCTTCAGCCTGCGCTGCCAACAGCGAGCCCGCGTTGACAGGTTTGCCGTCGAGCAGGATCGTATCCGAACCGCTCAAGCCGCCTTCATCGCCGAACTTGACCCCGTGAAAGCCAAGTCCGCGCAGGGCGGCCAGCAAAGTGATTGAGGGGGCAAGGTCTAAATTGGTTTCTGTGCCATTGATCTGTAGTGTGATATTCATGTGAACCTACCTTTTCTTGAAAGCAAAAGTAATTAGTGGTGTAATGCCCATAAATAATAATCCCATTACCGCAAGGATCAACATTTGTAAAATGGACAGAAATGCCATGAAGGTGCTTGCCATCTCAGGCAATGTCCATGAAACAAGTGCGCCATTGTAGGCATAACTCCAAAGTGCGGGCAACGAGACAATGTATAACACGATGTACGCGAACGCGAGATGAATATTAGCAGCTTGTAAAGGTTTTTCGGAATATACGCGCAGAATGATCAAACTCGCCAGCCACGCAGCCACAAAGGCAATGGCAGTACTTATTGCTGTTGAGTTGATGATATCGCTTGAACTGAGTACGGAGCTTAGAGAATATGTTCGTCCCTGCAGAATGGCGTATTGAAAGTGAAAAACTGCGAGATAGATTGCCGTGTTAATTAAGAACCACATCAAAGTCTTGCCGCGATTTTTAAAAAGGAAGAACAAGGGAATGAGTGCGAGGATTCCAGCGATGATGAAACGCGGCAATCGTTCCCGATTCAAACGGTCGTTCTTGATGGAAGTCATTGCTGATTTGAAAATGGTAATCGGATAATGATTCGGGTCAAGTTTGACCTGAACGGGTTCAACTCCCATTACTTTGGAATATGCCTGATAAAGAGTCTGCTGTTGTAGGATGGAGGCACTGCGCATATTTGACAATTGCGAATCGGATAATGTCAACATCTGCGTGAGGACTTGTCCCTGCGTTAGAGCGGGAATATTTGCGCCTAGCAAAGTTGTGATCGTGGGAGCTACATCCACTTGATCGATGTCACCATATGAGCCAGGTTTTACGGTTGCGCCTGCCATGATAAATGGTTGTATCAAAACGACCGGGTCCTGTCCGCCGTGCCCGCCTGCGTCAATTTGTCCGTGGTCGGAGAAGATCAAAACAGTATCCTGTTTGAAATTCATGCTGGATACGATTTGTTTGATCAGTGTATCTGCCCGTGTCGCGGCTTGATTCCAATGAAGGTCGCGTGGACCGCCTTCATGATGTCCAGCCCAATCCACTTGATTGATGTGAACCAGCAGGAATTGATATTCACCGTTTTGAATGAACTTCACAGCTTCATCAGCGCTTAGCTGGTCATTGGCGACGGTCTCATCTTGAACAACGAAACTTGCATCCAGCGATTGCGGCGGGATGACTTGCGGGAAGAAGTAAGTGCCAGAGAAAGCGGTCTTCATGCCCGCATTGTGAACGGCTGTGAAAACGTTGTCCTGAGTCCATGTACTGGCAGATTCGCCATCGGGTGGATTCATCGCGGGGCCATCTGAAAGGTCAGTCCATGCCCCAATCATCAACACACTCCAGCCCGGGAAGGAATAGGAGGGCGTGCCCGAATGAATGATGGCTGACGCGCCTTCTGACCGCAATTGGTTTAGATATGGCATCACATCCGAGTCTGCGGCTGTATCAACCCGCAGGGCATCCACCATGATCGCCACAACATGCTTCGAAGCCGGTTTGCCAATTGCATCTCCTGCTGGAATCGGGTCGCTTGCAAATGGTGATCGATAAGCATAAAGCGAGTCCATGATTCCTGTTGCCCACTTGTAGGAAACGAAAGCAATGGCGAGAAAAGCTACGATTCCGAGAATGATCCAGCGATATTGTTTCATGTTGATTCCTATAATACTTTTGTGATCTTCAATCCAGCCTTCGCGCTTTCAATCGCGCTTTGCGAGCCGATCACTACAACTGCATTTGATTGCGCCACTTTCTCTAAAATTTCACCAAAGGCAATAAAATCTTCGCCGTTCGTCGAAAGCACCTGGTCGCGGATTCTTTGTCGCATTTCATCTGACCGGCCAGTCAGATGCCACATCAATGAAGTATATCCCTTTGCATCAGGTAACTGGTATGCATCGAGGTTGCCGATGGCGGCGATGATGGCTTTGGTCAACTCGTTGGTTGAGAGGCGTGAATTATCCAACCCTTTTAGGAATTCAGCAGCTTTGTCGTAGCTTTCAATGGTCGCGTCAATGTTCGGGTCGCGGTATGAAAGATAGGTGAACACACCAGAGCGGTCGTCGAAGGATGTGAATGCTCCATAAGCGCCACCGAGCACGCGGATCTTTTCCCAAAGATAATCCATTCCCAAATACCCTAGTACAACTTCAACTGAACCATCGAGTTGATAACCGAGATCGTACAAGTTCGCGCCTTTGCCAACATAATTTACTTGCGCGGGAATTGTCAATCCTTCTTTTTGAGTTGTGGTTTGAACATCAAAAGATGAAAGTCGAATCTTCTTCGCGGGCAAATCCGAAAGAAATGAATCAAATTGAGATTTGAATGTTTTCCAGTTTTCGCCATCAAGAGTCACATTGCAGATCAACGCGTTGCGGTTGATGAGCAGGTCGCGGATCTTCTCAAGTCTCTTTAACACCGACTTCCATTTTTTATCAATGTCATTCGCGAGTTCGCGTAACGCAAACAAATACCCGATACCTTTCATCTGGTCGTTTGCCCAGCCCGATTCGTTGAACTGTGCGCGCAGGCGTGAATTAACAAAGCGATGTCCCCCCGGCACCAGCCCGGATTCAAGTCCAGCTTTTTCCTCCAACACTATTTGCTTGAGTCTTTTTCGGTTATTAAAATTTGTTTTGAGAAGCACATCTTTGAGAATGTTCAGCATCTCAGCAGATTGCGCCACTGTGGATTTGCCTCGTATAAATAGCTTGATCACGCTCTCTCTTGACCCGAGAGCTGATGCGCTGACCGCATCGGCATAGATTCCACCCGTGCTTTTCCCGATCCGCTGCGACAGTTTAGTGTAGTCTTCGGTATCTGTTCCCATTTCAAATAGCGCGCGTCCGAAGATCTCCGTGAGTGGAATTAAATCCGCAGGAAGCGCGTGCAGATCAAAGCCGAGATCAAGATAGACGATTCCGTTCGTGAAGAGATCGTGATACAGCGTTGAGGCATCTTGTAATTGCAATTCTTCAACTGGAACTGTGTTGATCTTTTTATCGAGGTCGTTCATTTTTAGAACTGGAAGTGTCGCCAGTGCCTCTTGTGAATTTGGAGTCTCCTGCAATTCCTTGAGCTTCTTTGTATTCTCGACCAACTCCGCAATTTGACTTTCATTCAGCGCGGAGCGGATCGCCTCGAGTCGCGATTTTTCATCCGCATCGAAACGACGTCCTAGCTCAGGGTCAGGTGTGAGGCGTAATGTAGTGCGGTGAATATTGTCCAGTAGATGAGTCTGAATCAAATTTTCAAAATAATTTTTATCGGCAGAGTATCGCGTTCTGATCTCTTTGAGAGAATCTTCGAAGCCGAGCATCTTGAAAGGGGAGTCGTCGTAAAGCCAGGTGGAGAGGGCGCGGAGCATGAGCGCAATGCCACGCGGGAATGAGCCTGTGTTGTTTTCGCGCAAACGGAATTCAAGTGTATTCATCGCCGCCGCGATCATGTCGGGATCAATGCTTTCGTGCACGAGGTTTTTAAGTGTGGTGAAAATGAGCTTCTCAATTTTCTTCGCATGACGCGCGCGCGTGCCTTTCAGACCCGTTGAGAAAATCATGTTCCGCATATCACTTTCCAAACCAAGGCCAGCCAGGTCTTCGCCAAGATTTGAATCAAGCAATGCTTTCTTAAGCGGCGAGGCAGGTGTGCCGATCAAAATATTGCTGAGAACGCGGAAGCTGTAACCTAAGACTTCATCAGAAGTATCGGGCAGTTTCCAGTTGACCACGAGATAATTTTTCTTTTCGATAACTGAGTCGCTGCCGGCATCGTAGGAGTATTCAACTTTCTTCGCGCGCTTAAATGATTTTGCAAGTGGGACAACAGATTTAACTTTCTTTTTCTTGTAACCCTTGAGATAACCTTCCATCAACTTGAGCCGTTTTTCAGGATCGTCATTTCCGTACATGAATATGAAGGCATTGGATGGGTGATAATATGTTTCCCAAAAATTCCTGAAATTTTCGTACGTAAGATCGGGAATGTTGCGCGGGTCGCCACCATAGTCAACGCCGTATGTATGTTTGGGAAACAGCGACTCAATTACGCGAGTTTGCAAAAGGCCATCGGGTGAAGAATATGCGCCTTTCATCTCGTTGAAAACCACACCTTTATAAGTCAACGGTTCATCGGGACCATTGATCTCAAAGTGCCAGCCTTCCTGCATCAGCGTTTCTTTTGTGATGAGCGGATGCAGAACTGCGTCCATATACACGTCGATCAAATTATAAAAATCCTGCAGGTTCTGGCTTGCGACTGGATAACAGGTTTTGTCAGGGTACGTAAACGCATTGACGAATGTCGCCAGCGAGCCTTTCAGCAATTCCACGAACGGTTCCTTGACAGGATATTTTTCCGACCCGCCCAAAACAGAATGTTCTAAAATATGCGCTACGCCAGTTGAATCTTTTGGTGTGGTGCGGAAGTTGATCGAAAAGACTTTGTTCTCATCATCATTGATGATCGAAAGCAAGCGCGCACCTGTTCGTTTGTGCGCGTATAGTTTTGCCGTGGAGTTCAATTCGGGAATATATTTTTCTTCAACTAAATTAAAGGATTTTGACATTTTGCCTCCTGATTATTTAGACGTTCTTATTTTTTCTCTCAATTCATCGATCACTTTCAACTCGCCATTCTCTTTATAAAACCACATGTCCCAGCCATTCACCGCTCCGCCCGCGATTGATTTCGCCAGCGCGTGGATCGAACCTGTTTGAGATTTATATTTTAAATGACCATTTGATAGAATTACAACGCGAATGGATTTATCTTCTTTAAAAAATAGCCTTTGTCCTGGAGATAAAAATCCCGCCTCAAGCAGCGCTCCAAATGGTACCCGAACCTGATTCCGTTTCTCAGTCACGGTCAGCGCCTCAGCAGGGGACTGTGTAATCGCGTCAATCCGCTTCTGCGCAACTTTGATATATTTTTTGTCACGCTCAATGCCGATAAAGTTTCGTCCCAGTTTCTTTGCAACTGCGCCAGTTGTCCCGCTCCCAAAAAATGGATCGAGGATCACATCCCCAATATTACTGTTCGACATTATCACCCGATATAGCAATGACTCTGGTTTTTGTGTGGGATGGGCTTTCGTGCCATTCGATTTGATTCGTTCTTTGCCTGTCGTCAGTGGAAGAAGCCAATCCGACCGCATTTGCAGATCATCGTTCAAGGCTTTCATAGCATGATGATTGAAAGTATATTTCGCGCCTTTTTTCTTTTGTGCCCAGATCATGGTCTCATGCGCGTTGGTGAATCTCACGCCCCGAAAATTTGGCATGGGATTTGTCTTCAGCCAGATGATGTCGTTCAATATCCAAAATCCCAGGTTCTGCATGAGCGCGCCAACGCGATAGATATTATGATATGAGCCAATGACCCAGATCGTTCCGGTCTCTTTCAAAACCCGCCGAATTGCGGATAACCATTCGCTGGTGAATGTGTCGTATTCCGCGAAACTGCTGAACTTGTCCCATTTGTTGTTGACCGCATCCACTTTACTAAAGTCGGGACGATATAGATCATTTTGTAATTGCAGGTTATAGGGAGGGTCGGCGAATGCCAAATCCACCGAATTCTCAGGAAGCGATTTGAGAATTTCAGCACAGTTACCTTGCAGGATCTGGTTAAGGGGAAGTTTTATTGCAGCCAACTTTGCCCAATCTCTTTAGCTTGTTTAATGAAATACTCTTTTACGGTTTGCCACGAAACATTCTCCAGGAGCGAAGGATCGCTTTCGTTTTCCGCATTTTCAAAATATACCAGCCGCTTTGCGACTTGCGATTCAAAGTCTCGAACGGACGGATACTTTTGAGTAGACAGCTTGAATAATTGTTCCAATGATATATTTTTACAAATAAAATAAAGATCAAAAAAGTCTTTCTGCGCGGCGCGTGAAAGCAGCGCGTCAAGTTTCATTAATGCAATATCTTCAATAGATGCCAGCCGCACTCCTTCAATTTCAATTAATGGAGCAACAAGTGGAAATCCGTATCCATAAAAGCCAACTCTGACATTCTTTGCAAGATAAACGAGATTCCCCCAGGAAGAGTCTGCCAATAGGGTTGGAAAGGTCGAAAGCGAATTCTCCAATTCGGTTCGGATGGTGGGTATATCTTCATGGGTTGAAAAGAAATCCAAATCGACAGAGTAACGATGCCCAAGTTGCATGGCTAGAGCAGTTCCACCCGCCAGATAAAAACTCTTGGCAATTGCGCTTCGCGAAAAATTAGTCAAAACGAGGCGCGCGTCTTCTGTGATTGTATTCCAGAATATTTCTGTCATTTGGTTACTTCCAAGACAATTTGCCAAAACGCACGATGCGGTTGGGGAAGTTTATCTTTTCCAAATTGCTTGACCCAGGAAATAATTTGTTCCCGCGAATAGGTTTCAAATAGCCAGCGTACCTCTGCGCGGTTTCCAAATTGTAGTGTGCGCTCAATAATTGTATGCGAATCATTCTCTGGGTTTAAGAGGGTCAGGTCATACTCTTGAAAGAAAGGTGAAAGAGTGAGAGGGATTGTTTGCATGCTTACGCGTTGAAATATTCCAGACACCTTTTCGCCAGCACCGCCGCCACATCCATGCGATATTCGGCGCTGGCCCATTCGTCGGTTGCCTCGTGATAAGTGATACGCGCTGCAGATTCGAGCCCTTCGGATTCACCGCCATCCATGGCCAGCATGGGACTCTTGCCAAAGCCGCCCAGCGCGAGCCGTGTGCGGCCTGAACTCCACTGAGTCAACGCGGCGCAGATGATGGGTTTATCGGTGGGAGTGCGGGAGACGAATTCAAATGCGAATTTTGTGTTAAGCGGAATCGTAATGGAGGTGATCAGTCCACTCGGACGCAATGCTAAAAACTCGCCCACGCCGATAACTGATGACTGTTTACTGACTATTGTTAATTTCGCGTCCAAAGAAAGCAAGGCGGTTGCAAACGGTGAACGTCCATCACATGCGACGAGTGTACCTGCGGTAGTCGCTGAATTACGGGTGTTGATCGGCGCTTCGAGTTTGATGGCGGCTTTCAATGCTTCGGGACAATTTTCATTTTCGAGCAAGGTTTGAAGCGTGCAAGTCGCTCCGATTTCGAGATCGTTGCCTTTTTTTGTTAGCGAGTCCAATCCCAAAGATTGAAGATCAACCGCTTGTACGGAATCAGCTGTCGGGTGCCGCGCAGCGAGAAGCGTTCCTCCTCCGAGTGGAACGGTGTTGGGTTGAGCCAAAAGAGTCAGGGCTTCTTCCAGTGTTTGCGGACGATGATAAATCGTGATCATGGGGTGCCTCCGTGAAATTCATCTGTATTATAAGCTAGAGCGTTTTCAATCAGGATAAACTTTCCAGCCCAATTCATCCAGCTTCGACATATCCAATTTATCAGGCGGCACGTTGATGTGAATCGCATTTGCCTCCGCAAGTAGTTCGCCGCTTTCATCAAAAATCCCCGCCCATGCTTCGACAAATTTTTTTCTATCCCTGATCGCTTTGCCGATGATCTTTAGTGGTTGCCCAACGGGAACATTCTTGCGATACTTCACTTCGAGTTTTCCCGTGAACATAAATCGAGGTGTCTCGGCATCGCCCATGAACGCGCGCCCGCTGACTTCATCGAGAATGGCCGCGACGATCCCGCCATGCAAAACGCCGGGGTATCCTTGAAAATGATCAGGCGCGGTGTATGAAGTTTCGATAACGCCTGGTTCAGTTTCATAAATATGCAAATGCAAGCCGATCGGATTTTCCAATCCGCAAATAAAACAGTGACGTGAGTTGGGTTGTTTGATTTTGGTCATGCGCGAGATTATACTCCGGGCATGAAAATATTTATCACCCGCATCATTCCAGACCGTGGGTTGGATCTCGTCAAGGAACATTTTCCAACTTGTGATATTTGGTCCGCTGAAATGCCGCCCGCACGCGAGGAACTTTTACAACATGTCCGCGGCATGGATGGGTTGCTCTGCCTGCTCACCGAAAAAATAGATGCCGAATTGATGGATGCGGCTGGATCTCAACTAAAAGTCATCAGCAGTATGTCCGTTGGCATGGATCATATTGACGTGGCCGCCGCCACTGCGCGTGGAATTCCGGTTGGCAACACACCCGGTGTATTGACAGATGCCACCGCCGACATGGCAATTGCTTTGTTGTTCGCATCCGCCCGCCGCGTGGTGGAAGGTGAAAAATATGTGCGCTCGGGAAATTGGAAAACGTGGAATCCAAAACTTCTGCTCGGCGCAGATTTTGTCGGTGCCACATTGGGAATTGTCGGGTTCGGGAGAATTGGTCAAGCCGTGGCGAAACGTGCCCAAGGTTTTGATATGCGCGTGATCTATCATGACCCATCAGCACAATCTGCTTACGGAGCGCAAGCCGTTGACCTGAATATACTTTTGCGCGAATCAGATTTTGTCTCGATCCATGTGCCGTTGACCGAAAAGACGAGACATCTGGTTAATGCAGATTTTCTTGCGAAGATGAAACTCAATTCGATTTTGGTGAACACCTCACGCGGCGGGGTGGTGGATCAAGTTGCTTTATACGATGTGCTGAAATCAAAAAAGATTTTCGCCGCCGCATTGGATGTCACCGACCCTGAGCCATTGCCAACTGATAATCCATTATTTGAGCTGGAGAACTGTCTCATCGTTCCGCATCTTGGAAGCGCCAGTCAGCACACCCGTGACATGATGTCGCTGCTCGCCGCGGAGAATTTGATTGCAGGCTTGAATGGCGAGCGATTACCGAATTGCGTCAATCCAGAAGTCTACGATTAAGAGTGCAGACTTCAGTCCGCGCTCCGGATGTAAATTATTTTTCTCCCCAATGTATTCCGATCGTGCCGAACATCATGCGTTTGAAATCCACTTTCTTGAATCCGACAGCGATCATGCGCGCGGCGAGTTGTTCTGCGGTTAGAAAATTTTCGGTGGTGTCGGGCAAATAATTA
This sequence comes from uncultured Chloroflexota bacterium, assembly GCA_903914955.1. GTDB lineage: Bacteria > Chloroflexota > Anaerolineae > Anaerolineales > Villigracilaceae > Villigracilis. Next base: position 8,568 of record CAIWRB010000123.1, on the reverse strand, counting down.
TAGGCATCACGTTCGCCGGAAAGTAATCCACCGATAGTGGGGATGATGAAGTGCATGTGAAGCCAAATAAACGGCGAGAGTAAATTTTTCTTTGGGCGCGTGGTGTCGAGGATCACGATCCGTCCACCGGGTTTGAGTGTGCGATATTGTTCCTTCAAGGCTTGCTGAATATCGGTCACGTTGCGCATTAGAAAACCTGAAACTATTGCATCAAAGGTTATATTTTTGAACGGCAGGTTTAATGCGTCGGAAGCTGACCATTCCAAATTTCCATTTTTATTTCCAACTCTCATCATCTCAATTGTAAAATCTGCGGCAGTGACTTTGGCTTGCGGCTGCTGCAAAAGTGCCTCGCGTGCCAGATCGCCGGTGCCAGTTCCCAGGTCAAGCAGTGCTGCGTTGGGAGTTAGCCGCGCAAGTTTGATGACCTGCTTTCTCCAACGGATATCCTGGCCGCCGGTCATGAGTCGATTCATCAAGTCATAACGATGGGCTATTTTTGTGAACATGGATTGTACGTATTTGGAACGTTCCGTTCCGGTGAGGTTGCTCATAGTTGACCTATTATAAACGCTGAAAATTCGTTATACTGCGCGGCAATGAAAAATCAAACGAAACCGAATTTATTTCAAATCTGGTGGCTCGCGATTCGACCGCGGACTTTGCCCGCTGCCGCGTCTGGTGTGGTCATGGGATGTGCGCTGGCTTGGCAAGCTGGTTTGTTTCAAATTTTGCCTGCGCTCGCGGCATTATTTGTAGCTTTGCTTTTGCAAATTGGCAGTAACGTTGCCAACGATGTTTTTGATTTCGAACGCGGCGCGGATACTGCCGAAAGACAAGGCCCGCTGCGTGTGACTCAAGCGGGGTTGCTTACGCCAGCGCAAGTCAAACGCGGAATGTGGATCATCTTTTTTCTGGCAGCCTTATGCGGACTTTATCTCGCATCGCTTCGCGGCTGGCCCGTGATCTGGATCGGCGTAGCAGCCATTGTCTCGGCGATAGCTTATACCGGTGGGCCGTTTCCGCTTGGTTATTATGGACTCGGCGATTTGTTTGTGTTTATATTTTTTGGATTTGCTGCAGTTGCAGGGACCTATTATGTTCAAGTCGGTTCGGTCAACGCCGCCGCGTGGTGGATGTCTGTGCCTGTGGGATTGATCGTCACTGCGATTTTAGTCGTCAATAATTTGCGTGATCTTGAGAATGATCGTGCCGCTGGCAAGCATACGCTGGCGGTGCGGCTTGGCGAAAAAGCCACAAGATCAGAATATGTTTTGTGCATGGGTATTGCATATTTACTTTTGCCTGTTTTAGTGAGTTTTAAAATTGTTCCCGCTGCCTCATTACTCGCGTGGTTCTCTTTGCCGATTGCGATCAAAACTTTTCGAATAGTTTTTACGCAAACAGGTCGTCCGCTTAACGCAGCGCTCGCAGGGACAGGTCAGACTGCGCTGCTGTATAGTGTTTTGTTTTGGGTGGGGTTATTGGTTTCGTAAACTTCATGTCACGTCTGCACTTGCGTGCGGTGCATTCCTCAAATAATTGGAGATTGCTTCGAGCCAGAGCGCTGTCTTGCAATGACAATATCAACTAACAAATTTCCACCTGCACCATTTCCGCTCCAGCCAATCCACGCCGAAGTACATGCCAAGTCCCAGTAAACTCATTGCCACCACGCCCGCATACATGGCGGGATAATTAAATAGCGTGCTTCCCTGATAATAAATGTAATAACCCAACCCATATTTTGTTGCGAATAGTTCAGAGATGTATAACACCGCCACCGCTGTGCCTATGGATTGTCTCAGTGCCGTCAGAATCGCTGGCAGGCTGGCAGGTAAATAAACGAATCGAAATAATGCGCGTCGTCCCGCGCCGAGGCTTTGTAAACTTTGGATCAACTGCGGTGGGATTCCAACTGCCTGGTCGCGGACAAGTACGATGATCTGAAAAAATAATATCAAAAAGATAAGTGTGATTTTCGCAGTGTCACCGATTCCCAGGAACAATAAGACTACTGGTACAAACACCACTTTTGGAATTGGATACAGCAAATAAATAATGGGAGAGAGGAATCGGTCCATCGTCTTTGACCCGCCAATTGCCAGCCCTGCGGGCGCAGCGACCAACACTGAGAGCGCCATTCCCGCGCTGACTCGCCATAAGCTGACGCCGAAATGAATCAAGAGTCCATTGCCCAACTCTTTGAAGAATACAACGAACACTTCCCACGGCGCGGGCAAAATGGGACGGTGAACGATCAACGCGGTGATCTGCCAGATCAAGATCAATCCCAGTGTAGCAAATAAAACATCACGCCGATTCATGTTGCATTTCCTTCCACAATAAATCGCATAGCTCGTGAAATGCCTGACTGCTCCTATGATTTTTTTGACCCGCATTCGGGTTATCGAAAATATGAGCATTTTTGTTTGGCGCTTGATTTAATAATAGTACCTTTTTGCCCAATGCAGCCGCTTCTTCAATTGCGTGTGTGACAATGACCAGCGTCAAATTATTTTCGACGCATAAACTTAAAGTCAGGTTTTGCAAATCTTCGCGCGTGATGGCGTCCAGCGATGAGAAAGGTTCATCCATCAAAAGCAGGTCGGGCTCAAGCGCAAGCGTGCGCGCAATGGCTGTGCGTTGACGTTGGCCGCCAGAGATCTGGGATAGGAATTTATCCGCTACTTCGCTGAGCCCCAGACGTTCAAGCCAGACACTTATATTATTTTTTGACTGAAAATTATCCGGTGCATGTTTTCCATCTGGTCCATAAAAATCGCGGACTCGGATCCCCAGTTCTACATTCTCATAGACAGTTGACCATGGAAGCAATCCATAATCTTGGAGAATGAGTCCGGTCTGCGGGCGGGGACGGGTGAGGAGTTGGCCGCCAATGGAAATTTGCCCTGAAGTCGGCTGACGTAATCCTGCCAGTAAATAAAGCAATGTTGTTTTTCCACAGCCTGAGGGACCGAGAATCGCACATGTCTCACCGCGTGAGATGTTAAAATCGAATCCACTGAATAGCGGAACATTATTTTGATAATTAAATGTCAGCGAGTTAATTTTGATCATAAGCGAAGCGGGAGGCTGCCAAAGGGCAACGTCCCGCTCATTATAACGGAATCAATTTTCGGCTAGGGCAGAAGCGATGCGTTGACTGAGTCTGCATAAGAAACATCAACCGTCAACATTCCTTTTCCTTTAGCCCATTCCAAAGCATCATTCCATTCCGCTTCAGTGGGAACGGCCTGATCAGGAAAAGGCGGGACTTGAAAAGTTTTCAGCAATGGCGGCGGGACGAGTCCCTTGTCGCTCAAGAGCGAAGTGTATTTGCTGGAATCAAGATTGATGAGATCGGCGGCTTCTTCGATCGCGGCTAGAAATGCCTTGACCGCATCGGGGCTGGCGTCGATCACTTCCTTGCGAAATGAGATCACGCTGAAACCATATTCAGGATGAAGCGAATCGTCAAGCACCTTGACCGCGCTTTGACTGATCGCGAGTGATGCGAGTGGATCGGGCAAAACGCCGGCGCTAAGTTTTCCAGAAGCGAGCAATGCCATGCGATCGGGAATTTTCGGCACAGCAATGGTCTTGATCTCATCAGCGCTGAGCCCCTCGGATTGCAATAAACGCTCGGTCACATATTCGATCACTGTGCCTTGCGACACGCCGATCTCGACGCCCTTGAGTCCCTGCGCATTGGTGATGCCGCTTTTCGCAGATGCGAGAATGAAGAAATGTCCATAGCCTTCGCTTGGTCTCAATGCATAACGCACCGCTTGCATTTGAATCCCATCTTTATTGAACAGCATCACCGAAAGCGTTTCGTTAATGGTTCCGTCGGCTTGGCCTGCCGCCAGTAATTGATCACGTTCTGGTGCTGATGCAACGGGAATAAATTCAACCGTCACGCCGTGTTTTGCAAATAAACCTTCCGCTTCAGCGACATAAATCGGAAGCGTATCTATGATCGGGAGGACTGCGATCTTCAGCGTGCCGACATTTTTAACAGGCGCTTCAGTTGCGACCTGCCTAGCTGAGTCAGCGACAGGGACAGCTGTCTCAGCTGGCGCGCAGGCCGCGAGTAGTGTAACGAGCAAAAGAACAAGTGTGGTACGAAATTTCATGCAAGAATCTCCCGTATTTTTTTTTCAACTCGCTTATCATGCATTGACAAACCAAGTGATAATTTTTTACTCAAAAATAAAATCTATTTAGCAGAAGAATGGCCAAAGCAAAAAGCCACGTCAAAGTGCCATGGCTCACATTAAAAAAATTACATCAGAAAAGACCTCGGAGGTTTTCAAAACCTCCGAGGTCTGAGAAGGCTAACTCTGTGCGAACGTGTCGATCAGCAGCTTGAAATTTCCGCCGACTGGGTACAGAATGGGGCAGGTACATCCACGCTTGGTGTATTCAGCAACTTTGGCGCGCGCTTCTGCGGGCGTGCCCGAAGCCGTGATCTTGTGAACCAATTCATCAGGGACAAAGTGCTTGGCCTTGTTGATCTGTTCTTTCGTGGCGGGCCATCCCAAAGTGGACTGGATGTTGTTGATGACTTCCTGCGAAACATTCGAAGCCTTCGCGATATGCGGTTGTTGGGCGAGATACTGGCAAAGCAATTCTTTGGTGTACTCGATCGCCTTGTCGTGATCTTCATCCACTGAACACACGATCAACTGCGGACGGTCAATGTCTTCGATTTTCCGCCCAGCTTTATTCGCGCCTTTTTCAAGCAGTTCCAGCGCTTTGTCATTATATTCAGGTGCAACGCAATAATTCATCACACAACCATCCGCAATCTCGCCTGTCATTTCCATCATCAAATCGCCAGTCGCGCCGATCATGATAGGGACGTTGCGCGGCTCGCGGCGGCCATGGACTACATCCAATTCAATGCCGTCTACGTGATGGAATTCGCCATGAAAGGTGACGCGTTCCATATTCAACAAGCGCCGCATGACTTCGACTGTCTCACGCATGGCGAGAAGCGGTTTCTTTCGGTCAATGCCAACATTCTTTGCTAGTGGATCCCACCAGGCGCCAATTCCGCAGATGACGCGGTTTGGCGCAAGATCATCCAAAGTTAGGAAAGTGGCGGCGAGTAGACCAATGTTACGAGTCCAGTTATTGATTACGCCAGAGCCGACTTTAATTTTATTCGTCACTGCCGCATAAGCCGCCATGGGCACGATCGCATCTCGCACCAAACGACTCTCAGCTTGCCAAACAGCTTCAAAGCCTTTCTCTTCTGCGTATCTTGCATAATCCATTCCATCACGCAGGTCGTGCGAATCTTGCAGGTAAAGGGCAACACGTTCGGTCATGGTTTTCTCCTTGAAATAAAGATTAAATATCCTTGCGAGATGTGAACGGAGTGAGCGACGAATCAACTTCCATTACAACAGAAGAATGCTTAGCGCCAAGCGCTCGCAGTGACATCATGTCTTCAATCCTTCCAACTTTCTTACCATTTCCAAATCTTCTGGAAGATCCAGGTCTAATCCGAGTGACGGTAATTCGACGATCTCCAAACGCGCACCAGATTTTAGCGCACGGTCGCAGTGACGTTGGAATGAATCTTCACCGAAGTCATATTCAATTTGCCCCGCAGGACAGATCAACAATGCGTTTGTACCTTTGCCATGACGGTCAGGCGCGATCACCACCACTGGAGGCTTCACTGCGCGATCGATCAACGCCAGAACATCTTCACGCTCCAGCAAAGGCAGATCGGCGGGCAAAACTAAAACGCCGTGGGTTGCGTGCACTTTTGCGACAACCGTCGCGCGAGCCAGCGCTGTATTCAAATGCGATTGACCATCTTCCTGCACAGTCTTTGCACCATGATTGCGCGCAATTGTCAGCGCCTGCGGGTCGCGGCTCACGACCAATACCTGATCCAACTCTTTTAAAGTTGATAGCGTTTTAAGGGTATGTTCCAACAATTCTTGATTTAGTGCGGTTCTTTCATCTTCGGTAAGCGTTCCAGACAAACGCGACTTACCTCGTCGCAAAGGTTTTACAGGGACAATTGCCCAAAGTGTCATGTTTATAAACTCCTGACAAAGTTTAGCACATCCGTTGCCAATCGTGCACGGTCTGATGAGTTATTCATAAGCGTGTTCGTAACCAGGGTCTTTGTTTCAATTTTATCTGATAACTGTCTGTCCACGTTATCCAACACGAATCCGCATAACAAGTTCCTATAATGTTCAGCCACAGCCAATGCCGAAGGTTCGATCCCAAGTTCTGTATACATTTTTGCCGCAGGACCTTTCACTGCCTGCCCGCCGATAATGGGCGAGACCGCGATCACTTTTTTTCCTTCCCCCTTTTGGATAAGGGCAGGGGAGAGGATTTGGAAAATCGGATCGACACTCACCCAGGGATTTGATGGGCAAATGACAATTGCCTCTGCTGATTCGATCGCTTCGCGCGCGCCGATAACAGGTTCAGCGGAATCGACTCCCTCAAACCGAAAGCCTTTGACTCTCGGCTCGCAATGCCTGTGAACAAAATATTCCTGAAACGCCAGCTCACCTTCGTCTGTATCCACCATGGTTCGCACTGGTGAGTCAGACATTGGCAAAACCGTATGGTTGATTCCCCAGGCCGCGCAAAAATCCTTTGTGATCTGTGACAGCGATTGGCCTGCTTTCATTCTTCTTGTTCTTTCAAGATGCGTGGCAATATCCTGATCGCCGAGGCGAAACCAATTCGGTCCGCCAAGTTTTTCTATATTTGCAATCGTATTCCAGGTTTCATTTATACGCCCCCAGCCTGTCTCTGGATTCGCAAGTCCAGCCAGTGTATAGCAGACTGTATCCAAGTCGGGAGAAATGTACATTCCCAAATGCTCAAAATCATCGCCCGTGTTGACGATGACAGTCAGATCTTCTGATGCAAGGATTTGGGCGAGTCCGTGGGCAAGCTTCGCACCACCGACTCCGCCCGCAAGGGCTACGATTTTCATGGGTAGGTTCAAACGTTCAAACGTTTGACGATTTCCTTTATGGATTTTCTTACTCTTACCTGTGGAATTTCTGTTGGATAGCCAAGAAAGTACATGGCTTGAGGTTCCCATGTTTTCGGCAGTTCCAAAGCAGCCTGCACAATTTCCTGTGCAAATAGCGGACTGCAAACCCAGACGCTGCCCAGTCCTTCAGCGTGCGCGGCAAGCAGTAGCTGCATGCCCGCGTTCGCGGCGGATTGGGTTGCCATGATGTATTCGGCTTTTTTTCTGTGTCTATCAGGATATTTGTCCATATCGGTCATATCTACACTTAAGATAATTACAACAGGCGCGGAGTGGATTCTGTCTTTGGAACGTGTTACTCGTTTTGAAATTTCATCAGGTGAAAGATGGTCGGTTTCAAGTTCATGTTGAAATTTTTCTGCCATCGCATTGGCAAGTTTTGTTTTGACAGATAAATCTGTCACTACGGCGAATCTCCAGGGTTGGCGATGATGCGCGGAGGGGGCGAATGTGGCAGTGGTGAGAATTTCCTCGATCACTGAATCAGGAATCAGGTCGGTTTTGAAGCGGCGGATCGAGCGACGAGTCCGCAGGAATGTGTGGAGATCAGTGGACGTCAAAGTGATTCGGCTTAATTTTGAAGATGATCCGCTTTTGTCCTTCCTGATATTTCCACGGTTCATTATCATATTTGAGCGAGAGTTGGTTGATGTGTTCGTCGGCGCCTTGAGTGGTGAACTCAGCGATATCTCCGCGAATTTGAACATAACGATAAGGCGTTTTGGGGTCTTGAATGACGAGGGCGATTTTGGGACGCGCTTTCATATTGCGGTCTTTTGTGCGTCCTTCGTGTGTGTTAATGAGGATGTAATTCTCATCTGCGCTAAACCATATCGGCGTAACTTGCGGCGATCCATCGGGCATTGTGGTTGCAAGGAACAAATATGCTTTTGTTTCATCTTTGAGAAGGTCGAGAAATTCCTGTGGAAAGTTTTTCATTGTGCCTCAATTTTATTTAAAGATACCAGACGAACATTGGAATTATATTAGCGGAACATATCCTGTTCTTTCGGGCGGATGAGTTCCTTGAGCGAGCCTTCTCCTAGCGGATAGGGGAATCCGCGCACATGAACGGCGGGGATTCCTTCGGAGGCTTGCCCCATCACGAGGGATGCGGCCGCGGCGAGTTCATCTGCCACGCCTACTATCGTGATTTGAAGTGTGTAGCCAAATAGATCCTTCCAGCCGCGTTCATCGATGATCGCGGGCAAGCCACTTAATCCGATGCAAATTCCAACTGTGCCGTTTCTCCACGCGCGGCCATGCGAGTCGATAACCATGACGCCGATATTTTTTTTCGTTGTTTGTTTTATCTGTTCACGGATGTTTCGCGCAGATAGATCGGGGTCTTCGGGAAGGAGTAAAACATATTCTATATTTTTATCACCATCTCCCATTACATTGGAGTGATCAATGCCCGCATTGGCACAGACAAAGCCGAGTTTGTGTTCGACAATAATGGTCCCAACCCGCACACGAAGAATCTCGTTACTTTCCCGCAGCATGAGTTCCATGAC
>CAIWRB010000122.1 GCA_903914955.1 uncultured Chloroflexota bacterium | reverse complement strand
GTGATAGGCCTGAGCTAGGAACCTATAGCGTTCCTTGATTTCTTCTGTTGTCGCATTGGTAACGACGCTTAAGATACTATAGAAGTTTTCCATGATTTCATCATCTGAACGAAAATGAAGGGCAATGAGAGTTTCTGGCGTGGATTCTGCTTTGGAGCGAAAATGTATAAGAAAGTACCATTTGAAATAAAAAAAGCAGACCTGGCTAAACCAGACCTGCTCAAGTATGGATAAAAAAGAGGATATTCGGCAGTCTGGCGATCATAATCGTGGTGATCACGATATTAGATCCATGACTTTGCGTCTCCGCCTTTCGACGGATTTGCTATTTTCAGTTCTCTAATTTCATTATAGCACGAACTAACAAAAATGCAAGGTGTTGCGGCATCAAATTCCACGTCTTATACCAGCATGGAATTGGTCATTGATTTCATGATTATTCCCATGCTATACTTGGTTAGAAAACAGGAGAATTTATGCCCATCCGAATATTGGTTGTTGATGATACTGAGTTAAATCTGAAATTGGTCAGCGCCATTCTGATAAAAGATGGTTATGAAGTAATTACAGCCCGGAATGGTCTTGAAGCGTTGGATGTAATCAAGACCTCTCCTCCCGCATTAGCCATCCTCGACGTGATGATGCCAGATATGGATGGTTACACACTTTGCGGGCATTTTCGTCAAAATCCCCTAACATCGAAAATACCGATTATTATTCTGACTGCTTTGACCGGTGTTGATGACAAAATAAAAGCATTTGATTCAGGGGCTGATGATTTTTTGGCAAAACCATTTGAACCACAAGAGCTGCGAGCCAGGATCAAAGTCTTGCTCCGCAGGACCGTTCAGGAGGAGCCTGCCCAAAACAGTGATGTGGTTGGAAAGGTAATCGCAGTATTTTCGTTGCGCGGAGGTGTGGGCGTCTCCATGCTTTCATCAAACCTTGCTGCATCCTTATCACAGATTTGGAGGAGTCCCGTAGCATTGGTAGACTTGGCATTTATGAACGGGCAGAGCGCCCTCCTCTTTGATCTTCCTCTTCGAAATACATGGGCCGATGTGGGGAATTCTCCCGCAAAAGAAGTGGACATTACTCTGCTTAACTCTGCGATGCTGCACCATGATTCGGGTGTGCGTATTCTCGCGTCACCTCGCAGGCCAGAAGATTCCGAAACGGTTACCGCTGAGCATGTTCAGCTTACGATCGAAATACTCCGCAAGCATTATGAATATATCGTTCTGGATTTGCCGCACGATTTTACTGAAACCACCTTGACCGGCCTGGATATGGCAGATCAAATCCTGCTCCTACTTGCTCCTGAAACGGCGTCCGTACGTTGCGCTGGAAATGCACTCGACACTTTTTCGCACCTGAAGTATCCGGATGAGCGTACTACATTGATCCTGAATTGGCCTTTTAAGGGGAAGGGATTGCCGCGTACTGGGATCGAAAGCGCGCTGAAAAAAGAAATCAATATTGTGATTCCATTTGCCGGAGATGCTGTTGTCTCTTCAATTATGCTCGGTAAACCGTCTGCACTCCAGACCCCGCTCGATCCGTTAGGCGCATTTCTGGAAGATCTTGCGTATCTTAATAGCAAGGAAGAACATAAACAAAATCCGCCGGAGATTACCCGTGATCGTATCTGGCAAGTAAAAAAGCGGGCGCAAGCTCGGCAGTGGAAATCCTAATAAATCCTTTCCAAAAAAAGTACTATAGAACCGCCTCTCCTTTAACTGAAAGCTGGGAGGCGGTTTATTGTTATAATCCCAGCTATGACTAAATCTCCCAGACCTATCGATCCCGAAGCAAAGCCTGATGACCGCGTGGACAATGCCCTGCGTCCCGAAAAGCTAAACGACTTGATCGGTCAGGATCAGGTTAAAGAGAATTTATCCATTCTGATTGCGGCGGCGCGCAAACGTGGTGAGGCATTGGATCATGTTCTTTTTTATGGGCCGCCTGGTTTGGGCAAAACGACTCTCGCACATGTGCTTGCGAATGAAATGGAAGTTAATGTCAAAGTAACAGCTGGCCCTGTCATCGAACGCGCAGGTGATCTCGCCGCCATCCTGACCAACTTGCGTGCAGGCGACGTGCTGTTTATAGATGAAGTCCATCGCCTCGGTCGTGCCGTTGAAGAAGTTCTATATCCCGCAATGGAAGATTTTGCGCTGGACATCATCATTGGCAAGGGACCGTCCGCTCGTTCTATTCGCTTAAAACTTCCGCGCTTTACCATCGTTGGAGCGACAACTCGTCTGGCTTTGGTCACTGCTCCATTACGCGCGCGCTTTGGCGCAGTCTATCGGTTGGATTATTACGATCTCAACGCGATGCAGGCAATTGTCACACGCGCCGCACGGATGTTGAAAGTGGAAGCTGAAAAAGATGGAATTGTCGAAATGGCGCGCCGCGCCCGTGGGACTCCGCGTGTGGCATTGCGTTTGTTACGCCGCGTGCGTGACTTCGCCCAAGTCCGCGCGGATGGTGTCATCACAAAAAACGTCGCCAAGGAAGCACTGGACTTATTACAAGTTGATCCGCTTGGTCTCGACGATGTAGATCGCCGTGTGCTAAAAACCATCATCGAAAAATATAACGGCGGACCTGTTGGCTTGAATACCATCGCCGCATCCATCAGCGAAGAACAGGATACGATCATGGATGTCGTTGAACCTTATCTATTGCAACTTGGATTTCTTGACCGTACTCCGCAAGGCCGCGTCGCCACCAAATCGGCATATGAGCATTTGGGATTTACATACACGGACCAGGGGCAGCAGAGACTTTTGTAGCAATTATGTCGAAAGTCATTAGATCTTCGATTATCAGCATTTAACCTTTATCATGAAACGTATCCTCTACTTCTTCGCCTTCTTTTTTATCCTGACAGCCTGCGGACGGTTGGATTCCATTCCATACACACCCGCGCAAACTTCTGAAACCTGGCTACAAATCCAGCCGTTTGCCGAATTCAAACTTGCTTCGCAGAATATTATTTTTGTTCAGCCAAGCACTTCGATTATTGTTTATTCCCTTGGCATTCTAACGGTCATAGTTGGTTTATATTTCCTGAAAATCCGCGCAGGTCAACGCTCCCGTATCTGGTGGGGGATCGCATTGTTATTATGGGGCGTCGGCGCGCTCCTGGCTGGGACGAGTTACGAAGCCTTCAGTTACGCCATAAAATGTGCCGGGCGTGAAGCCTGCCTCTGGACGAGTTGGTGGGAAATTCTATATCTCATTGCCTCGGTTTGGAGCATTGACGCTATGACATTGGCGGTGGCTTATTCAAGTACCACAGGCAAATTACGAAAGGCGCTTTCTGTTTATTCCATTATCAACGCAGGGATGTATTTCATCATCGTGATGATTGGTGTGTTTGTCCCCATCAAATTTTTAATTTCATTTGAATTGCTTTTAGTTGTCGCCGCGCCGGGCATCATTGCGTTCTTCGTCATCAATGGCTGGCGTTATTCCAAATACAAACTAAAACTGGATTTTGCACTATTAGGCACATGGATTTGGCTAGGCATTACGATCGCAGCTTATTTTCTTTATCTCATTTCTGGCAACACAGAATCTTTATGGGCAAAAGGGCTTTGGTTTTCTGCAAACGATGTTCTGCACATCGGTCTCATCATTTGGATGCTTTATATTGCTTTTGCTCTTGCCCCACAAGTGAATGATACGCTGGCCACTATATAAAAAATCGCAAGTTAAAGACTTTCGACTTTCAACCTGCGATCTTTGACCGTTTCTAAAGTTCCACACTTGTATGCATAGCGGGATAATGCACATGCTTCACGTAGTTTTCTTCTAACTTCTTCATCAGTGGTAATGCGCCTTTCTCTTCCCCGTGTACCAGAAATATGGATTTTGCGCTCTTCTTCACTCGCGAAGCATATTCCACCAGTAGATCCTGCCCCGCATGAGCCGAGAGTCCGCCCACAGTTGCGATCTCGGCGCGGCAGTGATAGGTGTCGCCAAATATCTTTATCGTTTTTTCGCGATCTGCCAGCCTGCGCCCCATTGTTTCAGGTGACTGCCATGAAACGATCATGATCGTATTATTTTTATTTTCGATCGCCCAGCGGATGTGATACACTACGCGCCCCGTCTCCGCCATGCCCGAAGCGGAGATGATGATCATCGGGTCGGTGCGTGTGTTTAATGCCTTCGACTCATCCAGAGTTTCGACATATCTCAAATACTTGAAATCCAACGCAGGATGCCCAGTTTGTACCAACTTGTTCATCTCAGCATCATAACATTCGGGATGTGCGCGAAAAACCTTCGAAGCATTCACCGCCAGTGGACTATCCACATAGATCGGCACATGCGGCAAATCACCATCTTCTGACATGCGATGAAGGTTATAGACCAATTCTTGAGTGCGTCCCACAGCAAACGAAGGGATGATCACTTTGCCATTGCGTTTCAATGTGCGCAGAATTATGGCGCGCATCTCAACATAAGCTTTTTCAGGATCGTTATGTGGTTTATCCCCGTAGGTTGATTCCATCAATAACATGTCCGCCTCTTCTGGAAGAACGGGGTCGCGTAAGATTGGCATACCGCGCCTGCCGATATCGCCTGAAAACCACAAATGTTTTTTTTGTTGTTTCTCTTCAAGGCGCAAAGAAATAGAAGCAGAACCTAGGATATGACCCGCGTCATAAAATGTCACCGCCACGCCTTTCGCCGCCTCAAAAGGCTCTTCATAATTATAGCTTTTTAGCAAAGGCTTGACCCGCTCTGCATCTTTTTCTGTATAAAGCGGATCAACCGCAGGCTCACCGCGCTTTGCATTATGATAACTTGTGCTTTCTGCCTGCTTCTCTTGAATGTGACCTGAATCTCGCACCATCAGATCGGTTAAATTCGCGGTGGCATGCGTGGCAAAGATCGGACCGTTAAAGCCTTGCTTCACTAAATTCGGCAAATTACCAGAGTGATCAATGTGAGCATGTGATAATATGACAGCGTCAATTTTTGTAACATCAAAAGGGAAAGTCCGATTTCGTAAAATGGATTCCTTGCGCCGCCCCTGAAACAAGCCACAGTCCAACAACAATCGTGAACCATTTACTTCCACCAAATGCATCGAGCCAGTTACCGTTTGCGCTGCTCCGTGAAAACTGAGTTTCATATTGCCTCCGTGTAAGGTTGTTCGGCTTCCGTTTTTGATTCTAATCCATTATGATGGAACCAAAAGATGAAAACTTCCGACTTCGACTATCACCTCCCTGAATCTTCCATCGCGCAGACTCCTGCCGAACCGCGAGATTCTTCCCGACTGTTTATCCTGCATCGTGATTCAGACGATGTAGAGCATCGCATCTTTCGTGACCTCAGCCTGTTTCTGCGCGCTGGAGATTTACTCATCCTCAACAGGACTCGCGTCATCCCTGCCAGAATATTCGCCAAAAAAGAAACAGGCGGCCGCGTAGAGCTGCTCCTTCTCCGCCGCCGTGACGAGTTGACTTGGGAAGCCTTGGTCGGTGGAAAAGGCCTGAATCTAGGGAAATTGGTAAAAGTTGAAAATGGCCCCGTTGCAGAAATTAAGGAAATATTGGAAGGCTCAGAACGATTAATAAAATTCTCCGAAGCCATAGAACCATATTTTTCCAAAGTAGGTAATATTCCACTCCCGCCATATATTCATGAAAAGCTAAATGACCCCGAACGCTACCAAACCGTATACTCGCGTGATGTTGGTTCTGCCGCTGCGCCAACGGCGGGATTACATTTCACACCACAATTATTAGACGAATTAATAGCAAAAGGTGTGAACGTTGCTTATGCCACTTTGCACGTTGGCTTGGATACATTCGCCCCCGTCACAGAAGATGACCCTGAAGAACACAAAATCCATACCGAGTGGTGTGAACTCCCTCAAGAAACTGCGGAATTAATTAATCAAACCAAAAAAACTGGCGGGCGGGTGATTGCCGTCGGAACCACTTCAGTGAGAACATTGGAATCGGCTGCTACACTGAACACTGATAACCGATCACAGGTTGCCGCGTTTACCGGCCCAACATCCATTTTCATCCTGCCCGGCTATCAATTCAAAGTTGTGGATGCGATGATCACGAATTTCCATTTGCCAAAATCTACCCTCATCATGCTGGTCAGCGCGTTTGCAGGACGTGAAAAGATTCTGTCTGCGTATGAAACAGCCATCAAAGAAGGTTATCGTTTTTATTCCTTTGGCGATGCAATGCTGATTGTTTAAAGGGTTGAACATTCAAACAAACAAACTTGTAAACGTGCTAACATAGAACTATGCAATCCCAACTCGAAAAATTAAACGCTGAAATCATCCAATGCCGTAAATGTCCGCGCCTTGTGGAATGGCGTGAAGAGATTGCGCGTGTAAAGCGCAAAGCGTATAAGGATGAGGAATATTGGGGGAAACCTGTCCCAGGATTTGGTGACTCGCAGGCGCATGTATTGGTTGTGGGACTCGCCCCCGGCGCGCATGGCTCGAACCGCACGGGACGTCAATTTACAGGGGATGCTTCGGGTGGATTTCTTTTCCCAGCGTTGCAGCGTGCTGGGTTTGCGAATCAGCCTGAGGCGGAGTCCAGAGACGATGGTCTTCTTCTTACGGATATGTATATCACCGCGTCAGGCCGATGCGCGCCGCCGGATAATAAGCCAAATCCGCAGGAATTAAATAATTGCCAGCCGTATTTAGAATTAGAAATTCAGATTATTCAGCCAAAAGTGATCGTATGTTTAGGTAAGATTGCGTTCGATAGAATCCTCAAAGTACTTGCGCTTCGCAATCTAAAATTTTCACACAGCGCAGTTTATGATCTTCCGCCTTCATCCTTGATAATTCATCAATCATCCTTAATTTGCTCGTATCACCCCAGCCAGCAAAATACACTAACAGGAAAATTAACCATCGAAATGTTTGACCAAATTTGGAAAAAGGCAAAATCACTCTTATGAAAATATTAAAACGATTCGCTCTTGGGCTTGTAATTATTTTAGTCTTAATCAGCATCGGATTCGTTGTTTGGGCTGAGACTCCTCTTGGTCCCGCGCCTGAAGCACTCGCCGCTCTCAAATCAGATTCTCAAGTAACGGTAACCACACATGACTTTATAACTTTCAATCCTTCCAACCTGCAACCTTCAACCGCCTTCATCTTCTATCCCGGTGGCCGCGTAGATTACCGCTCGTATGCCGCGCCTTTACGGGCGATTGCAGAGCAGGGATATTTGGTTGTATTAGTTCCTGTGAGATTGAATCTAGCGTTCTTTGATATCAACGCCGCAAATCCTGTCTTCGAAAAACATCCTGAGATCCAACATTGGATAATCGGTGGACATTCCCTCGGTGGGGTGGCTTCGGCTTTGTTTGCAAAAGGTCATCCCCAAGTGGAAGGAATTGTCTTTTGGGCATCTTATCCTGCAGATGATTCACTCAAGAACAGCGACTTGAAAATGCTATCCATTTATGGAACTAATGATATGGCTGGTATGGCTAAATTTGATGAGACAAAATCTTTACTCACTGCGGATGCAAAATACGTTGTCATTGATGGCGGAAATCACGCGCAGTTTGGAGATTACGGTCCCCAACCTGGTGATAATGCCGCAACGATTTCACGTGCCGATCAACAGGCACAGGTAGTCTCGTCGGTTGTTTCGTTTTTAGCTTCTTTTGTAAAATAAAACGCTAACAGAAAGTATAATGAATTCATGACTCTTACGAACCTCATTTCCCCCGGTCAACTTGCCCCTGATTTTGAACTCAAGGATATAAATGAAAATCCTGTGCGTCTTTCCAGCTTTCGCGGAGGCAAGCCTGTTGTACTTACCTTCCTACGCGGCTTTCTGTGACCTTACTGCCGCGCGCAGTTGGCGCGCATGAGAGATAACTATGCAGAGTTCACAGCACGCGGTGTAACAATTATTGCTGTTGGCCCTGACAATATGCAGACCTTTCAACACTATTGGGAAAATGAAAATATTCCATATATTGGTTTGCCCGATCCTGACCATCAAGTTTCAAAGTTGTACCGTCAGGAAGTGAATTTATTTAAATTAGGCCGCATGCCGTTAAATACCGTCCTTGATATCAATGGACACATGCGCTACGTTCACTTTGGTTCCTCCATGTCTGATATTCCAGATAATGAAATATTTCTCAACGTAATAGACCAACTCAACGCGTCATCAAAGTAGAATGACTTTTGGACGCATTGCTTTTCTTGGTTCTGGTGAGACTTCCCTCGCAGGAGGCCGCATTTTTGAATCACTAGCCCGCCTCATTCCTGAACCTTTACATGTTTCCGTACTGGAAACGCCAGCCGGTTTTGAGTTAAATGCCTCGATTGTCGCGGCTCGCGTTGGAGATTTCCTTAAGACTCGTTTGCAAAATTACAAACCGACCATAGACCTGATTCCTGCGCGCAAACAGGGGACAGAATTCAGCCCCAATAATATTGAAATCTTAAAACCTTTATTACGCGCCAATATTATTTTCATGGGACCGGGTAGCCCCACATATTTGGCACGTCAACTACACGGCTCGCTCGCCTGGGATATTATCCGTGCGCGTCACAGGCTCGGCGCTACATTAATATTTTCATCCGCTGCGACGATCTCTGTTGGCGCGTGGGTCTTGCCTGTTTATGAAATTTACAAAGTAGGCGAGGATGTGCATGCAAAAGAAGGTTTGAATTTCTTTTCAGACCTCGGTATGGATCTGTCATTTGTCCCGCATTGGAATAACGCCGAAGGCGGCACCGACCTCGATACCAGCCGTTGTTTTGTGGGCATCGAACGCTTTGATCAGTGGCTCAAATTACTGCCTCCTGAAAATATTCTCGTTGGTCTCGACGAACATTCAGGCATCATCATGGATTTTGAAAATGGCACTTGTGATGTGCATGGAGTTAGTTCCGTGTCAATTGTCAAGAATACCAGCATGGAAATGTATCCTGCGGGCGCAAAGTTTTCACTGAATAAATTGGGAAATTTCAACCTGTCGGACCCGATCGAAAAAGGGATCCGCCCCGAAGTATGGGAAATGGTTCTCAATGCCTCGAAAGCAATTGATGAAGAAACGCCTCCTGACAAAGCCTTGAAATTGCTCGAGCAACGAAAAGATGCCCGCGCCCGAAAAGATTTTGCCGAATCAGATAGATTGCGCGGCCAGATCGCCAAGTTGGGATGGATAGTTCAAGATGGCAAAGATGGACAGAAACTGGTTAAGATATAGACGAAAGACCCCAAATGAAAAATATTTGAGGTCTTTTTTTATCTGCCTTCCGCTTTCAATCTTCATCCTCCTCACAAAGTATTCATCCTTTCCTTCACTTTGCGATAAAATAGAATTCGTACAAGGAGATTTTACATGCGCGCCGTGGATATCATCATCAAGAAACGCGATAGACAGGAATTGACCTCACAGGAGATCGAGTTCTTAATAAATGGTTTTACAAATGGGGATATTCCCGATTATCAGGCTTCTGCTTTTGCAATGGCTGTCCTGCTGAACGGCATGACTTCTCATGAGACCAAAGACCTTACGCTGGCCATGGCGCATTCAGGACAAGTACTTGATCTATCCAAGATCGTTGATGTTGTCGTTGATAAACATTCCTCTGGCGGAGTCGGCGATAAAACCAGCCTTTCGGTCATGCCTATGGTCGCAGCCTGTGGATTGCCCGTCGGCAAAATGTCGGGCCGTGGACTTGGCTTCAGTGGTGGCACATTGGATAAACTGGAATCCATTCCCGGCTATCGTGTCAACCTGACCACCGATGAATTCAAACAACAATTAAAAGAAAAAGGCATTGTTCTCACCGGTCAATCCTTGGACCTCGCGCCTGCAGACGGAAAAATGTATGCGCTTCGTGATGTGACGGGCACAGTGCCTTCCATACCGTTGATCGCATCTTCCATCATGTGCAAGAAGATCGCAGCCGGGGCAACCGCAATTGTTTTGGATGTGAAAGTCGGCCTTGGCGCATTCATGGAAACACTTGATGAAGCGCGTCAACTCGCCAACTTGATGGTGGATATCGGTCAATTGGCGGGGCGAAAAACTGTCGCCTTGCTTTCAGACATGAATCAGCCTTTGGGGAACGCGGTTGGCAATTCGCTCGAAATGATCGAAGCGATCGAACTCTTGAGTGGGCTTGCTCCCGCAGATTATTACGAACATTGTTTACATGTTACCGCGCATATACTAGTCATCGGGCAGCGCGCAAAGGATTTGAGTGAAGGTCGCGCGCTGGCTGAAAAATGCATAGTTGATGGAAGTGCGCTTGAGAAATTCCGAGTGCTGGTTCAGGCGCAGGGCGGAGATGTTTCGTATGTGGATGATACCTCCAGTTTTAAGCGCGCAAAATATGTGGATGTAGTGAATGCCCCTCGAAGCGGATTTATTTCACAGGTCCATGCCAGGATCGTAGGCGAGGCGGCTGTGGAGCTTGGAGCAGGTCGTACTAAGAAAGGCGATCCTGTCGATCACGCGGTTGGTTTTATCATCCACAAAAAAGTGGGCGATAAAGTTGAAGCGGGCGAGCCGTTGTTCGAGATCCATGCTAATAATGACGCAAAATTCGAAGAAGCGCGCAAAGCTGTGTTAGCTGCCCATAAAGTTAGTGATGAATTTGTATCGCCACTCCCCCTGTTTTACGAGTAAAATAGTGAGTAGGATTGCAAAATTTTTAAGAATCGGGCATACTTAACTTCAGGAAAAAGGCAATGGCAAAAGTCTCATTAAGAATTTACAATCGTGAAATTGAAAGCCTCGTTGACCAGGGAAATACAGAAGAGGCTATCGCACACTGCCACCATATTTTAAAAACTTTCCCAAAACACCTGGAAACCTATCGCCTGCTTGGCAAAGCACACCTTGAGGCAAAACGCTACACAGAAGCGGTGGATATTTTTAGCCGCGTGCTGATGACTGTGCCTGAGGATTTTGTTGCTCATGTGGGGATGAGTATTATCAGTGATGAGCAAAATAAGTTCGATGATGCCATCTGGCACATGGAGCGCGCATTTGAGTCTCAGCCATCCAACGCCGCAATCCAAAGTGAATTGCAAAGACTCTATGGCCGTCGTGATGGCATGGAACCGCCCAAGATCCGTATGACACGCGGCGCGCTGGCGCATATGTATGTACAGGGTGAATTGTATCCACAAGCAGTCGCGGAGGTTCGCGCAGTGCTTGCGGGTGACCCGAACCGCGGCGATATGCAAATCTTGCTCGCGCGCGCTTATTTTCGCAGCGGCCAAAAATCAGCAGCTTCAGATATGTGTGGACAGTTACTTAAACAATATCCATATTGTTTAGACGCAAATCGGATCATGGTTGAACTTATCCCATCCACTGCCGGCGCCGCTGAAAATACTCAAGTCTATCGTGCCCGAGTTATTGAGCTGGATCCTTATGCTTCATTTACCAAAGGCTCCATATTTCAATCCAATGAAGTCGCTGATGCAGCTGTTAATTTGGAACATTTGGAATATACCGGCAATGAAGTGCCCATCGGTCAGGATTGGGGCTCCTCTCTTGGAATCGAACTCGCCGCATCTAGTTCTTCATCTGATGACCAGCCAGATTGGTTAAAATCTGGCGGAGTTTCTGACGGAACGAATCAATTTCAACTAAAGCCCGCTTCTGTTTCCGGGTCGGAGGATGAAATCCCAGATTTTTTACGTTCAGCCGGCTGGGCAGAGTCTAACACT
Organism: uncultured Chloroflexota bacterium; assembly: GCA_903914955.1. GTDB lineage: Bacteria > Chloroflexota > Anaerolineae > Anaerolineales > Villigracilaceae > Villigracilis. The sequence continues at coordinate 56,682 of CAIWRB010000122.1, read as the reverse complement.
CCGGAACAGCCCACCTCCATGTTTGACCAGGAATCAGCCAGCGACTCAGGAGTTGTCTCAGCTGATCTACCTGACTGGCTCAAGAGTCAGGCTCCAATTACTGAACCTTTGCAGTCCGCTCAAATTCAATCATTGGATACTCCCGATTGGTTAAACGGGCTTGGCAGCGAACCAACCACCGATTCTGTGCAGGCGGGTGACACTCCTGATTGGCTGACTGGACTTAGCGATGAGAAAACCATCAAGCCAATATCTGACCAGCCTGATAAAGTTTCCGCTTGGCTCAGCGGGCTTGATGAGGAAAAAACAACCCCCGAGTCAATGGCAACACAAGCCGGCGACCTTCCCGATTGGCTAGGCGGACTTGGCGGAGTGCAAGCATCTGAATCTGTACAACCAGGTGAAATTCCCGACTGGCTAAGTAACCTTGGTGATTCAAAAGTCGCCGAGCCCCTAGCAGCCGCACAGCCCAACAATGGTCCTGAGTGGCTAAAAGGGTTGGATGATTCGTCAATTTCTGCAAAATCAAATGAAGTACCAGCTTGGCTGAACAGTTTGGATCAGCTTGCCCAAACTCAACCCCCCGTTGGAGATTTGGGTGTAGTTGCCCAGGAACAGGATGACACGATAGCATGGCTTGAATCGCTGGCTACAAAAAACGGCGATAAACCTGAAGAAATGGACAGCGATCCAATCTCTCAAAGTGAAACTCTTCCAGAATGGGTACAGCAACAGCAGGGCACCAACTCACAAACCTATGAAAAGCCTTCTGTTGAAAACTTAGGTGCGAGCACCCAGGAACAGGATGATGCTGTAGCATGGCTTGAATCACTTGCTGCCAAGCATGGCGCTAAGCCTGAGGAAATGGTCTCCGACCCGAACAAGCGCAGTGATATCCCGCCTGAATGGGTGCAACAGGCTCAAGCAATTGGTGAAACAGAATCCATTTCTAAAGCTCAGATCGAAGAAGCAGAACGGTCTAATCAGCAAGTAGCTAAGCCAGCCAAAGGGGATAACGCCCTAAATATTGGCGAACAGTACTTCGTAGATTTTGAAAACACATCTGCAGGCATCCCTGCAACAGACGCAACCGGGATGTGGCTGCGCGACCTCAATGAAAAAGAAAAGCAAAATGAATTCAATACACCCGCCATAGATGATTCAAAGGAAATTCCTGATTGGATCAAAGGCGCCCAGCCGAGCGGTTCAGGTGAACAGATCAAATTTGCCGAGGAATTACCCGCCGCGCAAAATTCTGATCTCCCTAATTGGCTAAGCGGCATTGAAGAAGAGTCTTCCACGAACAAGATTGCAGATGATCAAGGGTTATCGAATCAAGATCTCTCGAGTTGGTTGAATGGTTTGGATGACGAACCCGGGCTTCCGTTTGAGCCAATGCCAACTCCCAATTCCATCGTATCTAATGCAATACCCCGCCCCATTACCCTGGATCGACCAATAGAGCAGGAGTCGGTGGCGGCGAAATCGGATCTACCAGATTGGTTGAGCGATGTTGACGCCAAACCGGAAGAGGATCTGGAAGAAGATCTGTGGAAGAAATCCATTGAGCAGGAGCTTGACACAGTCGCATCCTTATCGACCGAAGAGCCTGCTCCTGTTAGCGAAGCGGCTGATCTTCCCGATTGGCTGATAGGCGCGCAACAAGAGTCTGGTCAAGTTGCAGAAGTTGAGATGGAAGATGACGATACTCCGCCTTGGATGCATAGAGAGAAATTTGAAACAGGTGAAACTCTGAGCCCTCCTGTTCGCATCACGTCTTCTGATTGGCATCCAGTGGAGGAATCTGCGGTGGGACATTTAAATAAAGTACAACCCTCTGCCGGTATTATCAAACCTGCTGTGGCGGTTGCGTCGATCTCAGCAAAGAAGAAACCCAATCCATCTGTGCGGCAACCACAAGCTGAAGCGCAGAATACCTCAGATATTTTGATCCAGGCTAAGGGTGAATTAGATCGCGGAGATATTCCAACAGCCTTGAAACATTATGGGAAGCTAATCAAAAAAGGCAAGCATCTCGAAGACGCCATCCGTGACTTAAGCGAGTCAATATACCGCTATCCGGTTGAAGTTGGAATCTGGCAAACACTGGGTGACGCCTATATGCGCGCCAACCGCTTAAAAGAAGCGCTCGAAGCCTATAACAAGGCCGAAGAATTAATTCGTTAGAGAGTAAGCGGATTTCTAGGTCCGGCTTACATATTTTATTCTGGAGGATTTTCTGTGGAAAGAACGCTCGTACTTGTAAAACCCGATGGTGTGCAACGTGGGCTCATTGGCGAAGTAATCTCCCGATTTGAACACCGTGGACTTCGACTCGTAGCCGGGAAATTTGTTCGTGTCAGCCAAGGATTGGCTGAGACTCATTATGCTGAGCATAAAGGCAAGCCATTTTATGATGGCTTGATTGGGTATATCACATCCGCGCCTGTCATGGCGATGGTATGGGAAGGCCCGAATGCAGTTGCTGCAGTCCGTCAGACGGTTGGCTCGACCAAGCCAGTTGAATCTGCGCCAGGCACAATTCGACATGACTTTGCGCTTGAAGTGGGCCGCAATCTGATACACGCTTCAGATAAACCCGAAACTGGTGAACGTGAAGTGGCTCTCTGGTTCAAAGTTGAAGAACTCGTGGATTGGAGTCGTGCTGTAGACCAATGGGTGTTTGAGAAGTAGCCCGGAATTGAAATTTGATCTCCAATCCGATTGGAAAATAAAAACATCCCATGCATATAAAATGCGTGGGATGTTTTTATTTGTAGATCTGTTTATTGCACTCTCAACAATACTTTCCCATCTTCCCATAATTCTTCGAGGTTATAAAATTCCCGCTGGTCGGGTGAAAAGAGATGTAAGACCACGTCGCCAAAATCCACGATCACCCAGCCGTCACGGGCGAATCCTTGTTTTTTTCCCTTCTTTTTATGATTGGCGCGTATATCTTCAATTGAGGCGTTAGCCAGCGCGTCTACCATGCGGTCACTGGTCCCCGTGCAGATAATAAAATAATCAGTAAAAGAAACAATTTCTTTTAAGTCCAATAGCACAATATCTTCCCCCTTTTTATCTTCAAGGGAGTTTACGATTTCACGAGCAAGTTCCAATGCGTTCAGATTTCACCTCTTTTTTTGTTTGGATAGTGGAGCAGAAAATAATTTTGTGTAAACTGGTCCGTTGGGTTGAAGATCGCTTTTGATCAGGTGTACAGAGTCTACTCTTGCTGTACCAATATTGCCAAGTTGAATATTGTCCATGGCAGTGCGAATCTTTGCCAGATCTGCGGGGCTGACGTTCTGTCGAACGCGGCCTATGGTTAGATGCGGGGAAAATACAAGTTCTTCCTGTTCATACCCTAAGCGGGATGTGCCTGCTTCAATGCTTTTCTGAAGGGAGGCCAATTCTGCTGGAGCGTGGAGGCCTACCCATAGAATGTGTGGTCGGCGCGAGGTTGGGTATGATCCGAGGCCTCCGAATTGTAGATCAAACTGAATGTGTGAATCCGCTTCACGGGCGAGCATCTGTTTTAGAAAATCTACATGTGAGGCGGCGATTTCTCCAAGGAATTTTATAGTCAAATGCATATTTTGGGCGGGAGCCCAGCGGACAAGATCACTTCCAAGAGTTTGGCGCAGACGGGCGGTTTTCCTTTGGATTGCGTCTTGAATATTGAGAGGGATTTCGATGGCGATGAATGCGCGCAACTGACTCATGCGATATGATTATGCCCTTTCCACAAATTGCTCAACATACGGTTTGTCCTCTATGATCATGGCCGTTTTTTGTGCCTCCGTATTTTTTTCTCGGTGCTAAAAATAGCATAAACCAGATGAATTGGCAAGGGGCTGATGGGAAGTTATAGATTTCGTAAGAATTCGGATGCCTTCACAGTCTATTGTTCATCAATGATTGGAGGAACAATGAATGATTTGGAGGCCTTTCGTACGGAAAAGGATGAGTTCTTTGGCAGTCATCCGCAAAGTCCGTTGACCCAGGAACAAAGGAAGGATTTTCATGGCTTGAATTATTACCCTGAGAACGATGCCCTGCGGCTTGAAGTACAGGTTGATGAATTTCCGGTCAAACACAGCTTTGAGATGCATACTTCAACGGGAAGCATTCAAATCTATGAGAAGTTTGGTAAATTCAGCTTTACGGTGGATGGCCTGAAGGTGCAATTGACCATCTATCAGGGACAGCATGGTTTCTTCCTGCCATTTGTTGATTCGCTTGCTGGTAAAGTAACATATCCTGCGGGGCGTTATCTTGAACCTGTGCCTTTGCCTGATGGTCGTTTTCTTGTGGATTTCAATATTGCTTATAACCCATATTGTGCTTATAACGAGATGTGGTCCTGTCCGATCACCCCGTCTGAGAATCGTTTGATGGTGGAGGTGCGAGCGGGGGAAAAGCTATTTCACGAATAGTTGATTACCAGGCCGTACTTATTTGGGGTGTCTTTCTAACAGAGAAAAAGTACGCTAATTCTCGCTTTAATAAAAGAGAGAATCAGCGTACTTCTGCAGTTCGGCCTATTTTTCTTTATTCCTTTGTATTTTCCAAAACTGCCAAAAGAGCTTCGTATTCGTCACAGCATTCGGGACACAGGTCCAAATGTTCCTGGATGAGAGGCAAGATCATCTCGGCGTCACTTGACTTGACTTCTTGCTCAACGAATTCGTCCAAACGAGCATACATGTCACTGCAGGACATTTCCTCGGAGCGCACTTTTTCAAGAACCTGGAGAAACTTTAGGACAATATTATCTGTCAATTGTTCCTGGTTTTTGCTCATGTTTTCAGTATCTTGGCTGTTTTTTTTGATGGTCATACTAATAAGTTGACGATTAATCAAACATTAATCTTACTTGTGCTCAAAGGCCATTAATAGGTCTTGCGGAGTGAGATCCTCAAGGGCGAGGCGTCTTTTCAAACGCAACCGGGCGTCGTGTAGAAGTTTATATAATGCGTTGCGATTCGTTTTCATGCGTTTCGCAGCTTCTTCCATCGGCATATCCTGCAAGCCAAGCAGAACCAGCGCTTCGCGTTGTTTTGGAGTTAGCTCTTCCTCCAGAATGCGGCGTACGTGGACGAGCATATCTGCGCGTTCTGCTGAAGTTTCAGGGGAGGCCTGAGCATCAGCGAGCAGGCCGGGGGGCGGTGGAGCGTCTTCGTTTTCAGTCAACTCATCGAGAGAGGCATCCCTCCAACGTTTGCGGCGTAGCTCTGTAAGAGCGAGGCGTATAGCGATCTTGTGTACCCAGGTGGTGAAGAGACTTCGGCCTTCGAATGAGTCGAGTTGATCCAGCACACGCAAAAGGGTTTCTTGTGTTACTTCTTCCACTAGCGGTTGAAAAAGCGGATCGTCTGATGAGAGCCAGCGGGTAAGGGCAAATGGTAAGCCTTTTTGGATGATATCACGCAGATCATTTAACGCATCTGCGTGTGTTATGCCCGAATCTCTCAGGTCAGCAAGCCAGGCTTCGTTGGTTCGTGAGGTCATGATTGTTGATTATAAAAGATAATTGAGTGGGAATTAGAATTCTTATGAAACTATGAGACTTTTTGATAGTTTTGTAATCCATTCCTTTATCCCATATATATGGCACCTTGCGCATAAACTCATCCATTGGCTCTTGAAAAACAGGTTAGAATTTATCTAACAATATACAAGCGCATCTATTAAATATTTGATTGGAGAAATATGAAAAAGACACTCTTCTTCTTTTTAGTTTTAGCTCTTTTTATCCCTGCTACCTTTGCCTTTGCCAAAGGTAAATTTGATTATATCGTGATCAAAGGCCCCGGCATTACAGGCGATGTCAATGTGTCCAATCCTGTTCTTACACAGGATTATTTTACATTCGCTGATTTCTCAAAAGGCAGCGTTGCCGAGCCTGCCGAACCTGGTGCGGGGTTTCAGGTTGTGCGAATGGTGGCAGAGGGCAGTAAAGGCGTTCCGTATGACCAATTGCATTACTATCCGTACACAGGCTTTGTGTATTATGACGGCATCGTCAATGGTTTTTCTGAAGATGGCGGCAAATGGTATATTGCCAACCCAGCCATAAAAGAACCATTTCTCTCCGCTCTTGCAGAAGATACACGGCTGACGTGGATTCCCTTTGCGGTGTTGGTTGTTTTGTTGACCGGCTTCTTCATTGCATATCGAACAAAGCCCAAACAAAAAAAGTAACAAACAAAAAGAACGTGAAGCAAAAAAGCTTCACGTTCTTTTTGTTTGTCAAAAATTTACCTTACTTCAATCGTGTTACTCTTATCGGAGTAATGAAATACGATTACCTGAGACACATCAAATACAACTTCATCTGAAAAAACTGTACGGAAATCATTTCCGTCATCTTTTAATAGAATTTCAATTTGGTGTGAACCGGCTGTGAGCGGCAGGAATTCCAGCGCTGAGATGCGTCCATTGCCGCTGACTCCCGAAGGCTGATAGGTTTTTTCAAAAACTTGCTTCCCATCAACAGTCACTCGCAGAAGGGCGGGGAAGTGTTCTCCGCCAAATATTTTTTCCGCATCCGCACCTTCTGGCAGGGTCACGCCTGGGGGAATTGCGGCGGCGGAAATTTTTCCTTTTAGATCAAGCGCGATACGCATAGCCGCCCCGTCTGCTTTGGACATGCCCGCAGGAATATCAAGTGGAATGGCAACCGCAAAAATTGAAAATAATATGATCGTTCCGATCAATGCGCTGACAATGGATGGAAAAAGTTTATTGCGATCCTTCACGGTCGGTAAAACAGGCGCTCTCTTTTTTGCCTGTGTTTCATCGCGATGCAAGTCATCCAGAAAATTTGCGACGGTTTTAGAATCACCGGGTGTTGTTTCAAGCCAATGCAATCCCTTTGTTACCAGCGCAGGGCGCGAATGTAAACGATTTAAGATCCAATGCGCGTCTTCGCGATAAACACCGTCATCATATGGGGCTGAAAGCAGGATGATATCGCGCGCTCCTTCGGAATGCAGAGACTTGATCCATTCGATGTTGATCGCGCTAATGGAGGGCAGCACAGCTGTGACCACTCGTACCGATTCTTCTGACCCCCAGCCTGTTACTGATACTGGAATATTATTTTCGCTGACAGTTAACTTTGCGGGCAATCCGCCCAACGCTTCGTCATGCTGGCTTGCAAATAAAATCGTAACGGGGTGACCATCATTATTCTCGCGATGAAGCGCGCCTTTCACAGCACCAAAGACAGCCTCTCCGTTATAGCCGCCTTTCAGATCAATCGCGTTTGTTGGACACGCGCCTATGCAAATTCCGCAGGCTGTACATTGAGCATTGTCGATGACCGCCAACTTATGATATCCCGAAGTATCATTTCGATCGACCATGCGGATCGCGTCAAATGGGCATTCGGCGTAGCAAATGTTACAGCCAGTACACTTTGGGTCGGTAACAATGGCAGGTCCATCGTCACGACCTGAAGCGAGCCAGGGGAGCAGGAATAAACTGCCGCCGACGAGAATCGCAAGTCCCCAGAAAATCACATTGCCCCATAGATCCATTAATGGCAGAAAGCCAAGATAAAGCGCGTCCATTGGAGCAGATTGAATGAGGTGCGATAGATCGGCTGGCGCGGAAGATAGGGTGGGCTTGATGATTGAAAGTACAACGAGGCCAACAAGGGCTTGCATGCTGACCCAGCGAGGCGACCACCAGCGCGCGCGGGAGAGCCGCAAGCCATGAATGTAGATGCCGAGGAAACCGATCAACGGCAGAAAAACATGCAGGAAGAGAATGATGACGAAGTTTGAAAAAGTACGCGAGGCAAGATCGGGCGCAACATAGGTTAGCCCTGATGTGCCTGCGAGCGCTTGCATCATATACTCGGTCATCCATTGCCCGCGCTGATCCCAGATGAGCCAGTAGCCCATTGTGCCTGTCAGCCAGACCATGGCGAGCATGATCCAACCGCTGGTCCAAGCCAGCCAGCGCTGACCCCAAAAACGGTCACTGACCAATACTTTGAGCAAATGTAAAACAATGAGCACGATCATGCCGTCGGATGCGTAACGATGCACGCTGCGCATGAGCGAGCCAAACCAATTTGAATCGATTTTATTGACGGTGGCGTAGGCGACATCCAAGCCAGGGCGGTAAATGAGGGTGAGATAGGTGCCGGTTGCGATCAGCACGATCAGCATAAAAATAGTCAGTGTGCCAAGATGATAGAAAGGATTGAAGTCCGATCTTGTGAATCGGTTTGTAATTCCTTCAAGGGAAGCCCAGAGTTTTTCGAGGCTTCTTAAAAAACGACGCTTTGTGTAGGGGTTAGGGGTCATGTATCTGGGTTCCAGGTTTCAGGCTTGATCTTGTTGCCAAGAGCGTTCTTTTCCTTAGCGACGACATATTATTATTCTTTCAACAACGGAAACTTATTCATTTTCATTGCGTTGGCTGTGACAAAAACACTGCTCAGCACCATCGCCAGCGCGGCGAAGACAGGCTGCATCAAGCCGGCCATCGCGAGTCCAATTCCGATCAAATTATAAATAAACGCCCAGCCAAGATTTTGGCGTACCCGTTTCATCGTTTCACGCGAAAGATCCACGAGCCAGGGAATCACACTTAGATCTTCGCGCATGAGCACAATATCAGAAGCAGTGCGAGCTACATCGGTGCCGTGATTCATGGCAAGCCCCACAGTCGCAGCGGCGAGCGCGGGACCGTCGTTGATGCCATCGCCGATCATCGCGGCGTCTTCAAGCAAATAAGACATCTTCTCATCAGGGCTGAGCGACGCGTGGACGGGAATGCCAAGTATCTTTTGCCAGCGCGCGCCTGCTTGTTTTTCATCACCTGTTAGCACACCAAGAGCAAGTCCGCGTGATTGCAATTGCGTCATCACTTCACTTACTTCACAGCGGATGGTTTCTCCCAAGCCGATCAGACCGATGGTTTTTCCACCCCAACCGGCATAGACGACAACCTGTCCCGAATCTTTCCATACCTCAGCCTGCTTCTTTAATCTGACAGGGAGAGTCAACCCTCGAGCAGACATAAAGCGTGCGCTGCCGATGACAATTATCTTTCCATCAAGTTTTGCGGTCACGCCCATGCCTGGCAAAGCTTTGAATTCTGTTGGCTTGGATAATTTTATTTTTTTCGCACGCGCACAGTCGACAATCGCTTTTGCCATCGGATGTTCAGATGCGTTTTCTATTGAAGCAACTATTTGAAGGAACTCTCTTTCCTTCACTTCTACCCCTTTCCCAAAAGGAGCGGGGACTAAATAAATCCCTCCAACTTGCATTGGCAATTTTGTCAGTGTGCCTGTTTTATCGAAGAATACTTTCTTCACGCTGGCCAGTCTTTCGAGCGCGGCAGTACTGCGCAAGATCACACCTGACTCAGCCGCACGTCCCAATGCCAGCCAAAGCGTAAGCGGAGTTGCCAGCCCCAACGCACACGGACACGCGATCAACAAAACAGAAAGCGCGACCAGTAGGCCAGCTTCAAAACCTGAAAAATAATTCCAAATTAAGAAGGCAATCGTCGCCAGCGCCAGCGCGATCGGAGTCATCCACGCGGACAATTTGTCGGCGAGCCGTTCAATGGGAGAACGATTCCACAGGGCTTCATGCAGCAGTCGCCCAATTTGTCCCGCTGCGGTCGAATCGCCTACAGCAGTTGTGATCACTTCAAAACTTCCGTCCAGGCTGATCGTCCCCGCTTTGACCGTCTGCCCTTCGCGATGGGTCACAGGGCGCGGCTCGCCTGTCAGCAAAGATTCATCCACGTCACCTTCGCCGATCGCGATCAAGCCATCCACAGGAAAGCGCTCGCCAGGACGCACGCGCACGCGTTGACCAGGTTTCAATTCGCTTACTGGTACGGATCTATCACGTTTTCCAGTTACGATAATTGCCTTATCAGGAATCTGTTCAAGTAAACGTGCCACAGCTTTACTGCTGGATTTATGCGCCTGCATCTCCAGCCAGTGTCCTATCGAAACCAAAAAGATGAGCATCGTGGCGGTATCGAAATACAATCCGCCAGAACCAGAGATAAAATTGCGGACGGATAAAGCGAACGCCGAGAATGTGCCGATCGCGATCAGTGTATGAATGTTGGGCTGCAATCGTAACAGGCTGGCGAGTCCCGCGCGCAGAATGGGCAAGCCGAGTAATATCAAAACTGGCAGGCTTGTGACCAGCATCATCAGTTGAAAAAAATGTACCAGCCAGGCAGTTTCGGGAGTTGCCCAGCCGAGCAGTTCACGACCGTAGATGCCCGCGCCAACGATCATGTCATGTAAAACCATCACGCCGCCGATCAACAAGCGCGTGTAAAAAGATTCTTCTTCATCATGAGGTTTTTCGTTTGGCAGCGCCGCCTGATAGCCTAACGCGCGCACGCGCTTCTTAATTTTTCGCGCATCCAACAGCGACGCGTCATAAGTTAGATTTGCCTGCTTTTGGATGAAACTAACATCAGCGCTGACCACGCCAGGTGTGCGGCGCAGCTGTTCACTGACCAGCCACGCGCAGGATGAACACCACATGCCGCCCAAGGTGAGGATGATCTCTGCGCTTCCTTCCGCGTCTTTAGCCTGCTCCTGTTTAATTGGCAGTGCTGGCGCCTCAGCCAACAACGCCGCAACCTCACGGCACGATGGACAGCAGAATACATCCCCTTGTTTATTGGTAAGCGGGTGATACGTAGTCAATTCGCACAATGAACATGTGACGAGGGTTTTTGATTTGACGGGAGCAGATGTTGCGAGAATCATTTTATTTACCAGAACATTACCGAACCAAGCATGAGATGGTCAACCCAGCCAAGCGAAGCGAATCCGCGCATGGCGAATTGGAAACCGAAGAACATCATGACTAATGACGCGAAACTGCGCGGCCAAAAACGCGAGTTCATTTTATTTGCAAGCCAGCGGACCATGAATAGGCTGGGAATAGTCGCGAGGCCGAAGATGAACATGGTCAACGCGCCTTGGACAATATTTGTCGAAGCCATCGCCATGACGAGCGCGGTCAGTACCAGGCCGCAGGGAAGAAGTCCCCAAAGCAGGCCGAGCAGATATGAAGCGGAGAGTGAATCGGATTTAAATCCACGCATGGCTTTGCCCCAACGTTGGATCGATCCTGAAAATAAAATTTCAGGCGAGGGAGTTAATCCAATAAAAGCGGAGGCCATATAAAAAGCGATGACCGCAAAAAGAATCGAAAGAATTGCCTGGAGTTTATCAAATGACCAAAGTGTTTGGCCCAGTGCGCCGGCGAGCAAACCAAGTAGTGAGTACGTTGTCACACGGCCAGCGTGCGCGAAGAACCATGCGAACTTATTTTGAAAAATAGGCTGTCGATCGAAAATTAAAATCACTGCGCTGCACATCCCCACACAGTGACCGAGGCTTCCAAGTAGGCCGAGAAAAAGAGGCGCGATCATCAAATACCTTAAAAGTAAATCTTCGGAGGCCTTTGAAAGACCTCCGAAGATTCCATAAACAAAAATTATCGAATGAACCAGGTGCGTCCGAGCAGCCACCAGTTGCTTAGGTAGTAAATGGCAAACCAGACCAGGAAGGCAAAGACAAGTACCAGCGAGCCTTTCGGTTGATTCTGTTTATCTTCCATTTGCTCGTCGGTTATCTTGGTGGATTCAATGATCGGATTGTGCGTGCCAGTGAGAAGTAGTAAGTTGCTGGCTTCCAAACGCGGGCCCGTCAGGATTGAAACCAACACTATCGTGACATACATAATGCCGCCAACCACTGCCAGGAGCGCGCCGATTCCGAAGATGGCGAGCGTGATCTCAACTGTGCCAGGTACAACACCTGCGAAGGTGATATCCCAATTGCGGCGGGCAACACCCTGCAAACCACTGGTGATCATGCCCAATGAGGTCAATAACATTCCGAAGCCGAATATATACGGCTGCCATTTTGCCCAGCTCTTAAGTTTCAGTTCCTTGCGGAAGATGAGTGGAATGACATAATAGGTGAAGCCCATGAATGCGAGCGTTGTACCGCTCACTACCGTCGCATGGAAGTGACCGGGCAGGCGGAGAGTGTTATGCACAAGCATGTTGATCTGCTCAGTACCGATGGTCACACCGGTTACGCCGCCGATCCAGCCAAATAGGAACATGGATAAGACGAGCGAACTAAAACCAGGTTCGGCCCAGGGCGCATTTCGAAGCCAGCCAAATAAACCTTTCCTGTATCCTCTGGAACGCAAAGCGATTTCCAATGCGGCAGGAATGGAGAAGGCGTGCATCATCGAGCCGAGGACAGCCAGATACATCGCATACGAAGTATTGACTGCCTTCCACGCGAAGGAGAGTCCAGGGTCAACCAGCAGGTGATGCGCCGAACCAAGATTAATAAAGAACAGATACAGGATGAACGCGAGGCGTGAGAACTTCTCGTTGACCGGGCGAATGCCGACGGTCATCTGCGCGAGCGCATACCAGATGGAAACCATCGCTGCGAGATTGACTTGCTGCGCGGGATGTCCGAAACCCCAAAAGAAGTTGCGGTAAATTCCAGGGTCATAGGTTTTCAGAATGCCCAGCGACCATAAGAAGGCGGGCACAATTGCGGCTGCGCCTTCCAACAATGTGTAAGTTGCAAGAATTGCGGCAGTCATCAAGCCAAAGACTACCAGAGGCAAAGAGCCTTGGAATCGATTTTCACGTTTCGCAACCACGATGTTGATGAAGAAAGTGATGACCGTGATCAACGCGCCAACTGCAAACAAAATGTAGCTGAGATAGAATAGCGGATGCGCTTTTAGCGGAACGTAAGCCGAAAACATTACGCTGGAATTTGGATCAATCAGCACAACTGCATTTGCCATCAATCCGCCAACTGTCATCATGCCAAAGCCCAGCCAGGCAAGCTTTGGTGCGGCGTGGCGCGCATTGAGAAGCACGGTTGAGCCGAAGTGCAAGCCAGCCATCTCGAAGAATACGATCCACGCGATGAGCATGTCAATGCCATGCAATGTGAGCAGACGATAGAACCAGGCCGCGCCAAGTAAATGAACGGCCTGCCAGCGGGTAAGCGCGATTAACAATGCGGCAATACCACCAAGTGTGAGGCAGACCACAGCCATGACTGCATTGGCGATGATGAGCCGTTCGGTGTGCATGTCAACTTTCAGGGTGGTTACAGGACAGTTGCGATAATCGTCCTTTGCGTCTTTAGTCCAGGGGGTTGTAGGTGCAAGTGTAGCCATCTTCATTCCTCTATTTAACGATCATTTTGCCAACCATCGTATGATGACCGACAAAACAATATTCATTGCAAACGATGGTGAATTCGCCTGAGCTGGTGGGAGTAATTGTCGCCACGTAATCGTAACCAGGCAAAACTTGCAAGTTGATATTCACGGGTTGAAGCGAGAAGCCGTGGTTGTAATCCATCGACGAAAGGTGCAGGCGGTACTCCTTTCCTTTTTCCAATTGCAGGATCGGATACCATTGCCAGGTGCTGGCACGCAGGTAAATGTCACTGCCGGGAGGTGCGGATACAATCGGTAACCCGGTCGCGTCATCTTTCCCAACTGTATACTGCTCCACAAAAGCGTTGACTTTTGCTCCGTAATCTGCGGGCGTTGTGCGATATGTTTCTGTGGGCACATTCTGCTTGCCATTGAAATACCATAGAGGCATCATCAATGTCAGGAAGATACACCACACAAATGCAACAGTCAGCCAGGTCTTTTCGATGCGACCCATCGGCTTCCACCAATTTTTTTCAGGTGCTAACATATTTTCTCCTCACCGCTTATGGAGCAAGCGGGACTCTCATAAGATCGACGATGCCCCACACGTTATAGATCAAGGTACTGATCAATAACGAAAGGATAAATAATAGCCAGATATTGTCAAAAATTTTCTGTCCCCTAGGCTGAGACTCATTCGATTCAGTTTCTTCTTTTTTAGCCATGACATTTCTCCTCAATTTGGTTGAATAATGTAACGTGCGTAATTTCACAATCATTATCTAGTTTAGGATAATAGCATTTCCTCAAGAATTAAGCTGTAACTTAAGTTACAAAATAGACTAGCTCTGTCCGATTATTTAAGCGAAATGGATAATTCCACCCAAAACTGCTAATCCAGATTTAGATCGTTTTTTTTCAAATATTTGACTTTCTCGTTTGATTTTCAAAGATTCCTCACGGACCGACAGGCAATTATCTAGGTGCTATAATCCATGCAGATAAATGATTACCAAAAAATGTTTTTCCAATCAGGTAATTGTGGTTATATCCCCTGGTTACAAAATCCAAACTTAGGAACAAAACATGCAAATTCTCGGAATCGACGTAGGCGGATCAGGTATCAAAGGCGCACCCGTAGACACTGAAACAGGCCAGCTTCTTGCGGAGCGGGTTCGTATCAAGACGCCGAAAAATGGGGAACCTCAACCAATTGCTGAAGTAGTAAATCAGATTGCGCAATCTTTTAGCTGGAATGGCCCAATAGGGATTGGTTTTCCCGCACCTATTAAAGGCGGAGTGGCTTTGATGGCGGCCAATGTCTCGGAGAAATGGGTTGGCACGAATGCGGACGCACTCTTTAGCAAAATCACAGGTTGTGACTGTATTATGATCAACGACGCAGATGCGGCCGGACTCGCTGAAATGACCTTCGGCGCAGGGCGTGGACAACCTGGCACAGTCATTCTGCTTACACTTGGAACAGGCATTGGTTCAGCGATTTTTCACCGCGGACAGTTGCTCCCCAACACCGAGTTTGGTCATCTTGAAATAAAAGGCGAAGACGCAGAGTTTCGCACCTCCGATGCAGCCCGTCAGCGCGAAGACCTTTCATGGAAGAAATATGCCAAACGGTTGAATAAATATTTAGAGACAATGGAAAGGCTTTTCTGGCCGAACCTGTTTATCATCGGCGGCGGCATTAGCAAAGAGTCTGAAAAATTTTTGCCTTATCTCACCATTGAGACGCATGTTGTTCCCGCACAACTGTTGAATGAAGCTGGCATCGTTGGCGCGGCTTTGGGAGCGCTGAGAAAATAGCGCTGATATCCAACGACTTAATATATAAATAGGAATAATTAAAATGACAGCTCATAAAAAATTCCCCATGGAACATGACAAGAAGATCGCGCTTGTGGCGCATGATAATAAAAAGCGCGATATGGTGGAATGGGCAAAATTCAACCGCGACCTGCTTGCTCATCACCACATATTTGCAACAGGCACAACCGGGAAAATTCTGGAGAAAGAACTTGGTTTCAAGATCACTAAACTCAAAAGTGGACCACTCGGCGGCGACCAGCAGATCGGCGCCAAGATCGTGGAAGGCAAGATAGATTTCCTGATCTTCTTCTGGGATCCGCTGGAACCACAGCCGCACGATCCCGATGTAAAAGCACTCTTACGACTAGCTGTTGTGTGGAATATCCCTATTGCCAACAATCGCGCTTCGGCAGATTTTATGATCTCCTCTCCGTTGATGGATGGGGAATATGATCGGCTCGTGCCTGATTATGAAAATTATTTGGCGAGAAAAATAGATTTGGGGGAGAAGACGAGTTAGGGAAACATAGGCGCGGGTACGGTGCAGACTAAAGTCCTTCCTCAGTACATGAAAGCCCTTTGGGCTAGACGATTGATTCGACTTTTGTCGAATTCCACGAACCGAGGCAGGAACTACCTCCCGCCGAAATCATTGGAGGAAAAATGACATCTTACGACGCAATCATCATTGGCTCAGGCGCGGGCGGACTCGCCGCTGCGGTGGCACTCGCACAGGCTGGAAAAAAAGTGATCGTACTTGAACAGCACGATAGACCCGGCGGCTGGACGCATTCGTTCACATTGGAAGGCTATCGTTTCAGTCCCGGTGTGCATTACATCGGTGATTTGCATGAGGGCGGACATTTGCGAAGTATTTATGAGGGACTTGGTGTTGCAGGTGATCTAACTTTCTGTGAACTTAACCCTGATGGTTACGATCATGTGGTGATCGGTGATAAGCGCGTGGACTTTCCCAAAGGCAGGGAAAATTTAATTGAGCGCTTGAAGAGTTATTTTCCGCAGGAGGCCAAGGGCATTGATTCCTTCTTCGCCGATACCACCAATATGATGGAATCGCTTGCGAACATTGGCAGGTTGAAAGATCCGTTGAAAGCGGCGATGAGCGCGCCGAATATTCTTAAATGGATTCGCGCTACAGGCGCAGACTTGATCAACGCGCACATCAGCGACCCTGTTTTGCGCGGCGTGCTGGCGGCGCAGGCGGGCGATCACGGATTGCCGCCTTCGAAGGTTTCGGCCTTCGTGCATGCTGGCATTACACATCACTACTTCAACGGCGGCTTCTATCCGCTGGGCGGGGCGTTCGCGTTGCCGCGCGCATTCGTCAGGGCGTTGAAACGCTCGGGAGGTGATATCAGACTTCAGTGTAGAGTGAAGCGGATTCTCGTCGAAGGGAAAAAAGTTATCGGCGTGGAGTTGGACAGTGGCGAGGAAATCCGCTCGAGTGTTGTCATCTCCAATGCGGATCCTGAAGTGACGTTCGGTCAGTTGATCGGACGGGAGAATCTTTCGCCCAAACTTAAGCGGAAAGTTGATTCTGTCCGATATTCAACTTCATGTATCAGCCTGTTCTTCGCCACAGACATGGATCTGCGCGCGGCAGGACTCGACTCGGGCAACTTCTGGTTTTATGAAAACGAAAACATTGACAAAATTTATTCCGACGGTCTCACCGATGCGTTGCTGCGTGATGAAACTCCGCCTGGCATGTTTCTGACCGCGACCACGTTGAAAGACCCATCGAAGATGCACAGCGGACATCACACCTGCGAGTCGTTCGCGTTCGTGGGCTATGAGGCGTTTGAGAAATGGGCAAATTCAAAATACGGTTCGCGCCCCGCAGACTACGACGCGATGAAGGAAGACCTGGCGTGGCGCATGGTGCGCGGATTGGAGAAGCACGTGCCTGGCTTGAGCAAGCACATTGTGTTTTACAGCCTCGGCACTCCGCTGACGAACGAACATTATCTCAACGCCACGCGCGGAAATTTATACGGCATCGAGAAATCGCCGCAACAGGTGGGACCGTGGGCATTTTCGTCGCGCACCGAGTTCGAGGGCTTGTTTATGTGCGGAGCGAGCACGCTTAGCCACGGTGTGGCGGGCGTAACCCAATCTGGAATCGACGCGGCCAAGGCGGTGCTCAATTGCCGCACGCGCGATATTTTGAATCAGAGCGGCGCGAGCCTGACGTTCCTGCCTTCTGAGGATGTATCCGCGTGGCCTGAGAATTTGAAGCGCAAGATGGAGCGCGGTGAGGCGGCGAGAGAGGATGAGGAGCGGGAAGTCTAATAACAAAGCTCTTCAGCGCCCAATATGGCACGATAACTCTGACGTGGTTTTCATTAATAATTACTCTCAGAAATATATTTATGAATGCCGCTCAAAAATGGATTTGAAACTGTCCACGTACAATTATATATTCCGGATTATTTGTATAACGATCCCTACTGTCATTTTTTTTGGCAGTCAATACATACTGACTGAAGCAATCCCTTCTCCTGATTCCTGATATTAAAATCTGTTTCATCTTTCGATTGTAAACAACGAATACATTTTCTCATTAGGTGCCCATTATCTAGGCTAATTGTCAAGTTAACTATTTTTGGATTTTAAAAACCAAATTCCCTAAATAAATTTAAGGGGATTTGGTTTTAGTTTTTTTTCTGTTTTGTGGTCTCAACTGGGCTCGAACCAGTGACCTTTCGGATGTGAACCGAATGTTCTAACCAACTGAACTATGAGACCTCGTCTGTGTGTTACACGCACTTTAACCAACTGAGCTACGCGCCCGGTGAAGCGACAGAGATTATAGTATAGGCTTTCTGCTTTGGCAAGGAATCACGGCGCGGGCAGCACATTCCAGGGATTGATTACCGTTGACATGGTTCGAACTTCAAAGTGTAGATGTGGACCGCTAGAATGACCTGTGCTTCCAACTGCTCCAATCACAGCTCCTTGAGACACGCTTTGCCCGCAACTTACGAAGAGTTGACTCATATGCCCATATAAAGATTGGAATCCTGTTCCATGATCGATCATCACCATATTGCCGTAGCCATAATCGTTCCAGCCGGCATACACAATTACACCACCATCAGTGGCGTAGATATTGTCACCGAGGTTGCCTGCCAGGTCGATTCCACGATGGTTTGTTTTTTCGGAATAATCATATCCAGAAAGAACATGCTTGTCAGTTGGGAAAATAAATATTCCAATGCCCACAGCTCCACCGCTAACCGGAGGGCAAAAACCTGCTCCACCGACCTGGGCAGAAGCCGGATTTGTGCGGGTGATCCCTAAAGGTATCAAACCTGCCATGTGATATTCATATTTCCCGCCCGGAATTACAAGCCATTTACCAACTGGGATATTTGCCAATTGCGGATCCCCAACAGATTTTATATCCAAATTATTGGCGGGATAGTTGATAATATCCTCGGGTTTTACTTGAAAATAATCCGCCCATGAACCGAAGGAAATTCCACCCACCCACTCCCAGATGACACCATCTACAGGCAATATCTGTAACTCCTGGCCAGGGAAAAGATAGTCAGGGTTATCTTGAAGAATGGCGTAATTAGCGGCAAAGATCGTTTTTGGCTGTAGTCCATATTTGTCTGCAATTCCATTTATGGTATCACCCTTTTGCACTTCATATTTTGTGATGTCATCACGCGGCCGCGAAGGAATATTCGTATGGATCTGTGCGCCGCGGGCGATGCCAGAAATAATCGGAATATCCAACGCAGCGATCGGATTCGCCACTATAACAGCGGTCGGGGCTGGAACTGAAGCCTGCCCATTGTTTTCTGAAAGTTGGTTTGACGTCTGCCGATAAAAAGCCTGCACCAGAAAGATGATGAGCCCGATTGCGAGAATGGAAAATAAATTAGTTCCGACCCGCAGAAGAGACTCGCCCAGCCCCATTTGCGCAAGGTTGTTCATCCAGCGTGAGAAAAAACTAGGTTTACCGTGTGAGGTGCTGGATGCCCCCTTTTTTCTCTTTTGTTTGTTTAATTCATCAGAATTTGGTGAATCTTCTTTAAAATCGTTTTGCATGTTGTTCATCATATCATGGGAAAAAAATCACCGTCAAGCCGCGCGCCAAACACTAATCCTGCGTTAACCCGCTATTTGGCGAACAGCGGGTCGAAATAACTGTATTCCGCCAATAATTACAAGCGAAACCAGCCCGCTTACGAGCGCTGTCGTGGAGAGGCTGAATTCCTGCGTCATCCATCCGATCAAGAGACTACCGATGGGAGCTACTCCTTGTAAAGCCCAGATGTAGATGCTGAACACACGTCCGCGCAACGTATCCGGTACTTGTAATTGGATGAGAGTATTCATGGTGGCGAGCTGCGTTACTGAGCCCCATCCCATTAATGTGATCACGATTAATGTGAATGCTAGTGTATGTGAGAAGGGAATGGAAATTATTCCAAGAATAAAAACGGCCTCTCCCAAAATAAGGCGGTGTCCTCGCCAGCGGGAGGTATTGTTCATCGCGATTGAGAAGGCTGCTATCAAAGCACCAACACCTTGGGCGGTGTAAAGCATACTATTCCGCAGATCTATAATACTTTTCGTGTCGGTGGATTGTCTTAATATTTCGGTTGAAATTACGGGCAGTTGTTGAATGATCGGAAATGCAAAGATGCCAAGCGTTGCTGCGATAATGATAAGCAAGCCAATGGATGAATTTTTGAAAAGATATTGTGCGCCTTCGCGAAATTCTTCGAGCATGGGACGGGTTCGCGGTGTGATGGGCGCTTTGTAATGCGCATGCACAAAAAACAAACCGATGATAATTGCTATAAAGCTGATGCCGTTTATAAGGAATATCCAACCTTCTCCATTCTTTGGGATCAACAGCAGGGTCGATGCAACAAGCGCCGGCCCCAACACTCGCGAGATATTAAACGCGGTCGATTGTAAAGCAATGGCATTTGGCAGAGACTCACGTCCAACCAACTCAATCAACATGGCTTGACGTGCTGTGATCTCGAACGCGGTCGCTATGCCAAGGATCAATGATGTGATCACGATTTGCCATATCTGGATAATTCCGCTTAATGTAAGAAATGCCAACGCAAAGGTATCCAGCATCATTATGGTTTGCAGGAAGATGATGGCTTTACGTTTATCCAAATGTTCGATGAGCACTCCACCAGGCAGGGCTAGAAAAAAAGTTGGTAAGGTCACTGCGAAGCCGATCAGCCCCAGATCGAATGGCCGTCCGCTAATGCGATAAGCCATGAGTGGCAGCGCAGTGTTTTGCATCGATGAGCCGATTAATGAAAGCAAATGTCCCGCCCAGAAGATGGCGAAATCGCGCGAGCTCAATGCGGGGAAACGTTGGGTGAGAAAACTACGAAGTGATGTCATTTTGTTTTGAGAAATACCACAGATTATTGATGAAAAATTTTGCGGCTAAATTTTAGAAAACTATTTCATCTTTGTCTAAAAAGGTTTTTGTCTTAGGCTCAATATCCGCGGTAGCCTTGGCTTACTTTTTCGATCGCATCCCGCCAGTCAGGTAATTGTTCAAACAGCTTTCTCATAATTTCCTTTGTGCGCTGGCTGAATAGATCATAATTTCCGTAGGCTTCGCCAGTTTCTGGATTCACCAGATCACTGACTCCACGCAGGATCAAACATTTGACTCCGTTTTTTTGAGAAATCCAGGCGATTGCTCCTGATTCCCAATCCGCTGCGACTGCATGATATTTCTTGATCAATGAAGAAATATCTTCAAGTACTATGTCTCGGTCAGCGGAAACCAATAATCCGCGCAGCACAGGAGTGGGCAGGATGCGTGGTAAAAAAGTCAGATCCAGTTTTGTTGAATAATGCTCAATGGCTTCATTTGCATCTGTCATCTGTTCGATGATGTCATAGACGATGGTTCTTTCAACCAGAATAATTGTTCCACGTTCGATCAACCCTTCAAAGCCGCCGCATGTTCCAAGGTTGACCAGTAAATCCGGTTTGAAGTTATCGATCACATATTGTGTGGACGCGGCTGCAGAGATCTTTCCCCAGCCGCCATGAAAAATTTGAAAGGTGAAATTTGAAAGCTTCAATTCGGCAAATTCGCCAAATGGAGATTGCTGAATCTCAAGGTTGGAATAAAGTTCTTTTACCACGCGCCATTCAGCACCTGCAGAAATAAGCACAACCGTCTTCATAAGAGTTTTCCTTCCAGATAATCTATTACAAATTGCAGCGCGGCCTCAGCTGAATCTTGTTTGTTTTGTTCACGATCACCATCCCAGATGAAGTGTCTTGCCCATTCACCAGTTTTCGTGGAGAGTCCCAGCCAGGTCGTGCCGATCGGTTTACCGGGCATGGAGCCAGTTGGTCCCGCGATCCCGCTGACAGATAATCCAATATCCGCGCTAAATTTTTTTTGTGCCCCGCGCGCCATTTCAAGGACGGTCTCCTGACTCACCGCACCGTATGAATTAAGTGTATCCCATGATACACCAAGTAAGTTGACTTTGGCTTCGTACGAATAAGCTACGACACCCCCGGGAAAATATTCTGATGAACCAGATATGTTTGTGATGCGATGCGAGACCAGACCGCCTGTGCAGGATTCAGCAGTGGCAAGTTTCAGGGTTAGTAAACGCATGGATTCCTGCAAAACTTCTTCGAGAACAATTTTCATAAGGGTCTCCTTGTAATTTGAGCAATTATACTATCGGGTATAATGCGGCATGTCCAACTGGAATGGAAAAATAATTGGAAATGTCCAGATAGGCGAATTTATTGCGCGCGGGGGCATGGCGGAAATTTATCTCGGCGAGCATAAATCACTTAACCGCAAAGTGGCAGTAAAGATCATGCGCGATCAGGTCGACCATGATCCTGATACACGGATGCGCTTTGAACGTGAAGCGCGCGTGGTAGCAAGTCTGCGTCATCCCAATATTATTCAAATGTTTGACTATGATCTGGTGGAAGGGCAGCCCTGCCTCATTATGGAATATGTTCCAGGTGCGACTCTTGCAAATTTCTTAAAGACTCTTCAGAGCCGTGGTAAAAAACTTCCGCAGGAAATGATCGTGAAGATCATCTCAGCGCTTGCCTCGGCCATAGATTACGCTCACGCCCAACAAATTGTCCATCGTGATATAAAACCTGCCAATGTGCTCTTACGTTCAGCAAGCGGACCAGTCGACCCTGACCAGCTTTTACCTGCCGATGTAGAACCCATCCTGACCGATTTTGGGTTGGTACGCATTCTTGACTCATCTATCCAAACATCAACAGGGACAGTCTCCGGTACACCAGCTTATATGAGTCCCGAACAGGCTCGCGGTGATAAAGTTGACCGCAAATCTGATCTCTACTCGCTCGGTGTAATTTTATATGAAATGCTGGCAGGTGTGGTTCCCTTCGAAGCCGAATCTTCTTTTGGCGTGTTAATGAAACATATCAACGAGCCGCCGCCGCCGATCCTCGGCATTTCAGTGGATCTGCAAACCATCATCGACCGCGCCATCGCCAAGGATCCTGATCTTCGGTATGACAGCGCCATAGAAATGGCAGAGGAACTTTCAGCGGTGATCGGTGGGCAAACAGTTTCTTCTAAAACCTTGGAACTGATGAAAAAGGCCCGCGCAGTTTCTCAAAAATCAAAAGCAGCGCGTTCCTTCAATTGGGGTTGGGTAGGCGCCGTCGCACTTCTGCTAATCGGCTTGGTATTAGCCATCCCCCGTTTCTTGATTTCTCCCGTGGCGGATGAAAATCAGGCGGTTGGCCGGGTTGTGTATTCAGATCAAAATGGGCTGATGGATAAAGTGACGATCACTCTGACTGGTCTTTCTGCGCCGGAAGCTGGGACTCATTTCGATGTTTGGGTTCTCGCACGAGGTGGTGAAGACCGTCTTGACATTGGCTCAGTTGTAATGGATGAGACTGCTCAAGGACAGTTGATTTACACAAACCTGAACCAGGAAAATATCCTGTCGCTGTTTGACCAGATCGAAGTTACAGTCGAATCGGATAATAGTCCAATTCCAAATGAAACCTCGGGTGACATCATTGCATCCTCTGTGTTTCCTCCGCTTGCCTTGATCCATGTGCGGCATGTTCTTGTGTCATTTCCGACGACTCCCGATGAGACTGCGCTCATTCAAGGATTATGGGATTCGTCAGACTGGTTGTATTCAACCGTTGGCGATTTGCAGGACTCGTTTTCAAATGGTGATCAGGGACTTTTTCGTGCAAAAATTGAAGAGATCATTAACCTGGTAGTGGGAGATGAGAGCACCGGTCAATATCTCGACTGGAATACAGACGGAAGTGTAAGCGACCCCACAGACGGATATGGTTTGCTTCTGAATGGCGAACCAGGCACAAACGAACATGGATATATTTCGCAGACAATTTCACACGTAAAGCTAGCTGCACAAGCCATTGATGCAACAGAGAATATTAAAACGCAAAGCGGAAATGTGGTGCTTTGTTTGGAAAATATGAAAGGTTGGTCTGAGCACCTGCTCACTAAGACGTTGCAATTACAGGCAATGCCTTTTGACTCAGACATGGAACCGCTCATCGCTGAAATAAAGGTTTTATCAGATCGTATCATCTCCGGGGTTGACGCGAATGGGAATGAACTCATCGAGCCGATCGTTGGGGAGGGTGGTGCAACGACCGCTTATGAATATGCCTATTACATGGCCGATATGCTGTTATTGCCCAGCGGGCGGCGGGACCCTTTCCCTGAGTCAACGCAGGTCAAGTAGCCCAATCATCGAAATCAGCAAAACGTAGGCGAATATAATATTACAGCGCAAGGTTGCGAGTGTAAAAACAGGGTAATCTGAGAAAAAAGCATGGTATCTTTCTCCAATCACCAGCGAGTGAAAAGGAGAGGAAGAAAACCATGCCGAAAGAAATTGTAACCGAAACCAGACGAGAAAAGTTGTCGAGTCAAACCAAGGAGTTGATCAGGAAAACCGAGAGGCAGCTTAGTGGAGTTCAAGTTGAAACATGCCCGGCCCCCGAGTGCAATCTGTCGACGAAAGATGTCAAGTTGTTCTTGAGTGAAACGAAAAAATACATGAAGCTGTTCAAGTCTGCCTTTCAACGAGTGGAGCAAATCCAGAAAAGCCTGAGCTATCTGCATGGCTTGCTGGGTAATACGACGCGTAAGAATGTAGAACAGATGGCGCTGGGACAGAAAGAGAAAGTACGCAGTCTGCAATACTTTGTTGGGCAAAGCCAATGGGAGACGGAGCCAGTGATCGCGACCCATCAAGAATTGATCGGGGAGAGTTTGGGGGAAGAGGACGGGGTCATGTTGATTGATGAATCGAGCTCGGTCAAACAAGGCACAGCATCGGTCGGGGTGGCGGCTCAATATTGTGGGTCGGTGGGAAAGATCGCGAACGGGCAAGTCGGAGTGTATTTGGGATACGCCAGTCGCAAAGGATATAGTTTGATCGAAGGCAGGTTGTTCATGCCAGAAAAGTGGCTTGAAGAAGGACATGCCGAGCAAAGGCAAGCCTGCGGGGTACCGGAAGATCTGGATTTCAAAACGAAGCCGGGAATCGGGCTGGAATTGTTGAAAAGTGCCATCCAACGAGGCAATTTGCCATTTTCCTGGGTGGCGGCAGATGCTTTGTATGGAGATAGTTCCGCCTTTCGGGACGGTATCGCTGCTACGGGAAAGTGGTATTTCACTGCCATCAAGGACAACAGCCTGATCTGGTGTAGTGCGCCCAAGGTTCATATTCCCCAATGGAGCGGTCACGGACATCATCCCACTCAATTGCGATTGAGCGATGCGAGGAAGCATCCCATCCAGGTCAAGGATTTGGTGAAGAAGATACAAAAGCAAGATTGGACCCGAGCGGTGATCAAAGAAGGCAGCAAGGGACCTATTGTTTGTGATTTCGCATTTCTGCGCGTGACTGAATCGCGCGCAGGCTTGCCCGCTGGTGAACTCTGGTTGATCATTCGCCGCAATCTGGACGATCCTTCGGAGATCAAATACTTTTTTAGCAATGCTCCTATCCATATTCCCCTGGCAGAGCTGGTCAGAGTTTGCGGAATGAGGTGGCCGATTGAATCCATCTTCGAAGAAAGCAAAGGTGAAGTCGGGATGGACCATTATGAGATGCGCAGTTGGATTGGATGGCATCATCATATGCTCCTGGTTTCTCTGGCTCATCATTTCCTGGTGCGTTTGAGAATTCAATTTCAAGAACAGGCTCCTGCGCTTACCATTTATCAAGTTCGCATTTTGCTTTGCAGCGTTTTGCCTTCATTTATTTCGGACATTCAATCAGCTATGGAGCGAGTGCGCTATTACCAAAAACGCAACTTCGTCGCTTACCGTTCACACCGCAAGAAAAAAATCGCTCAACTTGAGCTTTTCACTCGCAACCTTGCGCTGTAATAATAAAAACACTTATCTTGACTTGTAGATGATCCCGGATAAATAGATTTATATCATCACAGATTTATCCGTGATTTCCAAAGCCTTATCCAAAACATCCATGCCTTCTTTCAACTGTTCTTCATCAATGATCAACGGCGGGATGATCAATACGGTATGCCAATGAGTGTATAAAAATAATCCATGATCCGCGCAATATTTTCGCAGCGCAACCATCTCAGGCGCAGACCCGTTCCAGGGAGCTATCGGCTCTTTTGTATTTCTATTTTTGACCAATTCGATGATTCCGAATAAACCGATATTGCGGACTTCACCAATGGATGGATGTGCCTCACCGAGATCGGATAACATGCGCCTTAAGACTACGCCCATGCCTGCCGCGTGCTCGACGAGTTTATCGTCCCTGATGACGTTGATGTTTGCCACAGCCGCCGCCAGAGATATGGGATGTGAGGTATAAGTCAGCCCGCTTTCAAAGGGATGCTCATTGAAAGCCGTGGCAATCTCAGGCTTCATCGCAACCGCACCCAGCGGCGCATACGCGGATGTGAGTCCCTTTGCCATCGTCATAATATCTGGTACAACATCCCAATGCTCAATTGCAAACCATTTGCCTGTGCGGCCAAAACCGCTCATGACTTCATCCGCGATCATGACGATGCCGTATTTATCACACAGCGCTCGCACGCCTTGCATGTATCCCTGCGGAGGGATGATGATGCCATTCGTACCCGTCACTGATTCCATAATGATGCCTGCAATGGATTCGGGACCTTCATATAAAATGATCTCTTCCAAATGATTGACGTAATCAAGGGCAAAATCCGCTTCTGAAATATTTGGATTCATGCGATGAAAGGTTGAGCGATAACGATACGGGTCGAGGAAATGCACCACACCTGTCATCAAGTTCGGCTCCCAACCCACGCGCCGCGGATCACCGGTGGCGGCCATTGCGCCTGCACTCGCGCCATGATATGAGCGATAGCGCGCTAAAATCTTGTGCCGCTTTGTATAGCCGCGCGCCAACTTGATGGCATTCTCGTTCGCGTCCGCACCGCCGAGCGTGAACAGTACTTTGCTCAATGCTCCCTGCGGTGTGACATCCGCCACAGCTTTGCTAGCCAGCGCGCGGATTTTCGTTGTCATGCCAGGCGCGGCATAAGGCAATTCTGCGGCCTGATCTTGCATGGCTTTGATGACGCGTTCATTTCCGTGGCCTATGTTGACACACATCGTCATAGAGTTGAAATCAAGATAGCGTTTATCATCAACATCCCAGAAGTACACGCCTTTGGCATGCTTTACAGCAATGGGATTAACTTTGGCTTGCGCAGACCACGTCCAGAAGACATGTTCTTGGGAAAGGGATAGAATTTCGTTGTCGGGGAGATCAAACATGGAAAGCCTCACTTGGATTTTTTATTTTGAATTGAACCAGACCTCGGAAGTGTTTTGACATTCGAAGTCTTTATTCATTAAGAAGTTCTCAACCCAGCTATAAATTGGATGAGGGAAGCAACGATCATTAGGATAAGTAGCAAGCCCCAATCACTTGTGAATTGTCCGCGCAAGAGCAGCAGCAGAGTGGCGAATACAAGCCCAGCTAAAGCGAGGAAACTAAGCCGCGCAATATGAAGCCGCTCCATTCTGCGAAGACCATCTTTTAGCATCGTGCGAGTTCGGCGGTGGAATTCGGATAGGTCCCATGCGACCAGGCTAAAGATTGAGCCAGCGATCAACCAGCCGGCATGAAACCCCATCCATATTCCAAGTCCGGAGGCGAGGATGTTTATGATCAAAGCGACTGCCGAAAACCAGTTCCAGCGGTTGTATTGGGCAATTAACCATAATACTCCTAATAAACCAAACCAGCGCGCAAAAACATAAAAGCCTGCGAGGTTGTAGCCGTGCGCGAGAAAACCTGTCCCAAAAATGATACTGATCGAGAGTGCGGTGCTGGTCACAGTGGTGTCCTTTGCATATGCTAAATTGTACTCTTGAAATTATCCACATGTTATACTGCCGCATTAAAAGGATGAACGATGAAGGATGAATTTATTTGTAATGGCACACTACATCCAAAAGCAGTTGAGGGATTGAAGTTATTTAACGAGCTAAAATTCTTTAAAGCCCACGAAGAATTGGAAGATGCGTGGCGCAAGGAAACGAGCAAAATAAGAAACTTGTATCAAGGAATTTTACAAGTGGCAGTCGCCTACTTGCACATCACGCGCGGAAATTATAACGGTGCGGTCAAGGTATACGAGCGCAGCACAAAATGGCTGAAAGACTGGCCTGAAATTTGTCGGGGAATTCAAGTGGAAAAATTAAGAAATGACGCGGAGAATGTGATTAACAATTTGAAAACATTGGGAGCGAAAAATATCGCTCAATTCGACACATCTATATTTCAACCAATATTATGGAGCGAGAAAAAAGTGTGGACTTGTGATCGCTGTGGATCGAGCATGCATGAAATGAATTGCAAAGTGACTTGTCCCAATTGCGGTTATCGCTTCGACTGTTCGGATCTGAATATTTATTTTGATTGATCGTCAAACGTCGATATCATCTGCCAGCACGAGTTGGCGAAGATCGGCCCTTGCCGTAATAAAGATCGAGCCTGGAATGTTTTCCCAAGGCAGGGGTGACTCCAGTGCAAGAAGCCGTTCTTTAATAATCGAAACTTGGGCTGAAAGCCAACCGGGAGCGTAGCCAGCGCACCGAAATGACAAAAAAAGAAACCACGGCGGCAGGCCCAGCTTCGCTTTGGAGGTTTTTTGCTGCTTCTGCTTGCTTCATTTTTGCAGTCAAGTAGCGTCTAATCCTCCGCACGTTGGTTGTGGCAGCAGATGCGATCGCCATACATGTCACTCTGAACTGCCCACGTACCGGCAGCTTGCCTGCAGGAAATGGATGTTTCACCGAGCGCACGGTGGCTTCCACAGCAGAACGTAGGTTGTTACTGTGATCTTGATGTGCCAGATAATTTTTGCGCCGTTGAGCGGCGCGCATTTCATGTGTGGTGAAAGTCAGCAGATAGCGCAGGTCGCGCTTTTGAGGTTGGGTGCGACAATGTCCATCCAGTTGGAACGGACATTTGGAACAAAGCTCAGGATTGAAGCGAACTTGCCAGCCAGTCGTGCGGCCGGGAAGCACGGGAACCGAATGTCCCTGTGGACAGGTCAGCAAGTTGGGGTCGCCTTTTTCATTTTGTTCAATGACAAAGTCGGAGAGACTGAATTTGTCAGCGCTGGGTTGCGCCCCTCTAATTGCGGTTTGAATGAGGGTGACCTCATGTTCTTGTAGGGCATCGTCACTAACTTCACTGCCGTAGCCGCCGTCGGTGATCATAGTTTCGATCTCGGTGCGTTCTTTCAAATTGGGCAGGGCTTCTGCCAACAGTTGTCCATCATCCACATTGTTGGGTGCAACTTGTACTTTGGTGATTAACTGAATCTCATTTTCAGGATCGCAGGTTTCGGTGATGTTGGCCACGTAGCCTTTGTAATGCCCGGTCCCTTTAGTGTGATAGGTTGCTTCAAGATCATCCACTGACTGCAGACAGGAAGAGGTGATCTCGGAGTTTTCTTTGGCGCGTGGTCTAGTTTCCCCCTGCGGGGACGATGCCAGCGGATTGAAGGTTTCAGCGAAAATTCGCTCCAAGATCTGATATGCAAGTTCGGCAGCGTAGTCGCTTTTCAAATCCTGCAACAGCACGTGAATGGTTTGTCCGATCTGCTGCAGATGTTCCTGTTGCGCTTCTTTGCCTTTGACGCGGTAGATATAATGTCCGGCACTGTCTATAATGTAGGGCGCAAAGGTTTCGCTCAGCCGTGCCTGATCTGCCTCATTCAATATCCGTTCTACCCGCTGCACGGCTTCCACCAACAGTCGCAGGCGGCTGGCTGAGACAATGTTGCTGGCGATCTGGGTCGAGTCCATTCTTTGCATTCCGGTTCGAACTTTCAAATCCACGATCTGGGCATCTGTGATTTGCTCGAAGGCTTTTTCCAGCAAATTTATGCTTTCCTCTGCATTGTATTTGCTCAGACGTTCTCGAAAGTAGTAAAGGGAACGGATCTCAAAATCACCATCGCCCAGTCGGTCGTAGCCCAAGGCGTAGCGCACTTGCAGGTTGTAGCAATAGTTCTCGTATAACTCTTGATCGCTCCAGCCGAAGCCTGCTTTCAGCGCTTCCAGTCCGACCAGCACATTCACAGGCACATTCGGGCGTGAGTCTTTTTCTGAATACAACACCGCAAAGGATTGTTCGTCAATGCGGCTGAAGAATTCTTTGTAGAAGGTCCCTGCCCAGGAGTTCTCCAGACGTTTGCGTTGTTTCTCTGGTAGTTCACTGGCTGCGCTAATTAATGCGGGCTGTTGGTGTTTGGTGTTTTTTCTAAACATGCGCTGATTATATTAAATTTTTCCGACTTTGTGTTACCCTTTTTGCAGTGGAGTCAGGGGTAATCCTTCAATAAAATATGTCTGCCAGCCAAAACAGAGGAAATGATCATATTCACTAGATTACGCTTGCCCACAAAAGCGCGTTCAACTTCATCAAATCTACTTTGCCCTGTCACAGCGACTTCAGCGATCTTAGCCCTCATTATTGATCTCTAGTTGATTTTCAAGATAATCCACCATTTGTTCCAATTGAATAATCAGCGTAGGTGGTGTTCAACCCTCTGCTCAAGTAATCCTGCACCATTGGTGGAATAGGCGAAAGATTCCTTGGGTTTCCATAAAATACGAGTTCTTGAATATGTTTATGGAATTTGCTAAGTGATTGACCTATAGGGTAGTGGCGAACAATTTGAGGTCGATATCATCTTCTGAGTGCCTGACCATTTTCTCAAATGTGAACCCGATCTTCTCCAGCACGCGGATCGAACTGAAGTTGTTAGGGTCGACGATGGCAACCAAGCGTTCTAATCCAATCACATCCGTTGCGTATTTTTTTACAGCCAAAGTAGACTCGACCGCGTATCCCATTGACCGATACCGCGGCAGGAATGCATACCCAATATCCACATCTTCCAACGCATCTCGTTTGATCAATCCGCAAACCCCAATTGATTCGCCAGTTTCTTTGAGAATGACAAGGCTGAGGCCAAAACCATTTTTTGCGTAACTGGCTGCGGGTCCGTTTTGGATGTAAGCATGGGCATCCGCTGTTGTGCGGACTCCCCTATCCCCGATATTTTGAATAAAAGCTGGATCGTTCAGCAATTCAATGAGAAACTCAGCGTCGCCAGCGGAGAGATGTCGAAGAGCTAGTCGTTCCGTTTCAAGAATTTTCATGGGAAGCTCTTGACCCTATTTTTAATCAATAATAAAAAGTTTTGCGCCGGTTTTGGTGTCTGAGCGATGAGGTTCAGCAGAGTCAGCGACTTGGTAACTCATTCCTGGAGTTAAGATAAATTCTCTGCCATCTGCGAGCTCTGTATGTAATTCCCCTTCGATGCATAACAGGATATGACCCTTTGAACACCAATGGTCGGCAAGATAGCCAGCGCTATATTCCACCATGCGCACGCGGATATTATCAAATTGTTGGGTTCGCCATGTTGCCATTCCCGTTTTACCTTTGTGTTCTGTAGGGACGATTTTTGCCCAATCGGTTGTACCAAAAGGGATGTTTTTCATTTCCATACTGATCTCCAATCAAGTTTAGTTGAGAAATAATATTTTCGCAATTATAAAGTCCTTTGGTCAAATTTTCATTTCCACGTATAAATCATTATAAATACTGTCTGGTAGAAGGCCATCGGAGATATTCCGTTATAATCTGTCAGTCAATAAAATAAAATGGAGATATTTCATGGCTAGTCAATGGAACCAAAAGGATATTCTGGATCAAAAAGGCAGGGTGGTGGTCGTGACCGGTGGAAACAGTGGGATTGGATACGAGGCAGCTCTAGCAATGGCTGGTAGGAATGCCCACGTAATCTTGGCCGCGCGTAGTTTGGACAAGGGCGAGCAGGCTGCGAAAATCATACGCCAACGTTATCCCGCAGCGGAAGTTAAGGTTATGGAACTGAATCTTGCTGATTTGAAAAGTGTAAACAGTTTTTCGAACGCTTTTCTTGCGAACCATGATCGGCTCGATGTTCTGATCAACAACGCAGGAGTTATGGCACTACCCGAACTTCGAACTACTGACGGATTTGAGATGCAGTTTGGCACCAATCATCTCGGTCACTTTGCGTTGACCGGTCTGCTCCTGCCTGCTTTGAAAGCGACTCCCAATGCGCGGGTTGTGACAGTGAGCAGTACTTTCCATGCCTCCGGAGATATTCATTTTGATGATTTGCAATGGAAAAAAAGCTATGACCGTTGGGGTGCGTACGCACAAAGCAAACTTGCGAATTTGCTGTTTGCGTATGAATTACATCGTCGTTTTGCCACTTCGGCTATCAATGTTATTAGCGTAGGATGTCATCCTGGATATGCTGCGACGAATTTACAGGCGGCTGGCCCGGGTTTGGACGGGTCTGTAATTTCCAAATGGATGATGAAAGCGGCCAATATATTAATTGCCCAATCACAGGAAATGGGTGCATTGCCCATTCTATTCGCAGCTGTTGCTCCTCAAGTAAATGGCTGTGATTATATTGGGCCGACTGGTATGAGAGGAATGCGCGGCTATCCTGACAAGGTGATGTCAAACAACAAATCTTATGATGAAGCAATGGCGAAACGACTGTGGACTATTTCTGAAGAGTTGACAAGGGTGGTATACCACTTTTAGCAAGCAAATATTTTCGGATCTAAAAATGCAGACACATCAATTCCCATTCGCTTAGCTGTTGAATAAAACCCTTGACCACCTCAACCCCACAAACAAAAATCTCCTGACACCGACAAGAGATTTTATCGATAGCCACTTTGAAATCAAACAAATCCATTTCATCCCTTATAATTACTTTGCAATCGCAAATCCAAAATCGTAAATCGAGCTTCCCATGACCCAACTTATTGAATGTATCCCCAATTTTTCCGACGCGCGCCGACCCGAAGTCATTGACCAGATCGTCGCCGCCATCCAATCGGTCAGCGAAGTAAAACTTCTCGACCGTTCCTCCGATCTCGATCACAACCGCACGGTGGTCACATTTGTGGGCACGCCCGCAGGTGTGGAAGAAGCTGCCTTCCGTGCCATCAAAACTGCATCTGAATTAATTGATCTCAACGTACACACTGGCGCGCATCCGCGCATGGGCGCGACGGATGTTTGTCCTTTTGTTCCGCTGTCTGATGTCACCATGGAAGAATGCATCGCCATTGCCCAAAGGTTGGGTCAGCGTGTCGGAAGCGAGCTCAGCCTTCCCGTCTATTTGTATGAAGCGGCGGCAACTCGCCCCGAACGTGCCAATCTTGAAAATATCCGCCGAGGTCAATACGAAGGCTTGAAATCTGAAATTGAATCTGACCCGAATCGTAAACCTGATTTCGGTCCCGCAAAACTCGGCACGGCGGGAGCCACTGTTATCGGTGCGCGCAATCCACTGATCGCATTCAATGTTTATCTCACCACTGATGATGTCGGCATCGCGAAAAAAATTGCCAAAGTCGTTCGTCAGTCATCGGGCGGACTGCGTTATGTGAAGGGGCTTGGATTGCTCGTGGATGGGCGCGCGCAAGTTTCGATGAATCTTACCAACTTCCGCGAGACTCCCATTGCGCGCGTGGTTGAAATTATTCGCCGCGAAGCCCAGCGTTATGGCGTCGGCATTCATCACAGCGAACTCGTCGGATTGATTCCGCAGGAAGCTTTGGTGGATGCGGCGGTCTGGTATACGCAACTGGATCAGTTTGACAAACAACAGATATTGGAATCACGATTGTTCGACAGTGGACCGCAGACATCATCCGCCTCCCACGATTTTTCTTCTTCCAAGCCTGCTTCTTTCATAGATGAATTAGCCTCCCCGACACCAACTCCAGGCGGAGGTTCTGCCGGGGCTTACGCGGGTGCCATGGGCGCAGGACTCGTTGCCATGGTCGCGGGACTCACCATCGGCAAAAAGAAATATGCCGGGATTGAAGCCGAAATGCAAGCCATCCGAGCCGTATCTGAAAATCTCCGCGCCGAACTCACTCAGGCTGTGGATGATGACGCTGCCTCATTCGAAGTTTTGATGGCAACCTTCAAATTACCAAAAGAAACGGAAGACCAAAAAGATACGCGTAATAACGCCATTGTCAATGCGACGCTCAACGCTGCGCATATTCCGCTGCATGTATCCAAAAGTGCGATCAAAGTGATGGAACTTGCCGTGAAATGCGTGCAACACGCCAACCTTAACGCCATAAGTGACTCTATGTCTGGCTTCGCCATGGCAAGAGCCGCACTCACAGCTGCTGGCTACAATGTCCGCATCAACATCAACTCCCTCGAAGACAAATCCGCTGGTGATAAGATGCTGGCAGAACTTACTGAATTAGAAGTGGAAGCCGACAAACTCGAAAAAGAAATTCGCGCGGTAATGAAAGAGCGCGGAGGAATTTAGCCTGACTGTATTTGAAAAAAAATTGTCAGGTTGAAAACCCGCCTACATCGTCGCTCTGGTAGGGGCGCATATCAATTTAAAGCTGAAAAAGAGAATGTGACCTTCCTATGAAATCCAAATTTATTTTTTCCGAGATCACTGTCGTCAAATCGATCTCCCTGCTGACCGCCGCCATGGGCATTATCAATGTAATGTCGGCGGTCACACCTACTTTAAAAAACAGGTTGAAACTGCTGGAGCAATATTCTCCATTAGGCGTTAGCCATGGAGGGCATCTCACCTCGGCGCTGGCAGGCTTCGCGCTTTTGCTTCTTGCGCTCAGCCTTTGGCGTCGTAAACGCATCGGCTGGATTCTGACCGTGACCATTCTCAGCATTTCCATTCCCACGCACCTCCTCAAAGGGTTGGATTATGAAGAAGCGACCCTGGCTGCGCTGACGCTCATCCCGCTGATTATCACCCGCAAACATTTTCAAGCGCGCTCTGACGCTCCATCGGTTCGTTCTGGACTTTTAGCTGTTCTTGCCTCTTTGAGCTTTACACTTGCGTATGGAGTGTTGGGCTTCTTCTTACTGGATAAGCACTTCCAGGTCAATTTCGGTTTTTGGGATGCCATCCGGCAGACCGTTATCATGTTCGTAGCATTCTATGACCCCGGCTTACAACCGATCACCGGTTTCGGAAAATACTTTGCAGATTCGATCTATGTGGTCGGTGCAGTTTCTGGAACGTATGCGCTCTTTATGCTCTTGCGCCCGGTGTTAGCACGCTTTCTTCCCTCGACAGATGAACAGACTCGAGCCTGGGAAATTGTACGTGCCTATGGTAGATCATCGCTGGCGCGTTACACGCTTTTGGATGATAAACTGTATTTCTTTAGTCCCGGCGGTTCGGTGATATCCTATGTTGTTGAGAATCGAGTGGCTTTGGTTCTTGGTGATCCAATTGGCAGTACTCAAGATACCGCGTCAGCCATCACAGCATTTAAAAATTTCGCTGCTCGTAATGATTGGATAACGGCTTTTTATCAGGTGATGCCTGATTTCCTTGAAGTGTATAAAGAGCTTGGTTTTGATTCGCTCCCCCTCGGTCAGGAAGCGAGCGTTGACCTTTCCAAATTCACAATGGAAGGCAGTGAGAATAAACCTGTTCGTAATGCCTACAATAAAATGCTTCGTAATGAATACAAGGTTACGGTGCAGGAGCCGCCACATTCGGCGCGTATGTTGCGTGAATTACACGCGATCAGTGATGATTGGTTGAACACTCGTGGGGTGAAGGAGATGGGTTTCTCCCTCGGTTGGTTTGATGATGAATATCTCAACTCCTGTCCTATTCTGCTCGTACGTGATGGCGAAGGCTTTATCGATGCCTTTGCCAATATTGTGACCGAGTTTCAAGCCAATGAAATGGCGGTCGATCTGATGCGTCACCGCAGTTTTTCCGAGAAAGGCATCATGGATTTTCTGTTCGTGTCTCTTTTTTTGTGGGCAAAAGAGAAAGGCATTGCTTCGTTCAATCTTGGCTTGAGCACATTTTCAGGAATTGGAGAGAATCCAAAAGACCCGGCGCTCGAACGCACAATGCGTTTCATCTATGAAAATGTGAATCGTTTTTATAATTTCAAAGGTTTGCATTCCTTCAAGGAGAAATTTCATCCAGCCTGGTCGCCGCGTTATTTGATTTATCCGGGTACAGGGAATCTGCCCGCGGTAAGCATTTCACTACTCCGTGCAAATTTCCGCAACAGCTCGGATGAATGATAAAACGAAAGGACACCAGGATGAAAATCCTGGTGTCCTTTCGTTTCTCACTTTTTACTAACTTCTATTCTTCCAACGTACTAATGTCTCCCTCGGGTAATCCCTGCGCTCTGGCTTTCAACACGCGGCGCATGATCTTACCGGAGCGGGTTTTGGGAAGTTTATCCACAAACTTAACATCCTCAGGACGGGCGATCGGTCCCATGTGAGTGGATACATGCTGCCGTAATTCTTCCGCCAACTCAGCTGAGGGGGAAAATCCTGTGCGTAGCATCACGAAGGTATGGATCGCCTGTCCCTTAACGTCATGCGGTAAACCAATTGCGGCAGCTTCTGCCACTGCGGGGTGACTAACCAGCGCAGACTCAACTTCTGCGGTGCCGAGGCGATGACCAGAGACTTTGATGACATCGTCCACGCGGCCGATGATCCAATAATAGCCGTCTGAGTCACGCTTGGCTGAATCCCCGGTTGTGTAGCGTCCTGGAAATTTCGACCAATATTGTTTTACATAGCGCTCATCATCGCCGTAGATTGTGCGTAACATGGCAGGCCATGGATTTTTCAAGGTGAGATAGCCTTCCGTGTTATCCGGGACTGGATTCCCTTCTTCGTCCACGATTTCAGCTTCCTGCCCAAAGAATGGACGCGTTCCCGATCCGGGCTTGAGCGGCACGACAGGCGTCGGCGTGATCATGAATGACCCAGTCTCAGTCTGCCACCAGGTATCGATGATCGGTTTCGTCTCCTTGCCAATGACACGGTGATACCACTTCCATGCTTCAGGGTTGATCGGCTCGCCGACTGTACCGAGCAGCCTCAGGGATGAAAGATCGTGTTTGTTCGGCCAGGATTCTCCAAATCGCATGAGACCACGAATGGCAGTGGGTGCGGTATAGAAGATGGTGATTCCATAGCGCTCAATGCATTGCCACCAGCGATTTGGATACGGATACGATGGGCCGCCTTCGAACATGAATGTGGTCACACCGTTGATCATTGGGCCGTACACGAGATATGAGTGGCCCGTGATCCAGCCTGGGTCGGCGGTGCACCACCAACGATCTTCATCGTTGACATCGAAAACGTACTTGAGTGTTGAATAGGTGCCGACCATGTAGCCACCATGCGTGTGCAGGATGGCTTTGGGCTTGCCAGTGGATCCGGATGTGTAAAGAATGAAAAGTGGATCTTCCGCATCCATTACTTCGGTGACGCATTTGCCATTTGCAATTGGAAGCGCGCACAGATCTTGATACCAATGGTCGCGTCCGGATTCCATGATGACAGGATTACCGACGCGTTTGACAACGATCACGTTTTCAACTGACGGACAACGCTTGATCGATTCGTCCACGATAGCTTTTAGTTCAACAACTTTGCCGTTCTGATAGGAGCCATCGCAGGTGATGACGAGTTTTGAGTTGCTGTCATCAATACGTCCCTGCAGTGAATCAACTGAAAAGCCGCCGAATACAACCGAGTGAATTGCGCCGATCTTTGCGCACGCCATCATGGCAAAAACGATTTCGGGAACACGTCCCATATAAATAGTTACGCGCTCGCCTTTTTGAACACCCATGGCTTTGATGATGTTTGCCATGCGTGAAACTTCGCGGTTCATGGCGAAGTAAGAGAATGTACGTTCGGTCTTGCCGTCTTCTGATTCCCAGATCAGCGCGAGTTGATTCTTGCGGTGTGTTTTGAGATGACGGTCAATGGCGTTGTGAATGATGTTCGTCTTTGCGCCAACGAACCATTTGTAAAAAGGTTTATTGGAATCATCCAGAACCTTATCCCATTTCTTATACCATTCAAGTTCATTCGCTTCACCAGCCCAAAAGCCTTCCAGGTCTTTGCCCGCTTTTTCGGCGAGCGCGTCCCAATCTTTCAAGCGCGCCTGCGCGATCACCTGCTCTGATGGATAATATACTTCACCTTCCATTTCTTTCGGCTTGCCGGTCTTTGCCATGAGTGCCTCCTGGATTTGGTAAGAATAGTAGCGGCTATTTTAATCGAATTTTCCACGGAATCCGAACGCTTTACATCCCAACTTCGGTGTGATGCTTTTTTATTTAACGCGACTGATCTTGGCTCAAAATTTATTCCACCCAATCTAAAAACTTATGCCATATCCATGCGAACGGTAAAAACCACGGACGGCCATCATACAACCCCAAAGGCGCATTTGGAAAATTGAATTTCGCAAATGGATGTTCTTTTATATTTCCCTTCAACATGGCTTCGGCAACGGTCCTGCCCAGATGAGTTCCCATTGCCACGCCATGCCCGGCGTACCCAAGCGCGTAATGAATGCCATCCAATTCGCCGACGTGCGTCATCATGTCAAATGCAAAATCAAGTGTACCGCCCCAGACAAAATCCACTTTAATATCTTTCAGTTGCGGATATACCTGACACATTTCTTTCCGTAAGATTTCACCACTTTGTGAAATTGTTTTTTCGTTTTCAGGAAAGAAAGCCGCGCGCCCGCCAAAGATCATACGGTTATCCCACAACCTGAAATAATTCAAATAATGTTTGTAATCAAAGATCATTCTATTCTTTGGGCTGAGCTCGTGCGCGAGTTCGTCAGATAATTTTTCCGTCGCAATAATGAACGACCCGATCGGAATAATTTTTTTCTGCAATTTCTTTGTGACGTTTCCTGTGTAACCAGATGTAGCTACGAAAACAGATTCTGCTGTGACCGTGCCTCGCTCTGTCTTTATGACAAATCGGTTCTGACTCCGCTCGATCTTGTTGACACGCGCTCGCGCGCAGAGAATCGCCCCTGCTCTTTCAGCCGCGCCAGCGAGTCCTGCTACAAATTGAGCAGGGTTCAACCCCGCGCTGACATCATCCACCAAAGCGCCGTGAAAAACTTTCGAGCCTAATTCACTTTGTAGATCTTTTGGTGATACAAGATGGACTGTATGATTAAA
Organism: uncultured Chloroflexota bacterium; assembly: GCA_903914955.1. Classification (GTDB taxonomy): domain Bacteria; phylum Chloroflexota; class Anaerolineae; order Anaerolineales; family Villigracilaceae; genus Villigracilis. Next base: position 17,958 of record CAIWRB010000122.1, on the reverse strand, counting down.
TTCCTTCGCCATGAAATCAACTTCATGTTTGAGCGCTTCATAATGCTTCGGCTTGTTCGCCGCCAGTAGGTGGCCTGTGCGCGAAAACCCACAGTTTATATTTTCTTCTTTTATGATCTGTTCAACCGTATCCACAGAATAAATGGAGCATTGGAATAATTCTTTTGCCAATTCCCGCCCATAATTATTGATGACTGTTTGCATGGAGACTTTGAGCCCGGTCAACGTCATGCCGCCGTTGCGGGAACTTGCGCCCCAGCCAATGGTTTCTGCTTCCAGCACAACTACTTTCACGCCGCGCTTCGCCAGAGTCAGCGCGGCGCTCAGGCCTGTGTATCCTCCGCCTATGATCGCAACATCCACTTTTTCGGGGACGGGTGTCAAGATTGAGTCGTCGGGCATTTTTACAGTTGTATGCCAGTAGATTTGATGGTTCATGATTCCTCCATTTGGAGTGCAGCGGTTAGGCCAATATTTCTTCCCAATTTATTTCTTCAAATGCTTTTTGTAAACGATGTCCATCATCTACGACGCGGTAGGTTAAATAGGTGAAAGCTTTTTTTGCGATCTCACGCACAGGTTCAAGCGGAACGACATCATCCGCTGTGCCGTGAACAATGATGGTTGGGACAGAGACAGGTGTCAGCAAGCGCGAAGCGAATGGTTCGAGCGTGAGAGCTGGCGCGAGCAGGATCAACTTCCGCACCTGAGTCGGATGATCGAGCGTAAATGCCGCGCCCATCAGCCCGCCAAACGAGGATCCGATGATCGTCCAGTTTTTCTTTCTGCCGAGGATCGGCTTCAGTTGTTGCATGCGTTCTTCAAATGAGCCGATAAAATCGGGCGTGATCATACCTGGGAATTTTTCTGCGAATTGACGCGCCTTGCCGCTTTGGCTGGTGCTTTCGAGTCCGTGCAGGTAGATGATTCTTGAATTGTCTAATTTCGGTTTGCGAGGCGCGCGCTTTTTACGTTGGCGAACTTCTACATTCGACTCAAGCATGATCGGCTTGACTGGTTCAAGAATAAAATCATCTATGATTTCTTCTTCCTGTTCTACTGGCACGGTTGTTGAGGTTGATTGTGGGCGCAGGAGTTCGCGTAATTCTGCTTGAAGCGGAGGTGGAAATGAAGCGACAATGCGGCGCATGGTCACCACGGTCATTGGGTTTTCTGTATTGCTGAGCACGTGTTTGAGCATGAATATTGTTTCGCTTGTGGAGGCGCGATACAAAGCCACGATCAAGGCTGCCAATTCATTTTGTAAAATGGCAGGTGCTTCTTCTATGATGGGTTCTACAATATCAAGGATCGGGGGAAGGTTTGTATAAGATAGATCCGCGATCATTGGGAGGAGGGCCTGAAGTCCGTTTGACCAGGTACGCGTACGCGCCGGATGCAAATACTCGCGGATGAGGTTAAGAAATTGATCAGGTTTTTCATTTCGCATACGCGCCAGACTTGTTGATAGCAAGGCTGAGCGAACACGCTGGTCGCGGATTTGCTGACTCCAGATCGTGAGACGTGGGAGCAGGTGTTCTTCCTTGGGGGGGATTCGCCCAAGCAAATAAGCAGCGAGCAGACGTGTTTCGAGAGCACCTTCTTCCCATAATATATCTGCAAGTTCAATCGCAAACTCCGGGTTCGCTTCCGTTGCTGCGCGAAGTTCATTCTCAATTTGTGTGAGGACTGCGGGCGGTGTGCGGTAGGTTTTTAAATTTGAATCGGGGGCTACGTTTTCCACTTTCCGCAAGGTGTGATTAACATAAGACTCCAGCAACTCGCGTAAATGCTTCATGAACTCGTCCGGCAGAAAGAAAAAATCTGCCAAACGATTGGCTTGTTTACGTAGGCGTGCTAGATCTATAGCGGGCATGGTTATCATGTGTAGGAGCACGACATGTCGTGCTCTTACAAAAAAATTAGTATGCTCTCGCGAAATATACTTTTCGCTTGGAAGGTTTCCCGCACACGATACAGATGCCTTCTTCATCGGGTTGGTCGAAAGGAATATTGCGGGTGGTGGCTTTGCAGTCTTCTTTGACTTTGGTTTCACACTCGCGTGATTCGCACCAATACGAGAAAGCCCAGCCATCCTGAATCACTTTCTTCAACTCTTCGTAATCTTTGGGATGATGGATGTTAGCATCGCGATATTCAGTAGCGCGCTTGAGGAGTGAATCCTGAATCTCGACCAGCAATCCGCTGACAGTTATGTTCAGATCTGCTTGCGGGACGAAGGATTTTCCTTCCCGGCCGGGTCGGTCACGGCGGGCAAGAGCAACTGATTCCTTTTCCACATCCTTGGGCCCCACTTCAATGCGAACGGGTACGCCGCGCATTTCCCAATCGTTGAATTTGAATCCACTGCTGACGTTATCGCGGTCATCCATTTTGATGCGGATGCCGGCGGCTTTGAGTTCCTTGAAAATGCGCTCGGCAACTTCCATCACCTTGATTTTTTCTTCGGGAGTTTTGAAGATGGGCACAATCACAGCTTGAATAGGCGCGAGGCGGGGAGGTAATACGAGGCCCTGGTCGTCACTATGAACCATAATGAGCGCACCAATGATGCGGGATGAAATCGCCCAGGAGGTTGTTTCGCAAAATTGCAGGGTGTTGTTGTTGTCGAGATATTGAATTTCAAATGCCTTTGCGAAATTCTGCCCGAAGTAATGTGATGTGCCCGATTGCAGGGCGCGTTTGTCCCACATCATGGCTTCAATGGAAGTTGTGATCTGTGCGCCCGCAAATTTTTCAGTGTCGCTCTTCGTGCCTTTGATGACAGGGATCGCGGCTTCTTCGAGACAGAAACGTTCATAAATATCGAGGATGCGGTACATTTCCTCTTTGGCTTCTTCGATGCTGGCGTGAGCAGTATGACCTTCGTGCCAATAAAACTCGGCGGTGCGCAGGAAAAGTTTGGTGCGAAGCTCCCAACGCAGTACAGAGCCCCATTGAACGATCAAGATGGGCAGGTCACGCCAAGACTTAACCCATTTGGAGTACATATAACCAATGATGGTTTCGGATGTAGGACGCACTACCAAAGGTTCTTCGAGTTCCTGTCCGCCGCCATGTGTGACGACTGCCAACTCAGGCGCAAAACCTTCCACGTGTTCTTTTTCTTTTTCAAAGAATGACATGGGAATGAGTGTCGGGAAAGCCGCGTTGACATGTCCTGTCGCTTTGAATTCCTTATCCAGCACAGCCGTGATATTTTCCCATAACGCCCAGCCATACGGCTTGACGACCATACAGCCGCGCACTGGGGCGTAATCAGCCAGGTCGGCTTTTAGAACAAGTTGGTTGTACCATTCTGAAAAATCATCAGCACGCTTTGTTAATTTATCTTCTGCCATTTTTTCCTCTTCGCTTTCAGGTTTACAGGTTTCAGGTTTGCAGGTTTACAACCTTCAAACTTTCCAGCTTTCCAACTTTTCAACTGCCTTATTCACATCTTCCGCAAAGTATAACAACTCTCGTTGGTGTGTGGGCATATAATTCTCAAACTCATGGAAGAACTGATCGAATGTGGAACGCCAGCCACTCCCGATCAGTATCAGCGGCCTGCGGGGAAAAGATTCCACGATCATCAGATTCCACATCAACGAAATTTCCGCCAATGTGCCGCCGCCGCCAGGCAGGGCAAGTGCCGCGTCACAACCTTCGATCAAAGCTTGCAATCTTTCGATCAGCGACTTCTTACGTCTTTCCTCTTTGACCCATTGATTGGGTGATGTGCCGCGCCATTCTTCTATATCAATGCAGGTCACGCCGATGACATGGCCACCTGCCTCGGATGCTCCGCGCGAGACTGCTTCCATGGTTCCCATGTACCCGCCAGTTAATACGGCATGTCCACGCTGAGCGAGAAGCGAGCCAAGCTCGCGGGCTTCTTCATATGCCGCTGAACCTTCTTTGGGTTGTGCTCCGCCAAATACTGTTATGTTCATCGAGTATCCATTGTCTAAAAAAAAACGGCTCACCAAATCTGGGAGCCGTTTGAACGCACTGAATCGAACCTAGCCAGACTTGGTAGTTATCCATATTTGAGGCGACGGGTTCGGGTTCATCAACATGTCCGCGATTATAAGGGTAAAATTGATTTTATGCAAAAGGACTTGATTCGCCTCATGCGTGACCCGAACCTGATTCCACCTGAAAAGCAGACTCTTCTCTCGAGCATTGCCGGCCAAGCCGCGTCTATGAACATGCCCTGTTATCTTGTCGGTGGCTTCGTGCGTGACATTTTGCTGGGCAAACCAGTCAACGATCTCGATATCATTGTCGAAGGTGATGCGATCCAATTCGGCGAATCGCTTGTCAAGAAATATGGAGGTAAATTAACTCCACACACTAAATTCCGCACCGCCATCTGGCACCTCCCTTTAACCTTTGCGCAAAGTGTTCAGTCAGCATCCTTAGATTTAATCACCACCCGCAACGAAACCTATCTCAGCCCAGGCGCACTGCCGACCATAAAACCATCCACGATTGGTGATGACCTGCTTCGCCGAGACTTCACTATTAACGCAATGGCTGTTCGCTTGGACGGTGAGCATTTCGGCGAATTACTCGATCCGCTAAACGGACAGGCTGACCTCGAAAAGAAGATCATCCGCATTCTGCATCCACGATCTTTTATGGATGACCCCACCAGGATATTCCGCGCCATTCGCTACGAACAGAGGTATGGATTTTTTCTTGATCCTTCAACTTTACACCTCATCAACTCTGAATGTTTTGCAGTCCTAAACACACTAAGCGGCCAACGCATCCGTCATGAAATTGATTTGATCTTCGCAGAGGAAAATTCTCTGAAAATGTTGTTGCGTTTGAGCGACCTGGGTGTCTTCAATAGGTTCGACCCAAATATGCCGAAAATCAACGAGAAGTATTTGGCATTGCAGAATTCCATTCCGCCCGCGGAGTTCCCCATTTCTGTGGATCGAGTCTTGCTTGGCTACCTACTCTGGTTATTCGATTCTCCAGTCGAAATAGTTAATGCTCTTTCCAAGCGGCTTGATTTCACTTCTGATTTGAGCAACGCAACTCTTGCTGCGGCTCAATTGAAAAACGATTTGATCCCATGCAAAGACTTCAAACCTAGCGCTTGGACATTTCACCTCGAGAAGATTCCTTTATCTGTGATTTATGCACTTTGGCTCATTACTAATGAACCAGCCTTGAAGGAATTTATTGTGAAGTGGAGGCACGTAAAAGCAAAGAGTACTGGTGATGATCTAAAAGCGCGCGGTCTTCCACCTGGTCCGCGTTTTGGAGAGATCTTGCCCCAACTGCGCGCTGCTTGGCTGGACGGTAAAGTACATTCATTCGAGGATGAATTGAAATTACTTGAAACTTTGATCCGTTGATGCTTAACTTTGGTAAAATCACCCAACTCAAGGAGGTAGTCAGTATGTTAGGAATTCAATATATAAAGGCCAATCCTACCCATTACGTGATCCACTTCGCAGGCGGAAAGAAAAGACGCGCAGGAACAGGCCTGTCTTTTTTCTACTATAAGCCAACATCTTCCATTGTGGTTGTGCCTGTAAACAGCGCCGATGTGCCTTTCATCTTCAACGAATTAAGTCAGGATTACCAACCCCTGACAGTTCAAGGCGAATTGACCTACCGGATATTCAACCCTGAGCTGGTCGCGTCCCTGCTTAATTACACCGTGGACAATTTACCGACCCGGTACCTTTCTGAAGACCCGCAAAAACTTTCCCAGAGATTGATTAACCTGCTGCAAGTAATGGTGCGCGCAGAAGTTCAAAGACTCTCCTTGCGGGATGTGATCAAGGCATCTGAAGCTGTGGCTTCCATAGTTCTGGAGAAAATGCGTGGAAGTGAATCACTCAAATCTCTTGGGGTTGAGGTGATGGCGCTTGCGATCCAGGCCATTCGCCCCGTACCGGAAGTGGCCCGAGCTCTCGAATCCGAAGCGCGTGAAGAATTCATGCGCCGCGCAGATCAGGCCATTTATGATCGCAGAAATGCATCGGTGGAACAGGAACGGCGCATCAAGGAAAATGAACTAAGCACCGAGATCACCATTGAAGAGAAAAAACGTCAGATCCGTGAGACTAAAGTGGAAGCCGATCTGGTCGTGGAAAAGAAACAGCAGGAAGTTCGTCAGGCACAGCTTTCAGGACAGATCGCGCTGGAAACAGAACGGAAACAGTTGGTATCTGTCCGCACAGAAAATGCGCGCGTTGAAGCAGACAGCCAGGCTTATGCAATGGAAGCTTCACTTCGTACTTTCAAGGGGATTGATCCGTATGTGTTGCAAATGCTTGCTGTTCAAACAACAGACCCCCGCTTAATGGTCAGCTTGGCCATGAAAGAACTGGCCCAGAATGCATCCAAGATTGGCAATTTAAACATCTCACCTGAGTTAATGCAATTGCTCATGGAAGAAAAAAAACAAACGGCAGATAAGTAGGCTCGTTTTGGAATTTGAGAAAATCGTTTTGGTCACGCGTAAGACGCGGCTTGAAGGTCTGGTCGAAAGGTTCAACACCCTCGGTCAGGCTAAATTCTATCTTGAGCATGGCGGCGGGGATTTTGATCTTTATCAACACGAGCATGATATTTATTATGCGGCCGTATCAAGCCTGCGCTCCAAATTGCAGGAGCTGGTCAAACTTCAAGAGATCGAAAGAGGTTTGCTCCCAAATTTCCTTTTTACCGAAACGAATATCGTTGTTACGATCGGAATCGATGGATTGGTGGCCAACACTGCCAAATATTTAAGCGGACAACCTCTGATCGCCGTCAATCCGGACCCCGCTCACATAGACGGGATTCTGTTGCCTTTTGATGTACAAAAGGCAATCGTTGCTGCAAAGGGAGTGCTCAGGAACCAGATGACTACAAGAAAAATAAGCATGGCAAATGTCCAATTGAATGATGGGCAAACCCTATTGGCCTTTAATGATTTTTTTGTGGGGGTAAAGAGCCACGTATCTGCGCGCTATTCTATTGAAATCAATGGTCAGCAGGAAAGACAATCATCCAGCGGAATCATTGTTTCCACGGGCGTTGGTTCAACAGGCTGGCTGAGCAGTATGTTCAATATGGCAAATGGGATGCAGGTAGGGATTCGACCTGCTGGGAATAAAGATCAAAACCCACCGCCAGCGCGCATTGATTGGGAATCGGAACAACTTGTATTTGTAGTGCGTGAACCTTTTATAAGTAAAACCTCCTCTGCCAAACTGGTATTCGGACATATCACCAAAGGTGCACCGCTTGTGGTGCACTCTGAAATCCCCGAGAACGGGGTTATCTTTAGCGACGGCGTGGAATCTGACTTTCTCGCTTTTAATTCCGGCGCTATTGCCAGTATTTCACTTGCCAACAAGAAGACCAATCTCGTAGTCGGATGAATCAATGAACCTCCAACCCTATCTTGATTTTGCAACATCCCTCGCATACAACGCCGGGAAAATCACATTAAGATATTTCAATACTAACATTCATGTGGAATTGAAGGAAAATAATGACCCAGTCACCATAGCCGACCGTGAAGCCGAGTCGTTTATCCGCGCAGAGATCGAGCGCACCTATCCCGGTCATTCCATGGTGGGTGAGGAGTTTGGAGAAAATGAAAAAAATGGGAGCTCCTTTCGCTGGATCATAGACCCGATCGATGGAACAATATCATTTATCAGAGGTGTCCCATTGTATGGCGTGTTAATCGGCTTGGAGATTGAAGGCGTTGTCCGCGTGGGAGCGGCGTATTTTCCACCTTTGGATGAAATGCTTTGCGCCGCGGATGGACTCGGGTGTATGTGGAATGGCCGCAGGGCGCGGGTTTCGCAGGTGGATAAACTTTCAGATGCCTGTGTGGTCAGCTCTGATTTTCAAAATCTCTCTGCAAAAATGCCCGATGTTGTGGATCGTTTTAGAAATAAGAAATCTCTGATGCGCACATGGGCGGATGCTTATGGATATTTACTGGTGGCGACTGGCCGCGCTGAAGTGGCCTTGGATCCGCGTTTGGATGTTTACGATTGTGGCCCATACCCTGTCATTTTTCGGGAGGCGGGTGGATACTTTGGTTCGTGGAGTGGCGAAGAAGGTCATACTCACGGTGAGGGAATCGCCTGTAACGCTGCACTCAAGCCCGAGGTTATGGAGTTGATGCGTGCCTCTTCATCGACTAAAATATTTGTATCTTGATTAATGCAGGTGTAACGATATGAAAGAAAATATAACTGATACTCAACGATTGCCCTATAGACTGCGCGAGCCGTTTCTGACAACTACAGAATTGGCCCTTTTTCATGCCCTGAAAATCATTGTTGAGGATCGCTTTTTGGTCTGTCCAAAAGTTTCTCTAAATGACATCTTTTATATTGTGCGACCAAACGAGAATGTACATTTTTTCAATAAATTTTTTCGCAAACATGCCGACTTTTTGTTATGCGATCCGCAAACACTTGCACCTGCATTTGGCGTGGAGATCCTGCGTCAGAATTCAAAAAATGAGGCGCGCGAGAATGACAAATTCATGGCGGGGTTGTTCATTGATGCCGGGCTGCCCTTGGTACATGTGCGGTCCAGCGAGTCGTATGATCACGCTGAACTTGTTTTGCTTTTGCAACTGGCTGTAGCGAAGATCGATGAAACGATATCTACGCGCGCGGCTAGTGATTCTGATTCTGTGCCGCAATGCCCGATCTGTGGAAAGATGATGGTCCTGCGAATAAAGCGCACATCCAGAAATTTTGGTAAAAAATATTATGGATGCATGGACAGCCCGGGTTGTGCCGGTGTGGTGGCGATAGATTAATTATCCCAGTTTATTTTATGAATGGGAATAATGTTAGAAATGTCTTGCCAGTTCAGAGGCATAATGTTTCCCTACAGTTTTTTTGTGTTCTTCAAGCCAATCTTTTAAGCTGGTCTTGCAGCGTGGCGCTTCTTTGGAAATGAGCAGGTTCGACATCAATCCATCGATTTCTTCGGGGGTGAGCATCACATCTTTCACAAAGATGCTCAATACTTGAGCGGCAAACAATGCAACGCGTGGCGGCATGGATATCAAAGGGCGGGATATGCCAATTGTTTTTGCGATCAACTTCACTGTTTGTTTGAACGTCAATTCGTTGGGGCCGACTGCATCCCAAATATAATTTTCTTTTTTATAAACTGAATCAACAGCGAGTTGGGCGAGATCATCCACATAAACCGGACTTAACTTATATGAGCCATCGCCAGGCAAACCAAAGAGTGGCATACGGCGCAACAGCCATGCAATATTGTTGATAAGAATATCTTCCTTACCAAACAAAACAGTGGGCCGCAAAATAGCGTAACTCATGCCTGAGCCAATGACTGCTTTTTCGTTGGCGGCTTTTCCCCAGAAGTAGGGCAGATTTGAATCGGGCGATGGGTTGGTGATGCTGATGTGGACGATACGCTTCACGCCTGCTTTTGCGGCGGCATCCACCAAAATTTTTGTGTTCTCCACCGCTTTAGGCTGCGTATTATTTCCTTTATCGAAGCGGATCCAATAGGTGTTGACCAGTACATCCGCTCCGCGTAAATTTTTGATCAACTCTGTTTTGTTGTCGAAATCTAAGGGGACGGCTATTATTTTTCCGCCGAATGGGTCAGGTCGGTTGGGATGATTGGTGAGCGTGAATACTTCCTCGCCGCGCTCGAGCAAACGGCTTGCAATATATTTTCCTGAATAACTGAATGCACCTGTGACTGCGATTTTCATTTTGACTCCTTCATTTGTTGTTACTTCAGAATGGACAGAATTTTTGTAACATTGGTCATTCCGAGACTCTCCAACTTGATGACCGCCTTTGTGAGTCCATCTATCGCGTTGAAGAATTCCTGCAAAGCCTGCACGCGTTTGTAGATGAAGTCCAGTTCCGCTGCATCACCTGTAACCGTGCCCGCTTCCAGCCTCTCGAGCGTTTCACGCACCGAGCGGATCGCGCTATCGAATTCGCTGTTCTGGCGTTCTTTCAGGATTGAGCGGATGGACTTATAGAAATCATCCTCGGCTTCGTAATAATCTTTGCGGTCGGCAAGTTTAGATGAGCGATGTACAAGCCCCATGCGTGCCAGAGTGCGGACTTCGGTGCTGATCGCCCCCTTGGTTAGTCCTGTAGCTTGCACGACCTCATCCAACGAGAGTGGGGTGGCGGAAAGATACAGCACGGCGAAGATCGCGCCCATGCCTTTGGGAAAGCCCCAGAAGCGGCTGATCTGGCTGAGACCTTCGGTGAAATCCTGTTTCAGTTGGGTGAGTTGAGTGGCCATTACTTTTTCCTTTAGAATATTTAGTAATTACTAAACGTAGTATATGATAAATATTTTGGATTGTCAAGCACAAAAAAGCCACCAGAATAGGCGGCTTTTGATATTTGTTTTGAACTTTGATTAATTAAAATTAGGGTGCAACATAAAACATGCGGAACAACGCCGCGCCGGTAATCCCATGGGCGTCATCCATGTATTGTTGAATGGGTACGCGGACGATCTCTTGTTCGCCCTCGGATTTCTCAAACCAGAATTCAACGAATCCATAATTTCCTTGAATTCGTTCACGCGGGATTTCGATAACTATTTGTAAGACTTGTGACATCCAATTGCCAAATGCTTCTTCGTTCGTTAGATCGTCAACGGGTTTGTGAACATAAAAATCCGTTTCCATCGCGCCAAAGGTGGATTGTCCATCCGCGTAGACGCAGTCCTCGCCGTAGAAACTTGCGTTACCGCTCGCGGCAGGATCCAGAGCGTGAATTTTTTCCTCGATCATTGCGCTTAACTCATCCGCATTGTGATACGCCCACATATAAGCGCACTGACCAATCGGTTGGGCGCTGGTTGGCGTTTCTGTCGGGGATTGAACTGTCACCGAAGCAGAAGCAGTTGGAGGCGTTGAAAGCGGCGTACTTAATAGATTTTGTGCCAGCACGCCCGTGCCGATGAGAGTGGCGAGAACAATATAGGGAACGGACTTTTTCATTACATCCATTTTATCCCAACTTGGGGATGTTCATCACTTGGCTATTTATTCATGTTCGTTTATAAATCCTGCATGCGATTACTTGACCTGCCCTTGAATGCTAATGCGCGATTATCGTCCTTCGACGAAGTCCGCGCAAAATTGAATCAATATGGTTTGTATGTCGGCGACACAGTACGTGTGCTGCGCGTCGCGCCGTTGGATGGCCCGTTATTAGTTGAAGTCAATGGGCGCGAGATCGCATTGGGGCGCGTGCTGGCCGAAAAAATTTTAGTGGAACTGCAATGAGAGTTGCCTTGATCGGTCTGCCCAATTGTGGGAAAAGTACCTTGTTCAATCAAGTTGCAGGCTATAAAGCCGAAACTGGAAATTTCAGTGGTACTACCGTCACATTTACTGAAAGCCGCGTGCGTGTGGCAGGGGAGGTCATCGAGTTGGTGGATCTGCCTGGCGCTTACACATTACAAAGTGGAAGCCCTGCGGAGTTGGAAGCCGCGCGATATTTGAATTCTCGTGACGTGGATGTGATCATCAACGTGGCGGATGCGACTCAACTGTCAGCTGCTCTTTCATTAACGTTGGAGTTGGCTGCCCTCAACAAGCCTTTGATCCTCGCCTTGAATATGATCGACGAAGCCGCGCGCATGGGTCTGCACATTGATGCTGATGGATTATCGCGTGAATTGCATGTGCCTGTCCTGCCATTGGTTGCCAGTAAAGGGCGCGGTGTAAAGGGGCTTTTTATCAAAGCGCTGGAAGTGTACAGGAAACGGGAGCAGACTCAAGGTCAAGAGACTGATGCGCTAAATCCCCAAGACAGGCATCAGCTTGCAGTTGAGATATCCAAAAAATATGTCACTCAGGGCGAGAGACGTATCATCTGGCGTGACCGTCTTGATAATATATTACTTCATCCTGTGTGGGGATATGCGATCATGCTGATCGTGTTGTATTTGTTTTTTCAGGCAGTTTATGGAATTGGAAAAATCACTGAGCCGCCTTTGCTGGCCCTGTTCGATTGGTTGATGAAAGGAGCGCTATCTCTCTTCGAAGGCGGAGCATTTTTAGCGCAGATCATTCTGGGTGTATTACAAGGTATCGCTGCGGGAGTTGCGATCGTGCTTCCGTATCTTCTTCCATTTTTGCTGGGACTCGGCATGTTGGAAGATATTGGCTATTTGCCGCGCGTGGCTTTTCTTATGGACGCGTTCATGCACCGCATTGGCTTGCATGGCAAAGCCATTGTGCCATTTATTCTCGGTTACGGATGTAATGTGCCGGCTGTCATGTCCACCCGCACTTTGGAGGAACCGCGTGACCGTTATATTGCCGCGGCGCTGGCAGTGCTCGTCCCATGTGCCGCGCGGTTGGCGGTTGTGTTTGGATTGGTGGCGTTCTATCTTGGCCCAGTAGCCGCATTCGCCTTGTATCTTTTTAATTTGTTGGTCATTGCAATCACAGGCAAGGTACTCTCGCAATTGACTCCCGAAAATAGTCCGGGTCTCATCATGGAAATGCCCACCTATCGTGTACCGACTCTAAAAAATGTGTTTGGGAAATCTTGGTTCCGTGTGCGCGAGTTTGTCGTGGAAGCCTGGCCGATATTGATCGCTGGAAGTGCTGTGCTGGCAACTTTAAATTATTTCGATCTGGCATATATTTTCAATTGGCTGGCGCGACCAATCACATGGTTGATCGGTTTGCCTTTTCAAGTGGGAGTTCCGCTGATCTTCGGCATTCTCCGCAAGGAGCTTTCACTCGTGATGTTGAGTCAAGCTCTCGGCACAGAAGACTTTAAATCCGCGTTGTCTCCGGAGCAGATGATCGTTTACGCAACCTTCGTAATGTTCTATCTGCCATGCCTTGCCACCCTGTCTATTTTACGGCGCGAACTCGGCACGCGCGCCATGCTGACTATCTCAGCGTTAACAGTGGTCGTAGCTATGCTTGCATCCTTGTTGGTAAGAGGCGTCGCAATTATTTTCCTCTAATCGTAGGGTCGTCCCAACGATATAAAAAGAAGACCGCTCCCGCGAGCTTCTTTCATCTTTCTGCTTCATCCTTTTATTTTAACATATCCGCCACTGCCGCCGCCATCAATGCCGAGCCGCGCACCAATGCTTCCTCGTCAAAGTCAAACTTCGGGTGATGGTGACCGTAGTCGAGCTGTTTTTCTTTGTTGTTCGAACCGATGAAGAAATAACAGCCTTCCACCTTTTCCTGCATATAGGCCATATCTTCCGCGCCCATGGTGAGATAGTTGGCTGTGTCCAATTCTGTTTCAGGGAAGAGGTTCCGGGCAGTTTCCTGAACCTTTGCCGCAACTGAATCATTGTTGATAACTGCGGGTGTAACGCGCTGAACATTGATCTCAACTTTGCAACCCATAGTCTCAGCAATTCCACGTACAACCTGCTCAAAGCGTTCCAAAACCATCTTGCGGACGGACAGGTCAAAGGTGCGGATGGTTCCGGTCAACTCTGCTTCCTGTGGGATGATGTTGAAAGCTGTCCCTGAATGCAGCGTCGTAACACTGATGACCGCAGCGAGTAATGGTGCCACGTTGCGTGATGCAATGCTTTGTAATGCTGTGACAATTTGGGCCGCAGTCACGATCGGGTCGATGGTGGTGTGAGGTGCAGCGCCGTGCCCGCCTTTGCCTGTCAGCTTGATGGTGAATTGTTCCGCGCCTGCCATGACAGGACCTTTCGCAACATTGACCCAGCCGAGTGGTTTTTCATTCCACAAATGCAGGGATAACGTTTTATCCACATTCGGTCCACTCAAGACGCCGTCGCGCATCATCATTTCCGCGCCGCCGACTTCTTCACCGTTGAATCCTTCCTCAGATGGCTGAAAGCAAAACTTGACGGTACCAGCCAACTCTTCACGATGTGTGTGTAACATTTTCGCAACCGTTAATCCGATGGCAGTGTGACCATCATGCCCGCAGGCGTGCATCACACCTTGAGTTTGTGACGCATATTCAGCGCCGGTATCTTCACTCATAGGCAGTGCATCCATGTCAAAGCGGATGAGCAGTGTCGGGCCAGGCTTCGCTCCTTCGAGCAAACCTACAACACCAGTTTTGCCAACGCCTTTGGTGACTTCCAATCCCAACGCTTCTAATTCTTTTGCTACGATTCCGCCCGTGCGAATCTCATGAAAGCCAAGTTCCGGGTGCATGTGAAAGTCACGGCGCATAGATTGGGTATAGGTGAATAATGATTTAGCTTCTTTCAGGAAATCGGTCATTTAAATACTCCGTTTTTGGTTTGAAGGTTTATATGTGGGATGGTTCTAACATGCTAGCTAGCTATATTTCACAACTCTAAATTTTTCTTCATATCGCGGATTCTCATCCGTGCTGTCTTCTGTTCTTCGGGATTTGAATCTCTCGATGAGTTTTTCTGCATCCTGTACCTGGGTTTTATGTTCAAGGATGGCTTTGAGTTTGATATCCCACGTATCGGTCACATCAATGGTTGTGTTGGGTTGATTGGTTAACGAACACCATACTTCTTTTGGCATGTGCGGCTGAAAGCCTTCCATCAGCAATTCGGGGAAATAGGCGATGTTGCCAGCGGCGGGGAAGACGGCATCCAGCACAGCCTGTCCGCAGTAGCGGTGATCGGGGTGGTTGATACCATACGTCGCGAACAATGTTTGCGGGTCGCAGGTGACGAGGATATCAGGCTTGTGCCTGCGGATCTCGCGCACAATGTCACAGCGTAATTTTAAGTCTGGGATCACGTAGCCATCTTCTCGATCTAGAAAATGAACCGCGTTTACTCCGATGATTTTCGCTGCGTTATTTTGTTCATCGGGTCTGATCGCGCATAAATAATCTGGGGTCATTTCAGGGTGAGTGGCGGGATTGAATCCCTTTTCTCCGCAAGTCAGCAGAACATACGTGATCTGATGTCCCGCAAGCGCCCAGCGGGCTAGCGTGGCGCCGCAAAAAAATTCTGGGTCATCGGGATGAGCCAGAATTACAAGAATATTTTGTGGAGTTTCCCAAAGATCAATTTGTTCGGTCATTGTTATTTTTCATGTTTGATGTTTTGCCGCATGTGCATCCGCCGCCTTCGTGACGGTCGCAGGGCGCCTGGGCTTTTCGGCGCAGGGCTTCGAGTTCATCCCACGGCTCGATCTCTTCGCGTGAGAAGGTCATGTGCTGCGGGCGGTCTGTGCCGCTCTCGATGAGCACCACAACTTTGTCGCTCATTGGGATCAGGTCGATGACTTTGCCTTCACCTTTGGGTGTGACCACGCGCTTGTTTCGTTTTGGCAGAGTCTTGCGCGCTTCAACATATTGTTCATATTCGTAGATGAGGCAGCAGCGCAATCGTCCGCACATGCCCGTGATCTCGTTGGGAGTGAGTGAGATGCCTTGTTCCTTCGCCATCTTGATCGAGATGGGAGAAAAATCCGTCAGGAATTTTGAGCAACAGCGGGTTTCGATTCCGCAGGCGCCCATGCCTCCGAGAAATTTTGCCACATCGCGCGGACCAATCTGGCGCATCTCAACATGCGTGTTCGGATATAGATTGCTCATATCCTTTTTGAGAGACTTGAGGTCGGCTTTGTCTTCGCTCTCTGTGCTGAAAAGGAGCGCCAGACGCGAACCATCATAGTTGTATTCGGCTGTGACAATTTTTACATCACGCAGACGAAGTTCGGAGGCGCGCGCGCGGCAGTTGATCATGGCTTCGGTTTGTTTGGCTTGCCATGATTGCTGGAGCAAAAGATCGCGCGGGTTGGCGCGTCGCTCCACTGATTTCCATCCGCCTTCTGGTTGGGCAGGAGCCTCTTCCAGAACCTGGACAACTTCACCGAGATGTTTACCGCGTACGGTATCCACAATGACATGCTCGCCCTTTTTGATATCAGAAAGAGTCGAAGAGTCGAAGTGGTAGATTTTGCCTATTTTTGTAAATCGGACACCAATAATGTTAGTTTGCATGGGCGTAATTATACCGTACCCATCCACAACCATCCCGCCTTTCTGCACAAATTCTGCACAATCGCAAAGTATCTTTGGGAAAGAATAATAAACAAGGAGATATGAAATGTTGAATTTATGGAATAACAAAAAAATCCGCAATTGGGCTATCGTAGGAATTGTGGCGGTCGCCGCCATTTTAATGGTATGGGGATTTTCTCCAGCCAAGGCAAGTGATACCGCTGCGGCAACCGAAGCAACCGTCACTTCGCTGGATGTCGCCGAAACCATTCAAGCCTCTGGTTCTCTCGAAGCCCAGCCCTTTGCCAGCCTCAATTGGAAGGCAAGCGGCGTAGTGGAAGCTGTGAATGTGAAGCCAGGAGATTTTGTCAAAGCTGACTCGATCTTGTTAACGTTGGATCCGACTAGTACCTCGGCAAGCATCGTCTCGGCTCAAGCGGATCTGGTAACTGCTCAAAAAAATCTGGATGATCTTCTCACCTCTGGAACAAACCTCGCGCAAGCTGTGATTGACTTGAAGAATGCGCAGGAAGATTACGATGATGCAGTCTATTACCTGCGCTATTTGCAAACCGATAACAAGGTTCCGCAAACAACATACTCTGCCAAACTTGTAAAATCAGGGAATGGCTGGAAGTATGATTACACCGCTGAAAACTTCAAAGGCGTCCCTCCCAAAGATTGGATTATCGAAGCGGAGAATGACCTCGCGTTGAAAAAGGCCAAACTGGAAGATGCCCAGCGTGAATATGACCGCCTGCTTGCTGGTGACACTTCATCGAATGTGATCGCGGCGCAGGCAACAGTGGATGCCGCACAGGCGACTGTCAATCAATTGAGTATCATCGCTCCATTTACCGGGCAGGTGTTGTCGGTGGACTCGCATGTTGGGGATGTGGTCAATACAGGTGAGCTCTCTGTCAACATGGCGGACATGGATCATCTATACGTTGAGGCGCAGGTGGATGAATCAGATATAGCAAATGTTAAATTGGGCAATCAGGCTGAGGTTACGTTGGATGCGGTGACTGGAGTCGCACTCACAGGGAAAGTGTCAGCCATCAATCCAGTCGGTGAGATCAATTCTGGCCTTGTGAAATATAAAGTTCGTTTGGATCTGGATAAGGTGGATGGCGATATCTTCCTGCCTTTGGGCACGACGGCCAATGTGACCATCACTGTGAAAGATGCCGCTGCCACTTTGACTGTACCGATCACTGCCATTCAGAATGATGCGCAGGGCGAGTTCGTTTTGCTGATTCAAAATGATGGCTCAACGCAGCGAGTTGATGTTGTCAGCGGTTCGATCGTGGGTGACCAGGTGGTTGTGGCAGGCGACTTGCAGGCTGGAGATCGAATTCAGTTGGTGCAAACCAGTAGTGTTGAGGCTCCCAATGCACTGGGTCCCCTGAGTGGAGGCAACTAGAATGATCCAAACGGAAGACCTGATGAAGGTATATCAAATGGGTGACAGCGAAGTACGCGCATTGGATGGCGCCAGCTTCACCATCGAGAAAGGTGAGATGGTCGCGATCATGGGACCATCGGGCTCGGGCAAAAGCACGTTGATGTCCATCATCGGATGCCTTGATGTGCCGACCAGCGGAAAATACATGCTGGACGGCTTATCCGTTGAAAATATGGATGAAGCCAAACTCGCCGAGACTCGCGGACGAAAGATTGGCTTTGTGTTCCAGCAGTTCAATCTGCTGGCTCGTACCAGTGCTTTGGAAAATGTAATGCTGCCGTTGACCTACGCAGGCGTATCCGGCAGGGAACGAACTGAGCGCGCCATGAAAGCGTTGGAACGGGTGGGTTTATCGAAACGAACGCATCACGCTCCCAATGAACTTTCCGGCGGACAGCAGCAGCGCGTGGCAATCGCCCGTGCATTGGTCAACGAACCAGCCATCCTTCTTGCCGATGAACCGACTGGCGCGTTGGACAGTAAAACCAGCGTCGAGATCATGGACTTGTTCCAAAAACT
>CAIWRB010000121.1 GCA_903914955.1 uncultured Chloroflexota bacterium | reverse complement strand
CGGTAATAAAAAACTTGGGCTGTCTCTTTATTAGACAGCCCAAGTTTTATTTATTATTTTTTCAAAATAGGTTTATCTTTTCATTGCAGGCGCAACTCGCAATCTGCGCGCAAGCAGGATCACGATCACAAAAGCGAGAGCCATCACTACCAGCCCGGGTAGACCGAATTCATCCGCGATGCCTGTGGTGGGCAGGGCGGTCGTGGTGACAACCACTGTCAACTGCGCGGCGGCGGCTTGAGTATAAGCCGCACCAATGGTAGCGGTATTGGCAACCGAAGTACCATCCAAACTTGCGGCATTCGGCCCAGAAATTGTAGCGGTTGCCAAATTCACTACAGATGTCGGGACTGGCGTGGAAGTGGTAGTGGGCAAACTGATCAGCCCTTCAAATGTTGCGGTAAGCGCTTGATTGATAAAAGCGGCTGCAGTGGCGGTTGCGTTGGAACTCGCCTGAGCCTGTTGCGTTGCAGTAGAACGGCTTCGCAGGTTGAACAAATAAACTCCCACAAGGCACGCAACCGAGATCAATATAATCCCGCCTAAAATACCGACAGCAATCATAAAGGTGCGGTTATTGTTTGATTCTTCCGGGAGCGGGGCGTCACCACCCTCATCAAAATTAGGTTCTTCAAAAGACATGTAGCACTCTCCTGATCATTTTGTTATTACGAATTTTAATCACAATAACGTGGCTATTATCCCACAACTTCAAGATTTACGAGGGGTACAATCACTGTTTCACCGTTCTCGAGCTTTACTTCAGCAGCAGGAGCGCGCAAACCGCTCGGAAGCGTTGTTAATCCGCGGGGTATTGCAACGATCGAGCCGATCATTCCCATGGCAGGTGGACGGCGCATCCGTATCTGCAACCCCGGGGCAAAATCATCCACCTCATGCGGAATTGGAGGGTCAGTAAAAGTGGGAAGCTGTATGATCGCCTCAGGCCGTGCGCCGCTATATCGGTCATATACTTCAGCGTTCACGGTAATCTCACGTTTGGCGTTCGTGCTGAGTAATTTATAAGCAGCGGAATTCATCGGTAAGGCACCAAAACCTTCAGTCAACATGATGGGAAAACGCATCTCGCGCGCCATTGGAATAAGAGATGGATACAAACTCGAAAGGATCAATCCACGCACCGGTAATTCACTCGCGGCTTTCAACGTCTCTGCATCTTTAACCATCCCCGCCAGCAAGATCGAGCCGCGCAGGCTCACATCCAAACGATTGGCAACAAGCACACCGTTGGGACTTTCAGCAATATTTACCAGCAATCCGGATTCTATGCGGCCATTGCCCCAGATTCCCTGCACCAACGCGCCGGCAGTTTGTATAACCGCGCCTCGATTCGGGATAATCTCAACGACCGTGCCGGGCAATCCGGCGTGCAATTCTATTTTGGGGTCGCCAACTTCGATCAACACCTGCCCGCCGCCAACCACCACCACGCGGCCTTCCCGCGGTGTGCGGACGCTGCGTGGGAAAAGTCCTTTCCCAACTGCCACTTCTGTATTGGCAGGAACGCGGTCATCCACTTTGATTTTTATAAGGCGTTCCGCGACGGCAGGGGTCACCCGTAATAAGCGAGCCACATCCAGAAGGATATGCTCGCGCGCCCAATTGGATTCGGCGATCACTTCATTCGGGCTGACTTTTTGATTGAGTTGCACAAGCACTGTGCCAGAGAACGGCAGGATCCGCTCACGCACAATGGATGTAAGACCAACAATATGATTAACAGGCGCTTGCATGAGCTACTCGCCTCCGATAGTCCAATTCCATTTTTTGATTAGTTCGCGTCGACGAACTGGATCTGAGGGTAGATCCAACGGGCGACCGCGCCCGTCGAAGACCACGCCAAGCGCGCCGCCGCTGACTGGGATCGTACCACCCCGCCCTGGGCCAAAGCCTACATTTGCACCACGCAGGCATTGAATGGCCAGCTTGCCAACCTCGCCGCTTTGTAACGGAAGGGTTTCAAGACTCCCATATTTTAGCTCCACACGCGCTTCGACTCCGTTTTCATAAGTCAACTTTCCGAGCAGGATGGGTGTGCCATACTTGGCAGTGACAACCGGCGAGACGACCGTTCCCACACTGAGGAATGCCCCAGATTCAAGCACCTGCACAGGCAGGATGTTGTTTTGCGAAGCGGCTGCGCCCAACAAAGGAAGCAGATTATTTTGATCGAGGATGACTGTGGTCACGCCGACAGGTTGGAGCGAGTCAAGGAGGATGAGCAATCCCTGGCCGGGGCGCAAAGCGTCACTCAAAGCGCCGCCGCCAGCGAGGATCGGCTCAAAGAGTGGAGTCAAGTTTGGTTTGATGGTTGCGATGTTGCGTGGGAAATCCCGCCGCGCAGATTGCATCGCTAGGTAAAGTGCCTGCCTCGTAACCGATTGAGCTATGGCCAGATCTTCCTTGGTGGCGGCAATGGCGGATGGATACAATGATTTTTGATAGAGATAATCGCGCAGAATTCCAGTTGAAATATCAAGCGGCGACCAGCGTAAAATATCTTCAAGTGAAGTGTAATTTAACAAACCTGGCAGGTTTTCACCCAGGCCAAATTGAGGATACACATTCAATGTAGATTTATCTTTAAAACCCGCTGAAATGAGCGCGGCTGACGCGCCGATATCCACAACCAGGATCCCTTTTTTTGAGCCATATACTTTGGCAAGGAAACGAACCATGCGCCCGGTGGCATAAGCGGTTGGCAAAATATGCCCGTCGGACCATTGATCCAACAGATCGACACCTTTGATCTGACGCTTGCGGAGACCGACAACCATGTGTGCAAGTTCGCGCTGCGCAGGTTCGAGGTCTTCCGTTTCAAGCGATGGCCGCACATTCGGACTAAGATGCAGAGACGCAGTAAGTGGACCAAACATGTCCCTCACCTCATCACCGATCTTTTCATTGCCTGCAAACAAAACAGCTGGACGTTTTTCTTCTGGCAATAAAAAGCTGGCAAGCCCGACCGGTTCAAGAAGTTTTTTTATAGAACGAGATGCACCGCCGTCTGTACCACCTGTAATCACAATCAGATCTGGCCGCATTCGTATAATGCTATCAATTTGTTGATCTGGCCTGCGCTGATCATTCAAGCCAATGGTCTCAACGATACGCGCATAAGTTGATTCAGTAAGGCGGCGCGCGCTTTCAATCGAAACATCCTTCAGCAACCCCACAATGACGGTTCGGATGGTCGCACCCGCAGATAAAGTGACAACCAGCGCATCCACACCCGACCCATTGGGTTGGCTCGGTGTAATGAGGTTGTTTTGTGTATCCAATAGTGGTCTGCCTAAAAGCGCCTGTAAATTTCTGATCGCTTGGCGAGCCCCTTCGCTGACATCCTTGAGTGGCGCTTCAGCTGTTGAAGGCGCAGTGCCAGAAGCCATAAAACGATATTCACCTTCAACCACGTCGAATAGAACAGCGCGTGTATTCGCCGCGCCCACATCTACAGCAAGTAGAGAGTTTCCGTCAACCAATGAAGAAGGCATAATTACAGAAAGTTCCCAATGAAATTAATAATCGATATGATGCGTTCAATGAACGCAGTCAATGCGGCGGCATAAACACCTGCAAACACAGTACCCAAAGTAATGCCAATAAAAATGCGCCCAACCCACGCGAATAATTCGATCAATCTCATGCGCTGCATGGAGCCATCCGCCTTAGGGCGCGCACCAAAATGAAAATAGATGAGCGTGAAAATCGTACCGGCGAGAATAACCGAGCCATTAAATATGGATTCGATCGGGCTGACGTTGCGCGCACTTGCGGCCA
This sequence comes from uncultured Chloroflexota bacterium, assembly GCA_903914955.1. GTDB lineage: Bacteria > Chloroflexota > Anaerolineae > Anaerolineales > Villigracilaceae > Villigracilis. Next base: position 16,049 of record CAIWRB010000121.1, on the reverse strand, counting down.
ACAGGTCAAATATATTAATGGTCCCTAACACCTGCGGAATAAGTGTTCCAGCCACTGCGCCGTAGATAGTGACTGCCGCGCCCACACCCACCATGAATGCCATTGCAAAGCGCGCCATGCCTGCCATTCGCGGTAATATTTTCATAAAAATCAAGATCGCACCGATCAATGGCACAAGCATAAACCCCTTCTCAAGTATGGAGCCGAAGATCAACGGATTTATCAGCCTAGGCCAGATTACCTGCCACCAGGCAATCGAGGCGATATATCCAGAGGATACGCCTACAAAAATATACACTGCGATACGAAAGAGCGGGTTGTCTCCAATCAAATAACTAAAAATAAACAAGGTAAACACAAAGCTTAGAAGGCCAGTGATCAGATCAAGAGAAAGAACCATATTACTTTGCCTCCCTTGCTGTAACCCGGTCACGCAGACCTAATGCTAGATTTAATAACCCGCCGCCCAAGATAAAAACCATAGCAAGGTACATTCCGATGCTATATGCGTCCCAATATTTTCGAGTAATTTCACCGGTGCTGCCATTATTTTGTTCCACTACCGCCCCGCCATACAACCCAGTGACCAGCCCGCTGACTTGTCGCGAGTCATAGTATGGCTGGATCATCGGCGCGGCTTGAGCGCTGGAGATAACCAGAATGGGAATTGCCCCGCGTGTGTCTGAAGTCTGCTCGATCCAGGCACGAGTTGAATTGGCATTATCTGAAATGATTATCAGTGCCGCGAATTGTGAAAGTGATGTGATACCTTGTAACTGTGGAGATGCCCACGCAGGGGAGAGGGATATATCAAAAGGAGCAGCGGCTGGTGGGTTTTCACCAAAGGCTCGGATACCCATTTGTCCACCGGGCAGGTAGCCTAAATTCAAAGGCTGAGGTCCGCTCTCTCCGCTGAGTCCATCCAAAGGTATAGAGCTGAAGTGCTCTGCTAATAATCCGCCGGTTTCGTTGGTTGAGATGAATGTCAGGTTTGGATTTCTTAACTGCTTAAATATCGGAGCGGCGGCGGCTTCCATTTCTCCGACTCGGGCTGGTTCATAATCAAAAGCAACGAGCACAGGTGCACCCTCAGGGATGGCTTGCACTACGCGCATCGCATTGCCAATCTCGTTTGGAACTCCGACAGGCATGGCGAAGAATTGGGTCCGCAAAAATAATACAGGCGTCAAAATTACGAAGAAGATAAAAGTGATCACCCATCGTAAGCCGCGCGATCTTTGGAGTGATGAAAAAGATGCAATGGGAAGAGGCGCAGTCTCTCCTGCCAGGATTTGCTCCAGGTATGCCGCGTGGGTCTGCTGTTCTTGGCTTGCATTGAGTTTGATCGAATAGGCTTTTGGTTTGCTTGTGGCAGCATAGCCTGGTACTGCGGGAAGCACACCTTGAAATCCGGCCAGCGCTCCACGTTTTTCAAGCGTTTCATCGCTTGAAAATGATAAAGGATTACCAGAATCTGATGGGCGCATTGCCTGCACCCACGATGGTAATTCACCCGGCTCAATTAAGTTTACATCTGCGGCTGGTAATTGACTTAATAAACTCGAATTATCCGTCGCTTTTGAAAGCCAATCGGGCATGTCGGTGAAAAGTGCATCCATGTTCTCACTTGACTGCGTATCCGCAGAAAAAGCGGGCGACGCAGATTCAATCTCTGAGAAAGCCGACCTGGATTGCGGTTGCTGCTCGTCACTGGATGTTTTGAGCCAATCGGGTGTATCTAAAGAACCTGCGGGGGACTGCTCATCAGAAAAAATAGATGACTGCGGCGCGGAAGCTTTTAACCAATTCGGAATATCGCCAAGCAAAGAACTATCTTCTGCAATTGGCTTTTCTGGTGCAGTGGCGGCAGGCTCCGCCGCAGGAAACCCGGACGATAACCATACAGGTATCTCAGCCTCTGCAGACGTTGCGGATGTTTCTTCCTTCAACCACTTGGGAACTGTGCCCTGGAGGGGCTTGTCACTTTCAATGGAGGGAAAACTTTCCATCCATTCTGGCAGCTTGTCAGCGGAAGAACTTTCGCCCGCCTCAAATGTACCCAGGCTTGTTTGTGAAAGATCAACAGGAGTTCCAGCGTTGACATTATCTTGTGAACCACCCAGCGCACGAAGCCAGTCTGGTTCTTCAACAAATGGTGCAGAAGCAGCATCAAATGTATTATCTAGCTCCTTCGCAGGGCTTGACTGCAAATTACTTTCCAACGGCATATTACGCAGCCAATCCGGCGAATCAGGGAAGGCAGATACGCTGCCGGAGTCAAGCGACTGGGCTTGGTCATTTTGCGGTTCACTATCTGCAACCATCTTACGCAACCAATCGGGCGTATCAGAGGTTGGAGGCGAAAATGAATTTTCAGTTTCGGCAGGTTGATCAGGCTGTAGTTGCGGTTGAAACCCACTCGCGTCGCGAAACCAATCGCTCAGGTCTTCCTTTTCATTCGATTGCGGTTCAATATGCGCTGTCTCTCCCGCAGATCCAGTTTGAGATTCTTCATCCCGAGCGAAATCCTTTTCGCCGCCTAATTCCACCCAGCGTACCTCGGAAGATTCAGTCTCATCTTTTTTGGGTTTCACTGAATCGCCGGTTAAGTTTGCAAGCCAATCGGGAACTTCATTTTCTTCGTCGCTGCTCTCTTTTTGGTTTTGCAAACCAGCCAACAGATCAAACGAGGAAGTGGAAGCAGAAAACGATTCTTGTTTTTGTTTGTCTTGCGGGGTAGGTTCATTTTCAGTAGTTTTTCGAGCTGAATCACGCGCATCTCTTAACCACTGAGGGAGGATCGGTTCAAGTTCAGCGGTATTTTTCTTGGTCGGAATCTGTCCGGGTCTAATGGGAGCATCAGCTCCTTTGAGAGCCCCAGTCAGAGGTGTCAGGCGTGATCTGCAATACTGACAGAATTCCTGATCTGGCAGATTGTTTTTTCCACAGGTCGGGCACTTTATGACATCTGTCATTTAGTTGCCACCATAAGGACGGTCTGCGCCAAACAGAACACGTAATCCGGTAGTCAGTGCGCCAAGCGCAACGCCGATCAAAATCCCGCGTGCACCGCCAAGCGCCAATACCTGCGTAATCCATGGGCGAATGAATGTTCCTATCACAGGGATATTCCCAAAAGGCAAGGTGGCTGACCCGAGAATTAATAACGCGGCTGTAATTAAAAATACAATGCTCATCAACTCTGCGCGGCGACGCAAGAGGCGGATGGCAGCGTAAAGCAGTGATATGGTCAGCAGCCCCATCAAAGCGGCTTCGACGGGAATAATGATTCCGCTCAGGGCGATCTTCATTATGATATGGTCTGGCCGCAGGATCATTGCAAACAGGAATGTGACAATCAAAGCCATAAGAAGGAGTGCGCTGTACGCGTTCCCTTTTTCATGACGGCGGATCTTATCAGAATGGACAGAAACTAAATTGAAAATGCCAACAAGAACCGCTACTCCGGCAAGGATGGTTGCCCAATTCAACAAAAGCGTCTGCACAGGTGCAAGTGCGGGAAGGAAATATCCACCCAAGACCAGGGTGCCCGCGGCAATGGCGATGACTGCCGTAAATACTCGCATCAAATCACCCCAATAAGTTTTGCGGCCGCGCCGCCCAACAAAGCGAGAATAAGGAACCAACGCAGGATATCCTGCAAAGTAAGGCTGGCTATATGTGAAGCGCCCGCGCCGAGATATGCGCCCGCGGCAAAAAGCTCTTCGCCGATCAGTGCATCCTGGGTGTTTGCAAAAAGAACGGCTTGCCCGCTAAGTTCATCGCTGGCGCCGATCAGTACCATATTTTCACGGTCTGATGCTTCGATTAGCAATCCCGCTTCCGGACCAAAATGTCCGATAATAATATTTGCGGAAATATTTTCGTTTTGCAATATGCTCATCGCGCCAGCGGCATATCCAAAAGGACTCAAACCCGTCACGCGACCGCTGGTGGGAACATATAGCTCTTGCACACCTGCAGCCTGGTAGCCTGCCTGCAAGGTGTCTTGTGTCAGCAAGCCAAGTGTAGGGTCGCCCGCAGAGGCTACGGACGGTTTATCGCTCACAGAAGTACGCTCCGCAATGTGACGTAATAGCGCAAGCCCAGCCAGAGCAGAGCCGCCGCGCGCATCCAGCAAACTCCCATTTCCGAGCGAAACATGCAAACGGGTTCCGTCTTCAATGCTAAGCCCCAAGGTGCGGTATAAGCGTGTCAACGCAGGGATCTCACGCAAATTGGCTGGGGACTTTCGCTTCCATAACGTAATTGCAAACAACAAGAATGCGCTAACCAGAATTACAATCAACTCGTTCATGTTGACGCCTTCCCGTGGCTCAAGAATGAAGCGAATTCTCGTGCTTCATTTTCCTCTTCCAACGTTAATGCCAAAGCAGTGAGTTGATCGTCATCAATTAATCCCCGTCCAAAATAAAGCGCCTGCGCTCCAAGCAAAGTAAGAGGGCTTCCAGCTTCAAGAAGCGAGGTGATGAGTCCGTGAAGTTGGTAACGGCGCAAGGTCTCTGCCCAGCGTGGCCAATATTCGCGCGATGGCTTCATATATTGTGAGTATAGCATAATTTTAAGGTTGACTTATGCTATATAGCATCCCTTGGAATTACAAATAGGTTACAGTTCAAAATGATTTTGGAAAATCTGCAAATTACGGGAGAACAATCCGATCTGCGGATAATTTCCATTATTCTTCCGGCGTAATTTTCGTCCCGTGGGGGATTTCGGCATTCTTCGGAATCACTACGATCCCGTCACGGACATACCAATTTTCATTATCCATATCCACTTTGCGCGGGAATGGGCGGATAACCACATTTTCGCCAATGCGCACATTCTTGTCGAGAATAGCGCCTTCAATATGACAGTTCGCGCCGATCCCAATGGGCAGACCTTCATCGTTCCGCTCATAATAGTCTGACCCCATCAAAATACTATCCTTGATCGTACATCCCTCTGAGACTTGACTTCGAATTCCAATGATCGAATGTGAAATATCAGACCGATGGATACGGCTGCCATCCGAAACCAATACATCACTTAGTTTGCTATCCTCAATAATGGAACTGGGTAGAAACCTCTGGTCGGTATAAATTGGCAATTTCGGATCATAAAAATTGAAAGGAGCCTGCGGAGTGGTGAGAGCCAGATTAGTCTCGTAGAAGGAACGGATCGTTCCAATATCCTGCCAGTAGCCATCAAAGTCAAATCCGAATACTGAATGAGTCTTAATGGCTTGGGGAATAATATCGCTTCCAAAATCATGATAGCTTGAAAATTCTGCGAGCAGTTTCATCAAGACTTTGGTCTTGAACATATAGATGCCCATGGAACCAAGGAATGGACGCAAAGGATCGTCACGACTAACAAATTTGTTCTGTGTTTCAGCATCCTTGGGTTTTTCAACAAAAGAGGAAATTCGGCCATCCTTCTCTCTTTTTAAAATCCCAAACCGTGACGCTTCTTCCTTTGGAACAGGTTGGACAGCCACGGTAATATCGGCTTTATTTGCCCAATGAAATTCGGCCATCGCCTTGTAGTCCATGCGGTAAAGATGATCTCCCGCGAGGATCAACACATTCTTCGCCCCACTCGACTGTATCTCAAGAGTTTGCTTTCGCACAGCGTCAGCAGTACCTTGATACCAGTCTGCGCTTTCAATGGTTTGCTCGGCAGCCCAGATCTGCACCCAACCAGTATGAAAGGCATCAAAATTATAAGTATGAGTAATGTGCCGATGCAGGGATACTGAATTGAACTGGGTTAGCACAGCGATACGATATATTTCTGAATTAATACAATTGCTGATGGGGATATCAATGAGACGATATTTGCCCGCAATCGGAACCGCGGGTTTTGATCGCATTTGCGTCAACGGATAGAGTCGCGCTCCGCGACCACCTCCCAAAATCACAGCCAGGATATCATTTAATAAGGGCATTTGTGCCTCCAGGATTTATTTTACTGTGATTTTGACAACTTGCTAATGTTTGGCACCAATTACTTTTCGAACAAGGTACGTAATGTAAGCGATCGGATACATTATCAGGATCAACAGATCAATTGCCACAAACAGGAAATATAGTTTCATTTTTATCCTCCAAATTACACTTAAATTAACAAGCAAGCCAAAGTTAGCTCAAACCTTGTTCATTCTACAATTTCAAAAAAATATTGTCAATCTATTTTTAGTGAGTATATACAAAACACAAACGTTCCCTCTTTCGAGAGAACGTTCGGTTATAATACCGCTTCGGATATTATATAATAGTGCCGAAGGAGGGAATCGAACCCTCATTCCCGTTGGGAACACGATTTTGAGTCGTGCGCGTCTGCCTATTCCGCCACTCCGGCATTTTTTATGAAGCGTCCGCTAGTATAACAAACTCTCATTGATAAGGTCAAGCATGAAACTAGGAATCATAGGTTTACCCCAATCTGGAAAAACTACAATTTACAACGCGCTGACACGTGGCAACACCCCCACCACTGCCAGCGCAGGACGCATCGAAGTTCACACTGCAGTTGTGGATGTCCCCGACCCGCGCGTGACCAAGCTTTCCGCCATGTTCAACCCAAGGAAGACCATCTACACCAAGGTGACCTATGCGGACATCGCCGGTCTGGAAGCTGGTTCTGCCAAAAGCGGTATCACCGGGCAGTTGTTGAATCAACTCAACCAAATGGAAGGATTGATCCTGGTGGTACGCGGTTTTGAAAACGAGAACGTTATGCACCCAAATGGCAGCGTCAATCCGATGCGCGATGCAGAGAATATGTTAACAGAACTCCTGTTGAATGATCTGATCGCAGTCGAAAGAAAGCTGGAAAAGTTAATTGATGAACGCAAAAAAGGCGGTACAGACAAAACCGTCAACGCACGTCAGACAGAATTATTTGAAAAACTAAACAAGACCCTTTCAGATAACAAGCCTTTGCGCAGTATGGAATTCACACATGATGAACAGAGGGAACTGGCAAGTTTTGGTCTGTTGACTCGTAAACCTATTCTTACTGTTTTTAATATGGGCGAAGGACAACCTGTGCCTGACGTGACCGGCAAACTCGATCATCCATCCGTCGCGTTGATGGGCAAACTCGAAATGGAGATCGCCCAGCTCAGTCCGGAAGATGCTTCTGTTTTCATGGAAGAATATGGCATCAAGGAATTGAGTCTCAGCCGAATGATCAATCTTTCATATGACCTGCTTCGAGTGCAGACCTTCTTCACGGTTGGCGAAGATGAAGTACGCGCATGGACGACTCTCCGCGGCGCAACTGCGCAGGAATCTGCGGCTGAGATCCATACCGATCTACAGCGCGGGTTTGTTCGGGCGGAGGTGGTTGCCTACGAAGACCTAATCAGTTTAGGGTCGATGAATGAAGCGAAAGCCAAAGGCAAATTCAGACTCGAAGGCAAAGAATATATCATCAAAGATGGCGATATTATGCACGTTCGATCTAGTTTGTAAATTCCTTCCAAAACGTTTATTTCAGATACAAATCGTCATTCCCTCAGAGTATTTTTTGGATGGAAGTATTTATATATAAACTAGGATTTACGCAAGGCCACGAGAACTGCCATGACCTTCGCTAATCCACACAGATTCTCGAAAACTAATGTAACACTACACTCCCGAAAGTTAATCTGGAAGATATGCATTCGGAGCAAGTGCCCGCGGTAAAAGATTTCGAACCGGGTAAGTCGTAAACAAGTTAGGTTCAAGAGAAAATATGATTAATCCCCTTTCACAAAAACTTATAAAAGCTTTTCAGTTTTTCCTTGATGTTCTGTTTAAACCGCTTGAATCCCTGTTTGCAAAATGGGCCGTGGCTATCTTGCTAACAGGTTTATTTGCGGCAGGATTATTGCATTGGGGTTTCTTTCTGGATTGGTTCAACAACCGCTTTGATATTCAAGATTGGCACTTGCACGTTGGGCCTTATCTTGATTTTTTAAGTAAGTCACTCAAAAGCGGACAATTTCCCCTTCATGCAGATTCTCCTTATATGGTTCCCTCTCAATATCTTGCAAGGCAAAACCGACCTTTTTCGCCACAAATCCTTTTGCTTTATTTCTTAAACCCGGCCACTTATGTTCTTGTTAATGTATGGGTCTTTTACAGCCTGAGTTTTGTGGGCCTTTTACTGATTCGCAGCAGATATCACCTTTCGTTTGTTTCCTTCCTTTCATTATTCCTGCTATTTAATTTGAATGGCCATATTAATGCACACATGGGTGTTGGTCACTTTGAATGGGTAGGGTATTTTCTTCTGCCTTTTTATATTCTGCTTGTCTTGAAAATGGTGGAGGGAGAAAAAACCGGTTGGAAATGGCAACTCTCCATGTGTCTGGTTATGCTGGCAATTGTCCTGCAGGGTGCCGCCCACTTCTTTATCTACTGCATGAGTTTCCTGCTTTTACTTGGATTGTTTCAACCGCGTTATTTTTCAACAATAATAAAAGCAATTGTTTTGAGCACCCTTCTAAGTATGATAAGAATCCTGCCACCGGCTCTACAATTTGCAGGTGGTACAGGCCTTAAATTCCTGGGAGGATTCACATCTGTACTTCAATTACTTCAAGTATTCATCGCAGAGAATAGTCAAGGGTATTGGGAAAAAGCGTATTATTTGGGAGTGCTTGGATTTGCCTTCACTCTTTACTTCGGTGTAATCAGAAACTGGAGGAAGGACGAAAGATATCGTCCGCTCTACTTTCCCATGCTGATTATGTTTTTTTTCTCAATAGGATCCCTCTACCTGCCGCTCTTTAGTTCCCACATCCCTTTTTTGGACTCGCAGCGTGCACCGACCCGTTTTGTGGTTGTTCCACTTGTCTTTCTGATTACATTCGGGGGAATTCAGTTCCAATCTCTGATCAACGAGTGGAATCAGAAAAATTGGGAAAAGATGGGTATAGTGCTTTTTGGTGAAGCCCTGATGGCGTATGATCTAATATCCAATTCCCGAAGCTGGAGCCTTGAGAACTTCAGTATTTCCAAACGCGCGACCGATATTATTGAAGTGGCCGTAGGTAACTCTCCTGATCCCACCTATATAACTACGCTCATAATAGGTTTTACGTGTACAGTAATTACGCTGGTTGCTCTGGTTCTTTTAGCCTATCGTGAACAAAATCAATCAGTTTAAATTCTTGACAATTTATCAGCATCCAAACAAAACAGGAGAAAAATATGGCGTACAAAATTTCTAAATGGAGCCTTGCTCCACTTTATCCGTCTTACGAAAGCGCCGAACTGCAAAACGCGTTCGACATGATCGAGGAACAGGTTACATCATTCGAAGGCGTGCGCGGAAAGCTCAACTCTGATATTTCGGCAGAACAATTCATACAGGTCATCCAAGCCAGCGAAGAGATAACGCGGGTCGCGAACAAACTATACTCGTTTGCAGGATTATCCTTCACCGCAGACACACAGGACCAGACTGTGCAATCCCTGTACTCACGCGCACAGCAATTTTTGGCGGAGATCGAAAACCGCACGCTATTCTTCAGCCTGTGGTGGAAGGAAGTGGATGAAGAGAATGCCAAACGTTTGATGTCAATATCAGGTGATTATCGCTATTTCCTTGAAGCTCTGCGTCTCTTCAAACCTCATACGCTCAGCGAAGCGGAAGAAAAAGTAGTGAACCTGAAGAATGTGACCGGCACAAATGCCCTGACTACACTTTATGATGCGATCACAAATCGTTATGTTTTCAAATTGAAGGCGAACAGCAAGACCCAGGAATTAACCCGCGGACAGCTTATGCGATTCGTGCAGGGACCTGACCCAAAGATGCGCGCCGCGGCTTATCAGGAACTGTATAGCGTCTATGGTGAGGCGGGACCGATCCTCGGGCAGATCTATCAAACCATTGCACGAGACTGGCATAATGAAAATATTTCACTGCGCAAATTTAGTGATCCGCTTTCCGTTCGCAACCTTGCAAATGACATTCCCAACGAAGCGGTAAATGCATTACTCGAAACCGCGCGGAAAAACGTAAAGATATTCCAGCGCTACTTTAAACTCAAGGCAAAGGCGCTCGGTGTCAAGAAGCTCCGCCGTTATGATGTGTACGCTCCCGTGGCAGGTTCGGACAAGAAATATGACTACGGCAAAGCCGCTGAAATGGTTTTGGAATCATTCAGTGCTTTCGAACCAAAACTAGGTGAACTTGCCCGTCGAGTATTTGATGATAACCGCCTGGACAGCGAAGTACGCAAAGGCAAACAGGATGGCGCGTTCTGCTGGTCTGTTTTGCCTGACATGACCCCTTATGTTTTATTGAACTATCAAGGCAACGCGCGTGATGTCGCCACAATGGCACATGAATTGGGACACGCCATCCACTCGATGCTGGCTTCGCACCACAGCACGTTTACATTCCATTCATCCCTGCCGCTCGCAGAGACCGCATCCACTTTTGGGGAGATGATGTTCACAGACAAATTACTCGCCGAAGAGAAGGATGAAGCAGTGCGACGTGACATCCTCTTCAAACAAGTGGATGACGCCTATGCAACCATCATGCGTCAGGCGTATTTTGCCATGTTCGAAAAACAGGCGCATGAAATGATCCAGAAAAACGCATCAGTCGATGAGTTGTGTGCCGCATACATGGAAAATTTAAAGGAACAATTCGGTGATGCAATCGAGCTAAGCGATGAATTCAAATGGGAATGGGTATCGATTCCGCATATTTATCACACACCTTTTTACGTGTACGCCTACTCATTCGGACAATTGCTGGTCTTCTCCCTTTATCAGCAATATAAAATCGAAGGTGAATCCTTCAAGTCGCGCTATCTTAAGATCCTTTCAGCAGGCGGCTCGGAAGCACCTGCGAAGATCCTTGAAGAAGCCGGTATCAACATTCGTAATCCCAAATTTTGGCAGGGCGGTTTCGATGTATTGGAGAAGCTGGTAAGCGAGTTGGAGAAATTACCTGTAAGTACAAAACCCAAACCGGCAGCAAAATCTAAAACCAAAAAAATTACTGCAAAAAAAACGGTAAAGGCCAAATCCGCAAAACGCAAAACTGCAAAGAGATAAGATAAATTCAAAGCCCGTCTTGTATAAGACGGGCTTTGAATTTATCCAGTGTGTGTTTTAAAGATTCTATTATTACGATACCGGACGAATTTCATCCTTTGGTATAATTCATTTGCCAGCCCCGATAGTTCAATGGACAGAACAAAGCACTCCTAAGGCTTAGATGTAGGTCCGATTCCTACTCGGGGCACACCCATAAAAGTCGGTTTGAAATCCAAAACATATTAAGGAAACTCTAAGAAAAAAGACTTGCACCGAATTGGGTATGGTAGTAATATTGGCCTTGATGACCGCTAGGGTGCCCCCATCACCCTGGCGGTCATCATTTAATTTACTCGTTGATTTGTGTAACTATACCCATAAAGTGGCCGCTTTTTCCACTTTATGCTTCCAGAGGGGATATTTTGAAAATGGCACTATCTCAAAAAGCTCATCCGATAAGTCGAAATTATTCATCATTTCTCCAAACAGACTTCGAGAAATACTGTTCTGTATTCTTATGAACGCAAGAATGTAATTTTGCTAAGTTTTCGCTGTGTTTTGGGCGGAAAATGAGGCATAAACTTTCGGCCACTTTATGCTTCCAGAATTTACTGGCGGCCAAGTTATGGTTCCAGTTAGATCACGATCTATTAATTTTTCCATTCAAAGCAAGCTAAAATGCGGTCACTTTATGCTTCCAGGCGCGGCCATTTTATGGGTAAAGTCACAATTTGGCGGGAGTTATCGATCAAACAGAACCATTTTCAAAAAATCAGGTATTCATCTCAAAAACTTCGCAAAACGCAGCGATTACTTCCAGCTTGACCCTCTCCATCGAGGGTATTGGATTTATTAAATCTGTCAGCGACACAACAGGCTCCGATAATCCACAGGCAACAATTCCATCCCAATATTCCATATCTGGATTTACATTCAACGCAAAGCCATGACGCGACACTCCGCGCACATCCACTTTGACGCCAATTGCCGCAATCTTGGCTGGTTTCTTTTTATCCTCAGGACGACAACGCGGACATCGCGAATGAACATCTGCTTGAATCCATACACCGGTAAACCCTGACCTTTGGCCTGATACCACACCCAGGCACGCCAGCGTCTCAATGAGTGTTTTCTCCAAATTGCGAACATAGCCAACATAATCAAACGTGATATCAGATCTGTCAGATATTAATGGCATGAGCGGTAAGAGCGGATATCCAACCAATTGTCCCGGCCCGTGATAGGTCACATCCCCGCCACGATCCACCCAATGAACAGAAATCCCTTTTTGTTTTAATTGTTCTTCATTCCAAAGCAAATTTTCGGCGCGGCCTTTTCGTCCAAATGTATAAACGTGGGGATGTTCAAGCAATAGCAATGTCGGCGGACGTTTTCCCTCTGCAATCTGCACTGCATATTCATTCTGCAATTTCCAGGCAGTTTCGTATTCGATCAAGCCAAGGTCAATAACATCAATATTCATACCAATAAACCCTGCAGGGTTGCGCCATGATAATTTAATCTGCAAAAATCCTGCGGTATAGATCCGATTCCAGTAATCCGTTTGGGTCACAGCGTTTTTTTAACTTTTTGAATTTAGCAATTGTTTCATTTCCATAAAAGTTTGCAGCTGTTTCGGCCGTAGTCTCACTGTTTTTGGCGAAATAGAATCTTCCACCAGCCTGTAAAACGATTCTGTCAAATTCCTGCAACAACTGGTTAAGTTTAGCGCGGTTATTATTTGTCACTTTGAAATCCATCGCTAGTGAAAAACCATCCACCGCGTGGGTTAATAAAAATTTGTCCGGGCGGTGACGCTTGGTCACCCCAAGATAGGATGGTAAATGATTTTTGTGCGAGAGCTTGAGTATTTCAGTCCACGCAGATTCGGCTGTTTCCTTTGGAATAAAAGATTGATACTGGATCAATCCGCCGCGGCCGTAGGAGAATTCCCAATCAGGGACGTAGTCCAGCAGAAAGTGAAATCCTGCGTGAGATTGACGAAATGTATGTTTGCTTAATGAGACAACATACTTCGCGGTATTAATTCCCCAAGTTCCAAAGTTGTTCATAAACGGTGCCATAAAATAGTGCAGCATTGATTTCGGAAAAACACCAAAAATACGCGGCGGTAAAATTTGATTCTTGATCTTCATCGTTTCCAGCGGATTTGGATCATCACCTTCATGCAGATAACGCGCCGCGTGGATCTGTCCGCGGCCAAGGGATTTTCCGCCCGCAATGCAATCCATCCACCCGACAATGTAATCGTTGTTGGGTGCGCCCTCCAGCAGGGCAGAAAGCTGTTCGTGCAGATTATGCACGGGCAACGCATCTATGATCAAAAGTCCGGAGTGGATGCGCTTCATTTGCATTGTGATAGAGGTGAAGATTCCCAGCATCCCCAATCCGCTGATCATGGAATAAAACAGATCCGCGTTCTTTTTGGGCGAGCATGTAATCTCTGCGCCGGTCGGAAGGATGGCAGTGAACTCCACCACATGTTCGCCAATGGGTCCCATTTTGAAATTATTTTTGCCATGGATATTCGCGCTGAGACAGCCGCCCAATGTTGTTTTCATCGTGCCTGAGACGACAGGCGGCCACCAGCCATCAGGCTCAACTCTTTGCCAAAATTGTTCGAGCGTTGTACCAGACTGTGCGGTGACAAGACCTGTGGAGTTGTCCCATTCTGTAATCACATTCATGCCGCGCATATCCAGAACAATGCCTCCGCCTGTGAGTGCCGCGTCGTTATAACTGCGTCCTGCGCCGCGCGCGGTGACAGTGAGTCCCTTTTTCTTAGCGAGCAGGAAAGCCTCGTATATATCTTCGGTTGTATTGGGCTGGATGAGATAGGAAGGCGCATTCAGCGAATGGCCAAAATTTTCAAATTGGGTGAATGTTTTTTGCATTGGATTTTTTACCGACCCCAGAAAAGTATTTCCTCTTCGGGGGCATCGTGAACCTTCAGGGTTTGAGTTTGTTAGAACGACATGCGGCGGAAAATCACCGAGGGGACATGTTGAATGATGAGCATGATCCAGCGCCAGATGGATGCGGTGTATATTAATTGCTTGCGTTTGCGCATGGCTGTGTAAATATCATCCGCGGCTTTTTCTGGAGTGATTGCAAATGGAGTGGCACCCTGTGCGGCTTTGAGCATTTCAGTTTTTACGAAACCGGGTTTTACGGTCAACACATTAACGCCGTGACGGGCAAGCCTGTTGCGCAGGGCTTCAAGATACGTACTGAGCGCGGCTTTGGATGTGTTGTAGCCGGGGTTGCCGATACGTCCACGGTCACCGGCGACGGATGAAATACCAACGATCTGACCTGCTTTGGCGCTTTGAAACATTTCAGCCACGGGGATAAGCCATGCCATCGCCCCGATCAGATTGACTTCGATCATTTTGCGGTCACCCTCGAAGTTGTAGCTGGTTAGGCCAGGCGGAAAATTTACGCCTGCCATAAAGACAACAAGATCCAGCCCTCCAAGATCTGCGACGACTCTGCTTAGGAGCGCGGGGACTTCATCATACTTAGCAACATCGTGCACATAAGCCATGGCGCGGATTTCATTTGCAGTGGCATTGATCTCTGCGCATAATTCATCAAGCTTATCTTTGCGGCGTGCGAGCAGCGCTAATGTAAATCCTTCTTTTGCAAGTTTCCGGGCAAGGGCGGCGCCGATACCTTCTGATGCGCCAATGATAATTCCCCGTCGACGTGGATTCAACGGTGTTGCTTGAGCAGGCTTGGGCTGAGTTTGATCGAAAGATTTTGATGAGTCAGGCACGTGAATCCTCTTAATTTGATGAGTAAATTTTATTCTAACACAATCCAATTGGAGAGAAAGCAGGCGGAATAAAAACCGAATCAATCCAAACGGGGTTATAGATTCAAATTCATCATCAGGAGATTCCTATGCCCCGTAAAGTAAAACTCATTCTCAATCCTATGGCCGATATGGGACGCGCCTGGAAAACAGCCAACGATCTGCGTCCCATCGCGCAGGAATTCAAAGGTGAACTGTCATGGAGCGGAACAGTCTATCCTTCACACGCCATTGAACTCGCCAAACAAGCCGCCGAAGAAGGCTGCGACATGGTCATTGCATTGGGCGGCGACGGCACTGTGCATGAAGTGATGAACGGGCTGATGCAGGTACCTGAAAATAAACGTCCGATCATGGGTATTGTGCCTATTGGCTCTGGAAATGATTTTGCCTACGCCATGGGGCTCACACAAAAATCCGCTCATGCGCTGGCGCACGCACTAAAAGGGGAAAATATTCAGGCAGTCGATATCGGCTTGATGACCGATGAACACGGCCGCAGGGAATATTTTGACAACACACTCGGCATTGGCTTTGACGCGGTCGTTACCATCCGCTCGCATAAACTTCCGATCGTCAAAGGCTTCCTGATGTATCTCACGGCGGTCATTCAAACCATCATCCTGAATCACAATCCCGCCAAAATGCAGATCTCCACAGAAAACGAAAAATGGGAAGAGAATGTGATCATGCTCACATTATGCAACGGTCCGCGTGAAGGCGGCGGATTCATGCTCTCGCCTGCTTCGAAAAATGACGACGGCATAATGGAATTCCTCACCGTCAACAAAGTCTCGCGCGGCATGATGTTTCGCCTCGTGCCTGAATTCATGAAAGGCACACACATGCGCTTCAAACAGATCCGCATGGGAAAGTTCAAAACCTTCAGCATTACATCAGACCTCCCGCTTTACATCCATGCGGATGGTGAAATATTTACAAGTTTCGGAAGCAATTTACACAAAGCTGCCTTTGAAATTTTGCCGCAAGCACTCAAGGTTGTAAAAGGGTAAAGCCAAATACGTAGACACGCAAACAGGTAGACAGGTACAATACACGTACTTGTTTACCTGTTTATTTTTTTATGCCTGATCTCTATCACACCCTTCTCAAATACGATATTGGATATCTCCGCATCATAGCAGGATCCTGGG
>CAIWRB010000120.1 GCA_903914955.1 uncultured Chloroflexota bacterium | reverse complement strand
CTCAAAATGCGTGCCATTTGGCAGATGAACAATTCGGCCGGATTTCAAGCCAGACTCCAGCTGCACATCCAATTCAGATAGTACTGCCAACACAGAACCCTTGCTCTGGTTGGTAGCGGCTACGATGTTTTCAATTAATTCAATGTTTGGGGGCAATTCCATAATTCCGCACGAGAGCATTACCGTGAAGTTCAGACATCATCCATCACAAGGTATAATTCTCTTAGTGATCTTTTTATTTACTGAACCCTGCGGTGTTTCCGAATACTTTCTTCGTTTGATGCTTTGTGCAGGTAATGGCAGGGCAGTGGATGGAGATGAGGAGAAAATATAATATGGATACCATGACAGTGCCAATCGAATTGCCGCGCGACCTGCTGGGATTGCTGGATGTGCCATCAGAACATTTGGAACCTCGCCTGCGTGAGTTGATCGCTCTCGAGTTATTTCGCGAAGGCCGACTCTCATCTGGTAAAGGCGCCGAGATGTTGGAGATATCCAAGCTGGGCTTTATTCGTCTACTCGCACAACATGGAATTTCATATTTTACTGAAACCGCCGAAGAACTTAAAGCGGATGTAAATCAGGCAGGGCAAATCTTTGTGGAAAAACAACCATGATCGTGGTGGCGAATGCCGGTCCCTTAATTGCCCTGGCTGAGATTGGTTGTTTTGACCTGCTCAAGTCGTTATACGGGCGGATACACATTCCGACCGCTGTTCGTGATGAAGTTGTAGTGTCTCAAGATGGACGACCTGGCGCCCTGGAAGTTGAAACTGCAGCATGGGTACAAGTGATGAGCGTGCGCGATGTGACCGCAGTTAAGAACTTAGAAATTAAATGCTTGCTTTTCGCGGAGCGGCAAGAATTTTTGAACCGCAGAGACGCTGAGTTCGCGGAGAAAACCTCTTAAACTCTGCGCTCTCTGCGACTCTGCGGTAAATCTTTTTCGGCTTGTCCGAGTTAGGGCGTCACAACCGGAACGGCATCCAATGAACCGCTTAGTGTCACCGTCGCGAGGAATATCCAGGCCTTCGTGCCGGGTTGTGCGGCCACGTCCACCTGCACCCATGTCCCATCCGCTGATTTGCCCAGCACAGCGGCGACTTCATTTACAGCGAAAGCGGTCACGATTGCGCCGTTCAGATCGGGCGTTGCGCGCATGTTGACCGGGCCCACGCCTGCATTGCTAACCGTTACGGCACCCGCCGCAGGGGTCTGGGCAACAGGCACTGCTGTCGAGTTTGCCACCACGGTCAGCCCAAGCACGTTCGCCAGTTCCACGGTATAGGCATCGTGGAGTTGACGTGAGTTCGAGATGCCGGTTTGCAGATCCTCGGGTTTCGCTCCATTTAGCATGCCAAGCAGTGTGTCGATGACCATGTTCATGTGCGCGACTTGCAGATCTTTCAATTTTCCAAGGCAGGATGGCACCGGCTCATCCTGTGAGTCGCGGCGGATCCTCTGTAGTTCGGCAATGGCCGATGGAAGTTTGTCAGCCGTTAAGCTGGCAGCCAGAGTGGAGGCATCATCAAACTCGCGCATGTGATTATGTACGCGCTGGGCGAGAACACGCTCATACTGCGGTGCGCACGGGTCAATGGTGGCGCTGGCTTCCACAACAGCAATTGGTTCCAGTGTTGCAGATCCTGCCGTCGGTTGAGGGGTGACTACGGCGCCGCACGCGCTCAACAGCAGCGTGGAAAACAACACACACAGAACGATCATCTTCTTGATCATATTTATATCTCCTGCATTTTTTGTTTTTCCATCTCCAGCACAAAGCCCATTCGGGATGTGGAAGATGGTGAACGATTCAGTATAATTTTTCTAACTACCTTACAGTTTCGAATCAAGTGCTGGTCGAGCATCGCATCGAGCCTGTCGAGATGCAGCTCCCCGGTTGTCGAGACCCGGTTGTCGAGTAGCGTGGATGGTTTTCCCACGCGTACCGAGACACCCGCTCGTATCGAGACACCGTACCGAGACACCGCATCGAGACACCGCACCAAGATCACATCAGTTATCTTCGCTCACGGTTGGTCTCGATACGGCGGGAGAGCGCCGCCTACTCGACCAACGTAGTCACCATCAAACAAACTGTCTGGTGATTAATAATTTTTCTAACTACCTTACAGTTTCGAATCAAGTGCTGGTCAAGCGTCGCATCGAGCCTGTCGAGATGTAGCACCCTCCCGTATCGAGACCCGGTTGTCGAGTAGAGCGGGCGAACTTCCCGCTCGTATCGAGGCACCGTACCGAGACACCCTGTGTTGGCTACTTGTCTCATCCGCCCGTATGCTGGCTACTTACCTCGTCTGTCAGCCTTTTGGGAATTTTACGCAATAATTTCATCAGACGATTCCCTATTCTCTCCAGGTTTGTCTTGGTCATTTTTTTTATTAATACGCACTCGAACCTGCTTTTTTGACAACGGTACTGGAATATGGTACTATCGCAATATGAACAAGAAGCACCGCCAGACACTCGAATCAATCCTTGCCCGCCCCGACCGGAAGGATATTCACTGGGATGACTTTGTAAGTTTATTAAAGGCATTAGGCGCGGATATCACAGAGCGCGGTGGATCCATTCTTGGGATTCGTTTGAATGGACGTTATGCTGTGTTTCACCGACCGCATCCTGGCAATGAAATTTACTTATCCATGCTGAAACGGATACGGCGCTATTTAGCGGAGTGTGACATATCGTTGGAGGTAAAGGATGATTAAATACAAAAATTATGCGGGGGTCGTGGAATATGACGATCAGGGAAAAATCTTTATAGGCGAAGTGATAGGCTTGCGCGATATGGTTACTTTTCAGGGGCGTTCTGCTACTGAGTTGGAAAAGTCATTCAAGCAGTCCATTGATTTGTACTTGGAAATGTGCAAGCGCGACGGATTAGAACCTCAAAAACCTTTTTCTGGGCGTTTCAATTTGCGGCTTACTCCTGAGTTACACAGACAGATCGCAGAACGCGCCGCGCTGGAAAAAACAAGCCTGAATGAATTTGTCTCTCACATCCTTGAGGATGCGTTATAACAAAGCTATCAATG
>CAIWRB010000119.1 GCA_903914955.1 uncultured Chloroflexota bacterium | reverse complement strand
TTAGGGGAAAGTGGATTGTTTCGATATTTCGCATCTTTGTAAATAACATTGAAAATATCCAGTCGAAATCCATCTACGCCTTTCCTCAACCAAAAGCGGACGATCTCGAAAATGGCTTTTTTCACTTCAGGATTGCGATAGTTCAAGTCAGGTTGAAAGGGGAGGAAGCTGGACCAATAATATTCATCACGTTCTTTTGCGTAATGCCAACCGTTTCCGCCCGTCATACTTTTCCAGTTGTTGGGTGAAACCTTCACTCCTAACCTCTCTCTCAAAAACGGGAGCGGAGAACTTTGCCAGAGATACCAATCCGCTTTGGGATTATCGCGTGAGGAGCGGGATTCTTTGAACCATTCATGTTCAATGGAGGTATGGTTCATGACCATGTCAAAGACGATCTTCATTCCGCGCTTGTGGACTTCGTTAATTAATTGCAGGGCATCATCCAGTGTGCCATATTCGGGAGCGATGTCAGTGTAGTTGCTGATGTCGTAACCAAAGTCAGCCTGAGGCGAGGAAAAGAACGGGGAGATCCAAAGTGTCTCGAATCCCAATTCATGCAGATAATCCAGTTTTGAGAGAATGCCTTTTATATCCCCGATCCCGTCCTGGTTGTTGTCGGAAAACGAGCGCGGATAAATTTGATAAATGGTGGTTTTGTGATACCAGGGAATTTTCATTTTTATTCAAGCATATCCAAAAAGCGAAACCAGATTTTACCGATATTCACGAACCAGGCGTTTCCCTGGTAAGTAGGCGCAAAGGGAATGTTCAGATTCTCGAATGGATTGTTGCTCGCTTTTCCAAGTATGCCATTTGCCATTTGTTGTCCAAGGTATGTTGCAAGTGTAACGCCGTGACCTACATAACACATTGAGTACCACATGCCGTCGATCTGACCGGCTTGCGCGTTTTCATCGAAGGTGATTCCAAGTGTGCCTTGCCAAAAATAATCAATGTTGAATTTTGATAACTCTGGAAAAACTTTGACCATCCCATTTCTTAATGCGTTGATATTTATTTTTGGGCTGACACCTGCGAAGGTTAGTTCGCCGCCCCACACCATACGGTTATCAGCGGAGATGCGATAGTAGGCGAGTGTTTTTCTCGTGTCGTAAACAACACGGCTGTTGGGGATCAATCGCTGCGCCAGTTCCTTTGGCAAGGGTTCGGTGGCGATGACAAAACTTTCTGCAGGGAACACGCGTTGACGGAATTGTGGAACGATGCTGCCGATCCAGGCGTTGGCGGCCAGCATAATTTCTTTCGTCGCGATGTCTCCACGGTTGGTTTTGACAATGAAGCGGATTCCGTTATTCGTTGGGGAAGCGCCAACCTTTTCAATCGCGAGTACACGCGTACCTTCATGAATGTCCACGCCGGCATGGTCTGCGGCGAGCGCCATACCCTGCACAAATTTAGCGGGTTGCAGCGAACCGCTGCGCGGGTTGATCATCAAGCCATGATAAGAATCAGTTCCAAGTTCAGATGCCATTTCGTTCTTTGACAGGATATTAACTTCATAGTTTGCAAGATCATGCAGAATTTTCTGTTCCCGTTTTAGCACGTCAAAATGTGAAGGCTTGAATGCAGCTTCGATATTTCCACAGCGGACATAATCGCAATCAATTTTTTCGTCCATGACAATTTGCTCGACAGTATCTGCGGCACGAGTTGCTGCGAGGAACATTTCTTTTGCGCGTTCCTGACCATGCTCCTTGATCGCATCGGCGAGTGTGTGATGCAGACACGAAAGTGCCTGCCCTCCGTTGCGAGAACTCGCCCCCCAGCCGATGGTTTGCGCTTCAAGCAATGTGACATGTGCGCCACCCTTTGCAAGTTGCAGACTTGCGGAGGTGCCTGTATAACCGCCTCCGATCACGACCACATCTGTTTTGGATGGGAACGGTTTGTTCAAGTAGGATTTTGGTTCAGGCGCTGTGTCCGACCATAAAACGGCGTGTTGAGTCATAATTGATTTTCCCGGGAGCTTTAAGGATGTATAAGGAAGTGGTTGGGAGTGAAAATCAAATTCAAAATATGCTGCTCTAACAAGCAGCATATTTTGAATTTATTGAAAGTTAAATTTTACTTGTATTTCCAGTTCTGCGCACCCCAGCTCATGGAACCCCATGTGCTGAGAACATAACCATCCAGATTATCTGCAACGCCATAGTTATCCTGGAAGAGATACAGATACACCTGAGGCAGATCATCAATGATAGCCTGACCAATTTTGCAATAGGCATCTTTGCGGGTTTGCGTGTCGAAGCTGCTGCCGGCTGTGACTAAAGCCGAATCCACTTGCGGGTTGACCCAGCGAAAATAATTTCCTCCCGTGGGATTTTCAGCTGTGGGAATTTTGGATGAATGATACGCGTCAAAATTATAGTCCTGTGGTTCAGTGGTAAAGCCGCGGTCAAAGATCAGCATGTCATAGTCGCTGATGGCGCGTGGCGAGTTATCTTCAAATGTACCGAAGATGATTGAGAAGTCGTAGTTTTGAATCCGCGCTTCCACGCCGACGGCTTTCAGGTTTTCGACGATGAATTCCTCAGTGAGTTGCAGCGGATCGAAAGCGGTATATCCTTGCAATTCCAGCGAAAGGCGAGTTCCATCTTTTGCATACATCGCGCCTTTTGCCACGCGGATTCCGTCAGTGCCCATCACCCAGCCAGCTTCATCCAATAATTGAT
The DNA here is from genome assembly GCA_903914955.1 of uncultured Chloroflexota bacterium. Taxonomy (GTDB): domain Bacteria; phylum Chloroflexota; class Anaerolineae; order Anaerolineales; family Villigracilaceae; genus Villigracilis. Next base: position 9,295 of record CAIWRB010000119.1, on the reverse strand, counting down.
TTGCTTTTGCAGCGTCGAATCCAAATTTGCGCGGCAGGTCACATTGATACCAGCCATACGCGAAGGGATTCGTCGAATCGCTGACGCTGCCTTTCAACACATCCTGCTGCAGGGATTGATAATTAATTGCGCTGGCAATTGCCTGACGCACACGAATATCGCCGAGGATCGGGTGCGGCGTTGCGGCGGTCGGGTCACCATCGAAAGGTGCGCTCAAATTAAAATCAATTGCCATGTTCCAGATTCCGGGGATCAGATGCTGAGTGGCTTTGCCTTTTAGTAATGCATCATAATCAACTTTGAATTCGCCCGGCCACAATTGGAACTGCGCCTCGCTGTTTAACATCATGGCGGTTTGCGCGGCGGGTTCAGGCACGATAACGAAGACGAGTGAATCCAGATATGGTTTTCCCGCTTCGTAATAATTCGGATTGCGTGTAAGCGTAAGACTCTCGCCCGATGCCCAGCTGCTTAACACAAATGGACCCGCGCCAACGGGGTTGCGATTCCATTCCCAGTTTGCCATGTCAGCTGGTTCGCCGCTGGCGTGACGTGGGAGTAGGCCATACGCAAATTGATTGAGATAACCGGGGTATGGTTCAGTATAGGTCAGCACGGCTGTTAGGTCATCAGGGGTCTCAATAGATGAAATGAGATCGAATCCACTTGTGCCAGAAAGAGCACCTGAATCAGGATTTGATAAAACTTCAATAGTGAATTTGATATCGTCGGAAGTGATGGGTTTGCCGTCAGACCATTTGAGTCCTTTGCGCAGTTTCCACGTCACAGTTTTAAAGTCGGCGGATAAACCGCTGTTATCAAGTGTGGGTAATTCCTGCGCGAGTGTGGCAGCATACTCGCCTTTTTCATTGATCGTCGCGAGCCCGGTCATTGAAATTGCATCAGCAACCTGGCGGACAATCGCCGCATCAGACATGAAGTAATTGAGTGTGGTTGGTTCTTCGGGGATGATAAGGGTGACGGTTCCACCGCTGCTCGCGTTTCCTCCACCTCCACATGCGGTGAGGACAAGTCCGAGGATCACGAACAGGGTCAAAAATTTTAGTTTCATCTCTTCTCCTTTGTTGTTTTTTCTGGAGTTCATCAGATTGCTGGTGAACTTTTTTTTCAGATAGCAAGCTATCTGACTCCGGAATCGTGAAGTTACTTTTCCATATGGATCACATACGGATCAAACGCATCGCGCAGCCCATCGCCGATGTAGTTGATCGCCATGACGGTGATGAAGATCATCAATCCGGGGTAGAACGCGATCCAGGGTGCGCGGAATACTTGATTCTGCGCGGTGGCTAAAATGCTGCCCCAGGTGGGGGTGGGGGGCTGTACGCCAAACCCCAAATAACTTAATCCTGATTCGGTGATGATGGCGGATGCCATTTGAAGAGTTCCACTGACCACGATGGGACCAATACAATTTGGAAGAATGTGTTGAATGATGATATGTGAGCTGCTACCACCAAGCGCTCGGGATGCCGTCACAAATTCTCGTTCACGCAATACGAGGAAGAGTCCACGCACGAGGCGGGCGGGCCACATCCAAGAAAGCGCGGCGATGATGATGATGACGATCAGCACGCTATTCTTCAGCCAGGGCACTTGCTGTTCACGCAGGAATGCTCCGAGGATGATCAGCACGAAAATAGTGGGGAAAGTTAGGAAGGCGTCGGTGATGCGCATGAGAATGGAGTCTATCCCGCCGCCGAAGTATCCGCTGAGAGCGCCGATCAGAACACCCAAAGCGATGGAAAGAAAAGTTGATAACAGACCAACTGTCAGTGAGACTCGACCGCCGTACAAAATCCGCGTGAAGACGTCGCGCCCCAATTCGTCCGTCCCAAAGAAGTGATCCATGGTTGATTTCTGAAAACTGTTCGTCGGTTCCTGGTCGGTGGGGCTGTATGGAGTTGTGAATGCGAAAGCGGATGCGCATACGAGCAAAGCCAAAACAGCAATGGCGATGCCCGCGAGTTTATGTTTGAAGAAGCGTCGCAGGATGATACGTGCCATGCTTTGTTCCTGAATGACCACTTCATTCATACTTCACCCGTGGGTCGAGCCAGCCGTACGCGAGGTCTGCGAGGATGTTGCAAAAAATAATTAACACAGCCGTGATCATGACCACGCCCAGCAGAACGGGGTAATCACGCCCTTTGGCGGCATCCCAAAAGAGACGTCCCATGCCGGGCCATGAGAAGATCGTTTCGACAAAAAGCGCACCTGCGAAGAGACTCGGCAGATCGAGGGCCACAATTGTTATGAGCGGCAGGATCGCGTTTTGAAGCGCATGTTTGTAGTATACGGTGTTGGAACTTGCGCCTTTTGCCCTGGCCGTGCGGACGTAATCTTCATGCAGAATATCCATCATGCTGGAGCGCAGGAAACGTGAGTACCACGCGATCCAACCGAGACTTAATGCAGTGACGGGTAACACCAAATGCCAGAGTGTGTCGAGCAGTTCACCTTCCTTGCCGCGCGTGTTCATTCCGCCGACGGGAAAGAAAGGCAATCCTGTAAATGGATTCTTTAGGACCACATAAAAAATAACGATCAAACCCAATCCAAGCCAATATACGGGAATGGACTGGCCGATAAATGTGATCGTGGTCATTACATAATCAAACAATGAATAAGGTCTGCGGGCGGACAATATTCCAATTGGGACGGCGAGAAGCAGCGTGAGAAAAAATGAGGCCCCCACCAGCGTCAGCGTATTTGGAATTCTCTCCGCGATCATATCGTTGACGGGACGGTGAAATTTGATCGATTGGCCTAAATTGCCTTTGAGCATATCCCCGATCCATCGGCCGTATTGCACAGGCAGCGGATCATTCAGCCCAAGTTTTTCTTCAATGGCTTGGATCTGTTCCTTGGTGACGTTTGGATTGCGCCGTGCTGAGGTCAACGGGCCGCCGGGCGCAGAGCGCACAAGGAAGAACAACAATATGCTGATAATGAACAGAATCGGAATAGTCTGCAGGATACGTCTTAAGGCGTATGTGGTCATGCGTGTTCCTTGAATGTCGTTGCGAGGTGGTGCTTTTTCGCCGAAGCAATCCTCAATGATCAGGAGCTTGCTTATGCCTCAAATACAATTTTTCCATCGACCACGGTCATTACAGCTTTGGCGGTCAAAATATCCTCCCGCGCTATTGCGAATAGATCATGTGAGAATAACACCAGGTCTGCGAGATAGTTTTCCTTGATCTGTCCTTTTTCATTTTCCTTGAATTCTGAATAAGCCGCGTCGCGCGTGTAACCGAGAATACATTCTTCCAAAGTTAAGCGTTGATCCGGGTCAGTAGGCGACCATAGTTCACGGTTGAGAGCAACGTGTATATTGATCATTGGGTCGAAGGGCGCAACGGTCCAGTCACTGCCCAACGTGAGATGCGCGCCTGCGTTTAGGATGTCACGCCACGCGAACGAAAGCGGCCAGCGTTCTTTACCAACGCGAGTCGGCCAGACATCGCCTTCGGTAATGCTGAATGGCGCGTGGCTGGTTTGCATGGACGCGATCACATCAAGTTCCTTGAAGCGCGGCAGATCATCAGGATGGATGACTTCGATATGTTCCACGCGATGACGACTATCCCGTTTCCCATTTAACTGTTGAACTGCTTCGTAACCGTCGAGAGTTCGCCTCACTGCGCCATCGCCGCAGCAATGGACGAATATCTGCAATCCCAATTTATCGCATGCCGCTGCCATGCGGGTGAAATGTTCGGCCGAGAAAATTCCGTCCGGCTTTGCTTCGAAATCATCTGCGTACGGATCAATGGTTAGCGCGGAATAAGATTCCCATACGCCATCCATAAAGAATTTCACTGCGCCGCCGCGCGCGTAGTCGCCTTGAATTTTTGCCATCTCAACGGCTTCTTTCAGATCTTGTTCCGAGGTTTCCGGCTTGATGTGATACGGGGTGTAGACACGCAAGGTCATTTCACCGTTATCTTCCAGCGCGGCAAAGACCATCAATTCATTTAGATCACCGTTCATGTTATGGACGCTGGTCACTCCGGTTGCGTTAATCTTCTTGATCGCCATCTTAAGCAGTTCGCGCTTACGAGCTTCGCTTGCCTCGGGGATCAGGTCTGAAACCAATCCCATTGCTGTTTCACGCAATTCGCCGGTGGCGAGTCCATTTTCATCGCGGACAACTACTCCGACACCTGTGGCTTCCTTACCGGGTTGTAGAATACCGGCCATTTCGAGCGCTTTGGTGTTAGCCCATGATGTATGTCCATCATACGCGTTGATATAGATCGGGCGGTCCGAAACGATCTCATCCAGTTCTTTTCTTGACGGGATAATTCCATATCGAATGCCGCGCCCATCAACCCATTCACTGGTTTTATTTTGTTCAGCAAAAATTTGCAGCCTTAGGCGGACATCATCCATATTCTTTGCATCATATAATTGAGCGCTTCCCATCCAGATGGAACCCCACAATAAATGGAAATGAGAATCTATGAATCCAGGCGTAACCGTACCGCCCTTTCCGTCAATGACCCGCGTTGAGCCGCCTTCAAATTCTTTCGCGCCTTCGTTTGTCCCTGTATAAATAATTCGATTGCCCTGTATGGCAACTGCTTCAGCGTGTGGATTGATTTTGTCACTTGTAAAAATTTTTGCGTTATTAACGATGATATCTGCCTTGGTTGGCATGTTGTTCTCCTCGGTATGATTAAACCCGAAAAGTCTTTTATAGATATTAAGCAACTACCTCAAATAAGAGACTTTTAGAATTTGAATTGACATAATATACATAATAAAGAGATGCAGGTCAAGAGAAGATTTATCCGCCATTGCGAGGGTGGTGTATTTTCGACGGAAGAAAAATATTTGCATTCAGGAGTTTAGATAATTATGCAACGGGCATTATAATCACTGGGTCATGAACAAACAAAAAGTTGTTGTTGCCATGTCTGGCGGTGTGGATTCATCTGTCGCGGCCGCTCTGCTCAAACAGCAGGGCTATGATGTTACCGGTATGATGCTGCGCCTTTGGTCCGAGCCAGGCAAGGAGGAATCCAACCGCTGTTGCACGCCCGATGCCATGGCACAGGCGCGCCGTGTGGCTGGCATCCTAGATATTCCATTTTATGTGATCGACGCGAAGGAAGTTTTCCGCGAAACCGTCGTACAATATTTTTTGGATGGGTACGCGCGCGGCGAAACACCGAATCCGTGCCTGGTGTGTAATCGTCAGATCCGCTGGACCTTTCTATTGAATCATGCGCTCGCTCTCGGTGCGGAGTTTATGGCAACGGGGCACTACGTGCAAAGGATGATGGCTGAAAACGGAAAGATAAAATTATTGCGCGCAGTGGATCATTCAAAAGATCAATCTTATGTACTGCATGTCTTGAAACAGGATCAACTTGCCCATGCACTTTTTCCTGTGGGTGAGTTTCCCAAGCCCGAAATAAGACGCATCGCCGCTGACTTTGGTCTGCCGACTGCTTCGAGAGCAGATTCTCAGGATCTGTGTTTTCTCGCCGGCGAAGATTATCGCGGATTCCTCCGGCGCAACGCATCTGAAATATTAGTGCCTGGTGAGATCGTAACAACCATGGGCAAGTCAATTGGCAAACATGATGGACTCGCAAATTACACAATCGGTCAACGCAAAGGGTTGAATGTTGTATCGCCTGTGCCGTTGTATGTGATTACTAAAAACGCGGTTGGAAATACTTTGGTTGTTGGTACACTTGATGAACTGGGCTTTACCGAATTAACCGCGCACGATGTCAATTGGACTTCTGGCGAAACACCGCGTGAACCGTTCCACTCGCAGGTCAAGATCCGCTATACGGCGAGGGAAGCCGAAGCGCTGGTCAGCCCGTTGCAAGGGGAGCAGGTATCAGTTAAGTTTGTTGAGCCTGTTCGGGATGTGACCGCTGGTCAGGCGGCAGTGTTCTATCAAGGTGAAGAAATGCTCGGCGGCGGAATCATCAGCTGAGATTTGCATGTAGTCTCGTTCATAAGTGGAGACTGGAGTCCCCGTATTTTGGCAGGTAAAATATATGTCGGTTCTATTTCAAAATGAAAAAATTAATATAACAAGGAGAATTTCCCCATGAACTATCGTGTTGAATCTCTAATGTCGGCTCGCTTATTTGTTGTCCCTCAGTTCGCAGATGAACGAATATTTTTCCTGAGCAATCTCTCTGGACATTTAAGTTTGTACGCAATGCATTATGGCGGCAGTGTCCCTGAACCGCTTTTGCCTCCGCACATTTCGCTGCAGAATCCGCACTTGATCGACGGACATTCATTCTTTGCCTTCCCCAAACTCGAAAAGATCCTGGTGATGATAGATCAGGACGGCGATGAAAATTATCAGCCCATGCTGATTCCCTTGGATGGTGGATTCCCTGAACCTGTCTTCAATAATTACTTTAAAAAATACCGCGTTCATCTTGGAGACTGTGACGGTGAAAAGGCCATCGTCTATTTGTCAGCAGAACGCCGTGATAAACCATTGATAGAAATCTATCGCGGAAATCTCAAAACAGGCAAGCTGACAAAGATCGCAGAAAGTCCCTGGGGATTTGGCATGTCGGGTCACAACAATGACCATAGCAAACTTTTGCTTGGAACTGGATATTCAGTGGGTGATGGTGTGCTTTATTTATGGTCGAAGGGCAAACAAACAGTTCTTTATGGCAAACCTCTCGAAGACCGCCAGGAGGTTGAAGAAGTTCCGTTGAATGGGCTTGGCACCGCTGTGTTTTCTCCGAGCTGGCAGGGTGCAATTGTTTTGAGCGCTGTGTTTGAAGATACTTATAGCCTAGGTTACTTGGATCTAAAAAAGCCCGGCAAGCTGCAGCGGATTAAATTAAAAGGCGTGGCGCATAAAGGCATTGGCGAAATGGAGAATATCAGCCATCTCAAAGACGATCATTATCTGGTGCAATTCAACATTGACGGCTGCTCCTGGGCTTATGAAGGGATCTTCGACGAGCAAAGGCTTGTCATGAATCTCAAATACGCGTTGGTGGGACCCGAACCTTTTGATAATGGCACATTGGAACACATTAGCTACGATTCGATCGAAGATATATTCACGTTGTCATTCTCCACAGCCATCTCGCCGACCCAGATATATACCGTCGAAGGCGATAGCCGAACTGATCTTGCCATTCATACCGCCGAAAAAATTCTCGGTGTGCACGATACAAATCTTTCAAAGGGTGAAGATGCATCCTACATTTCTCATGATGGGTTGCGCGTCTCGGCGCGAATGTATCTACCTGCCAAAGCCCTGGGATTTAAAGGACCGCGCCCGCTGGTTTATTATGTTCATGGCGGCCCGCAGGGACAGGAACGCCCGGACTTCGCGTGGTTCTCGATGCCGCTCATTCAATTTCTCACCCTGCGCGGATTTGCCGTCTTCGTTCCGAATGTGCGCGGCTCGACTGGTTATGGTCTTTCCTACACCAAGCATGTTGACCGCGACTGGGGCGGACAGGATCGCCTCGATCATGTCCACGCGATGACAAAGATTCTGCCCAAAGACAAGCGGGTGGACGTCAAACGAGCGGCTGTGGTCGGGCGTTCCTACGGTGGCTATATGACCTTGATGCAGGCGGGTTTACATCCCAAATTATGGAAGGCTTCCTGCGATATGTTCGGCCCATATGATCTGTTGACTTTCTCCGAGCGAATCCCGGAGACGTGGAAGCCATATTTCAAGATCGCTCTCGGCGACGCCTCCATCCCTGAAGAAAAAGCATTTCTGATTGACCGTTCACCGAAGACCCATCTCTCAAATATGAAAGCGCCGATGCTGGTCATTCAAGGCCGCAACGATCCGCGTGTGGTTGCGGCAGAGTCGGAAGATCTGGTAAAGCAGTTGAAAGCTCAGGGCAAAAATATCGAACTGTTGTTATTTGAAGATGAAGGCCACGATGTGCTGAAATATGAAAACCGCGTGATCTGTTACAACGCCATCACTGATTTCTTCACAAAATACCTCAAACCTTAATCCATGACTATTCCATCCCTGCTCCTGGCGTTGACCATTGCTTTGTTGTTCGGTGTTTTGTATTACTTGATCCGCGGTGGAAGTGGATGGTGGCTACTTTTATATATTGGCTTGAGTGTGGTGGGATTTGCCATTGGAGAATTAATAGGAATGTGGCGCGCCTGGATGTTCTTTGCGTTTGGTTCGATAAATATTGGCATGGGAATTCTTGGCAGCGCGATATTCCTTGGCATTGGTGATTGGCTCGGCCGCGTATCAAAATGATTTGAGAAAGCGGAGTATAATCCGCGCCGGTTGGAAAATCTTACTAGAATTTGAAAAGGAAATTAAGCATGGCTTTTGTAAAAAACTTGATAGATTTATTTCTTCATTTGGATCAATACCTCGACACGGTTATTCGTCAATATGGCGTTTGGACCTATGGCATTTTGTTCGCGGTGATCTTCGTAGAGACTGGCCTGGTAATTATGCCGTTCCTGCCTGGCGATTCGTTGTTGTTCGCAGCGGGCACGTTCGCTGCGCTAGGTTCACTGAATATATGGTACGTGGTAGGCTTGTTGATGATCGCGGCCGTACTGGGCGATACGGTCAACTATTCCATCGGACAATATCTTGGCGACCGCGCCTATAACATCAAATGGATCAAGAAGGAATACCTCGACAAGACCCACGCCTTCTTCGAAAAACATGGTGGTAAGGCAATCTTCCTTGCGCGTTTTGTTCCGATCGTGCGCACGTTTGCTCCCTTCGTGGCAGGCATTGGCAAAATGTCCTACAGTTATTTCATCACCTATAATTTTGTGGGCGCCATTACCTGGGTGGCACTCTTCACATTCGCGGGATATTTCTTTGGGAACATCCCGTTCGTTCGAGATAATTTTGAGCTGGTGATCATCGCCATCATTTTTATATCCATTCTGCCAATGGTCTATGAATGGTGGAAGTCTCGCCGCGAAGCTAAATAATTTGCTGGTCACGCTTATAACGTGACCAGTTTTTTGTGCGCCCAGCATGGGCGTTGACTAACGGGTGAAAGACCCATACAGAGGTTGATTGCACCAACTGTTAGCGGAAGGCAAGGGCGTTGTCGTGAGGCAAGGTCTGGAGGAAGCCGGAAGCAAACCTGCGACTTGAGGAATACGAAGCGCATGTGAGGCTATCCAAGTCGGGCGAGTTGGCAAGAAACAACAAAGCCCAATGCGATCAAGGACTTGGGGAAGTAAATGCGACAAGTGCGCAGGGAAAGCCAACGTTCTTACCTGGGGAGACCTGTCGTTCGGCTAA
>CAIWRB010000118.1 GCA_903914955.1 uncultured Chloroflexota bacterium | reverse complement strand
TGGGAAGAAAAGCAAGTAGGCAAGCATGCAGGATGAAATAATTTCATTAAACATAAGGAGTAACAAATGTCTATCGTAAATGCAAAAGAAATCATGATCCCCGCGGCGAAAGAAGGCTGGGCCGTGGGCGCGTTCAATATCACTGATTTGATCCAGTTTGAAGCGGTGATCGATGCGGCCATTGAAAAGAGAACCCCGGTCATCGTTCAGACCTCCGTCAAGCCCTCTCAGTTTCTAGGGACTCAAATGATGGTAAATATATTCCGCACATTGGCTGAATCTGCGCCTGTGCCGGTCTGCCTGCACCTCGACCATTCCACCAGCGTTGACTACTGCAAGAAGTGCGCCGACGCCGGTTATACCAACATCATGATCGATGCCTCCAAGCAGTCTTATGAAGAGAACATCCGCCAGACCAAGGAAGTGGTCGATTACTGCCACGCGATCGGCGGTATCTCCGTCGAAGGCGAGTTGGGAACCGTGGGCGGCGTGGAAGACCAGATCAAGGTTGCGGAAGATGAAGCACAGCTTGCGAACCCCGAGCAATCCATTGAGTTCGTTGAACGCACAGGTGTGGATATCTTCGCCCCTGCCATCGGCACGGCGCATGGTGTGTACAAGACCAAGAATCCGAAAATTGATTTTGAGCGCATGGCTGTCATCCACAAGATGTTGAACAGCAACGGCATCAAGACTCCGCTCGTTGTACATGGCGGAACGGGTCTACCCGATGATTATGTTGCCAAACTGCTTGCTGCTGGCGGCGCGAAATTCAACGTGTCCACCGAGTTGAAGCACACCTTGCTTGATGCAAAATGGGAATATCTGTCCGCTCACCGTGAGGAATATGACCCCGGCAAGCTGGATGTTTTTGTCCGCGATGCGACCCGCAAGGCCGTGATGCACTGGATGGATAAGCTGGGCTGTGAAGGGAAGGCGTAAGAGTAAGAGATTAGGTAATTAGGTGACTAGGTAATTAGGTAATGCGTGATTGGTGGCGAGCAGCGTTTTTTTACGTAGCGAAACCACCAGATGAAAAATAAAACAAAAATTTTGAGGAGTTATTAAATGAAAAAAGTTGAAGAATTTTATGCCCCGTGGGTTAAGGGTATCCCGATGTACATCTCGGATCATATTGAGAAGGCCTGGAGAGACCCGTCATTACACCGCATGATGTCGAACGAGAATCCACTCCCGCCATCTGATAAAGTTTTGGCAGCGATGGTCAAGTACGCCAAGATGGCAAACCGCTATCCCGATCAGGGATTGGTTGTCCGCAGCAAGATCGCCGAGATGAACAATGTAGACGGTCCCGGTAATGTGATGATCGGCAACGGTTCCAGTGAAGTATATGACAATATCTTCCGCATGTTCCTTGAACCCGGCGATGAGGTCATTCAGCACACCCCCTGCTTCGGCATTTACGGTCTGCGCGGATCTTTGCTCGGCGGAAAGATGGTCTCTGTGCCGATGATCTACAAGGATCATCTCATGCACTACGATCCCGAATCCATTATCAAGGCCGTCACGGCCAAGACCAAGATCATCGTCGTCGCGAATCCAAACAATCCGACGGGCAACTATATGGACCCGAAGCACTTCATCACCATTGCCGAATTGGGAATTCCTTTCGTCATTGATGAAGCCTACATGGAATACGCTGGCTTGGGCATGTCACAGGTGCAGTTGACCAAGAAATATAACAACGTATTGATTACCCGCACACTCTCGAAGGCCTATGGGCTGGCTGGCATGCGTTTCGGATACACCATCGCAAACAAGGAAGTCATTGATCAGATCGCCGGCTCGCTTCTTCCATGGAACGTGGGCACGATCCCCATGTGGGCGGCATTGGCGGCGTTTGAAGATGTAGAAGGTCTGGCGGAACGCGTCAAGTTCAACAACAACGCGACAGACTTCATCACCGAGTCGTTGAGCATAATTCCCGGCTTCTATGTCATGCCATCCAAAGCCAACTATATTCTCTTTGACTGCGGTGAGACTGGCAAGACCGGCAAGGAAGTTCTTGCATACGCAGAAACAAAAGGCATCATCCTGCGCGGCGAAAGCAAGAAATACGGCAGCGATGGCTGGTTCCGCGTGACCGTCGGCTCGACGGAAGAAAATCATT
>CAIWRB010000117.1 GCA_903914955.1 uncultured Chloroflexota bacterium | reverse complement strand
TTATGGGAAGAGAGGCTTGTAATTCCAAAATTAGCTCAAGGATTCTTGATTCAGTAAATTTAGACTAGACTTTGTGGTGCTATCTTTATGTGAGAAGAGAAAAAATTTATTTGTAGGAGTCTAATTTATGTCAAAGCGAATGTCGTCAAAAGATGTGAATAAACCACGATCCAAAAAAGTTGATACTACGATCATCGTGGCAGTAATTGCCTTAATCGGGACGCTCGGGACTGCTTTATTTAATAGTCCTGTAATTCTTGAGCGGATTCGAAACAAGCCTGCTCCAACCTCCTCATCTCAAGCACAACCGCCAACCAATTCATCAGAGTCTTTGCCTACCTCGGCACTAACAGAAGGGGATGGAGACTGCCTAACCCAATACTTTGCTGACATTGACCTAACCAGACAAATCAGTATTGAGGTGGGAGTTACAGATCAAGATTATCCTATTTTACGTGAAGACCTTTCTAAAAAAGATTTCATTGGGCCAATCGGAATCAAGTTGACTCAAAACGCTAAAATGATTGCGGCACTTTCCTTCGTATTTTTCAACGATAGCCACATGTTCATAATCACATCAATAGTAGATTCAAATTGTCAGGCAATTACTAAATATTCAAACGTTGACCGAGGAGGTGATCACAACGCAATCCAAGACTCCGATACTCTCAAAGTTGAACTTATTCAAGGTTCGTATTCGTTGCGGTTTATTTACTACGGACCAAGTGATTTCCACTTCAACTTCCAACAGTTACAATAACTAATGAAGTACCTACCCGTACCACTTTATTGTGGTCGATCACGATAGTCACGGCATTCTCCTTCTTCTGACGCTTGAGTGGTTTCTTTCATTCTTTTTCAGATGAGTAATCCTTTGTTGCTTCCCCTTTACCAGCTCGGCGTCTTTTCTTCCAGAATAGTGCTGAGATCATTGTTTTCAAACACGCTTTAGCTTATCAGCTCCAATTTTAAGTTGCCCCCTTCGTTGAGATGATATGAATTTTGCTCGAAAACATAAGGGTTACCATGAGGCAAATAATGAACCGAAGACAATCGCTAAATAAACTTCTCGCTATTGCGCTGATCATCAGCCTGACACTCGGTTGCAATTTCTTGACAGGGTTGGGCGGGTCGGCGACACCAAGTTCGGAGCAAGTTGCCAGCCCAGCACTTCCAATGGCGGTGAGCCTGGACGATACCCATGCTTCCAGCGCGGATATCTCCCCAGATGGCGGAACAATTACTGTGCAAGCAGCCGATGGCAACAGGTTTACACTCATCTTTCCTAAAGATGCATTAATCAATGTTGAAACGATCACATTGACGCCGATCTCTGCCATAGACGGTTTGCCCTTCAGCGGCGGTCTTGTTGGAGGAGTGCAAATGTCTCCGGAAGGATTACGGCTCTTCCAGCCTGCCATGCTCATCATCGAGTCTCCCAAGACCGTTGCGGCTTCCGGGCTTGAGACGGTAGCGTTCGCTTATCATCAGAACGGTGATGGACTTTACCTAAATTCATCCGAAGCGAAGGGTAACCAACTCATGATAGAAATCTGGCATTTCAGTGGATCAGGCGCTGCGCAGGGGACACCTGCCGAGATCCAAATCCAACAAGGGCGCGTTCCATCCAATGCCGAAGATGCGCTTACTCAGCGAATGCAGGACTATCTTGGAAGAGAACGTCAAGCCCAACTGTTGGGTCAACCCACAGACTCCGACTTACAGAGAATGATGGGTGATTTCTTACGCGAGGGCTATGACCGCTTCATCGCACCGCAACTTCCGGCTGCACTCCAGAATTGCGAGGCGGCTCCAGCCATCCTTTCAAAGGCACTCGGTTGGCTGCGTCAGGTACAGCTGTTGGGATATGATGATCAATTTTCGGCTGAGAATTCAAAAATCATGGACACAATGAGTCAGGCACTCGCCAACTGCTACAACAAAGAATATGATCAATGCGTTATCGATAAAAATATCTCGCACCGAACAACCATGCTCGGATATTTTCGGCAGGCATCACTATTGGGAATGGAAGATCAACTCGATTACAGCAAGATCGAAAAATGCCCACCGACTAAGGGCTGGAAGGTGAACAGCAGCTTGGATAAGATTTCCGGCATTGTGTGCGATTTTGGAAACCCCTTTGAACTCCAACTAATAAGCGGGTGGGGAAGCTTTCCGCTTTCTTTCACCCCATCCAGCCCAAAGGCTGGCACATCCAATTACACCGCGTCCAGTGGAAACACTTCTGAGAATGACAATGGTTCTTATACGGTGGAAGGTATTGGCACCACGGAAATCACTATCTCGATCCATGACCATGGTTGCATTACCAGCACTGGCGGGACTGCCTGCGCAGATACTGATTGGTCGATTACTCTAGCTCCACTTGACACGAACGAGTGCGGCCAGCCATAAAAGTGTTCACCTTGCACGCCTGGAAGCAAGATTGAAGATTTAGCAGGTTTGAGGATTGGTTGTTGGTGATGTAAAACTTCTCTCCTTCCGATAGGCGGTACCACGCATTCTAATTGAAATAAATTGTGACCAATATTGCATCATTGTATTGGAATTTCGAAAAGTATAAGGAAATAAATTCCTGCCAATACGAAAAAAATTACGCACCGCGATTTTATCCCCGACGGGATCGCAGGTGCGTAATTTTTTGTATCATGGTTTTTTGGGAATATACAGGAATTAAGATGCGGATAAGCGAAGGAGTCAGCAGGTCTGAATTAGCTGTGCGACTTGGTCCGATCAATGAATTTACAATTTCTTCATATTTCCACCGTATTTCCATCACCTGAAGCTTTCTCTTCGCAACTAGAATAACGCCTGTTAATTTGAACATAATATAGGAGAAAAATGTCGAAAACAAATCGCACAAAATTATTACTGGATATGATTACCTTTATTGCTTTCCTTGTTGCAATGGACCCGCGTTCATTGGGCATTGCAGTTCATGAATGGCTGACGATCGCTCTTGCCGGGACAGTGGTAGTTCATCTGCTTCTGAATTGGAACTGGATCGTGGAAGTGACAATGCGACTCTTCGCCAAAGGCAAGGGCTTGAACGGCGCGCGCGTAAATTACATCTTGAACTGGGCGATGTTTTTTGATGGTGTATTGATAATGCTTTCGGGACTTATGATCTCGCAAGCGGTGATGCCCATATTAGGCCTATCGTTTCCTGAAAGTTTCTCATGGCGCAGTTTTCATTCGCTCTCCACGAATTTATTCATGCTGGGGTTGGGATTACATGTAGCGCTGCATTTGAATTGGATCGTTTCCACGGCAAAGCGGTTATTTACCCGCAAAATCAAGCAAGTTATACCGGCTAATATTTCCATGGATGGAAAGGATGTGCGGGCATGAAAATTTTATTCCGTATACTCGTAATTTTGGTGGTAACTTCATTGGTCGGCGGCGCGATGTACGCGCTTGTGAATGTAGCGGGAGGAGGACAGCGGCGCGTGGAAGGCGGGAATAGTTTCCGCCCCGAAGGAGGTAATGGCATTCGCACGGATGATGGACGCAGAGGAGACCATGAGGGCGGCAGGGGAGGCATGTTCGGTTTTGGATTTGGGCTGCTCAAAAACCTGGTAGTGATTTCAGTCATTGCAGTAATTTATTTGAATGCAACGAAATGGACTGGGAAAGCAAAGGATGTAAATAAGCAGCTGGGAACGTAATGAGATAAAAAACAACTTGTACACGAAATCAAACTTTCGTGTACAAGTTGTTTTTTCATATTCTGTTGTTGTGAGACGGTGTACTTCCTCCGGCATAACTCTCAATTATTTGTAGATCTCTACATACCCGCTTTTCGTATCGCGAAACCGATGTTGCGTGTGCAGTCAGTGAGAGCGCCTCGCATGGTTTCGATCAATACATGGGCGCGACATTTTTATTTATGATTTCACAACTGGCACAACGATCAATATCTTTAATCCTTCGCCTTTTTCGCTTTCAGCCCATATCTTGCCTTTATGCATTTCAACAATGGCTTTGGCTATGGCAAGTCCCAGCCCGGAGCCGCCAGTGTCACTGTCGCGGGTGCGTGATGTATCAGCTTGATAAAACCGGTCAAAAAGATGATCGGCTTCTTCCGGCGTTACCCCTTCCCCGTTATCTGTAATTGATATTTCAACTTTATTTCCATTTTCAATTTGTTTGACATACATTCTTACCTGCCCGTTTTCCGGTGTGTAGCGGAGCGCGTTGTCTAAAATATTTGTGATGACCTGTGAGAATCGGATCGGGTCAAGGTTCGCAGTCAGACGAATCGTACTGGGAGCATGTTGAAAGGTAAGTTGGATCCGCTTTTGGTTGAACGGGGTCAGGTAATGGGATTGGATATCACTTAGTAATTTGTTCACATACACAGGTTGGAAATCCACAGAAAGTTCACCGGCATCGGCAAGGGATAATATTCGCAGATCGTTGACGAGTTTTTCGAGGCGTTCGGCTTCTTCACGGATGATTTCAAAATTCTCAGCTGAGGGAGGCAGAACACCATCATGCACAGCTTCGGCGTGTCCGATGATCAGACTGAGCGGCGTGCGAAGTTCATGAGCAATATCTGCGGTCATTTGTTTGCGGAGTTCGAAAGAATGCGCCAGATCATCGTTCATTTTATTGAACGATGATGCGAGATCTCCGATCTCATCGCGCGAACGCACAGGCACTTGCTGACCGAAATTACCATTTGCCATTTTGTGTGTTGCGGATGTAAGTTCGCGAATTGGGCGTGTGATGGTGCGCGAAAGGATCGTACCAAGGATAAGCGCTAGCAGAAAGGTGACAATAGCACTTAGAAAAACGGAGTCATTCATGCGGCGGATAAATGTATCTTCGAGTGGATTTCTATTTGGCTGATTTTTAAGCAAAAGAATGCCGACTGTTTCATTCCCTGACTGAATTTGAGTGCCCGCATGGATTACAGTTGTGCTGACGATCTCTCCGGTAATATGATCTTCCCCTGCAACGATAATTACCCCATTTTGATCGGCAATTGAAAAGAATAACGGGCGATTTCCATCGGGGTTGAAATGATCGCGAGTGAACAATACTTCAAGGCCAACCCAGGTTTGATTGGCTTGATAATATGCTCCAAGCTGAGCGACGAGATCGGCTTTGTACCTGTCGCTGACAAATTTATCAAATTCGCGATTGGTCGAAATGCGCGTGAACGCAGCGATGATGCCCGTGCTGAAAAGGCTGATCAAGAGAAACGCGAGAATTAATTTGGTGGTAAGTTTCATGTTCAGCCTTTATTGAGGCGATAGCCAACGCCGTACATTGTTTCTATGTAGCGCGGCTTGCGCGGATCAAGTTCAATTTTGGCGCGCAGATTTTTTATGTGGGTATCGATGGTTCGTTCGTACCCCTCGTAGCGTACACCCTGAATTACGTCGAGCAGATCCAGGCGTGAATAGACACGCCCAGGTGTGGACATCAGCGTGGCAAGTAGATCAAATTCTGAAGGAGTAAGATCAACAGAGCGGTCAGCCACTTGTACCTCGCGGCTGTCGTGATTGAGGGTGATATCGGAGACACGCAATGTTTTGCCGGCGGCTTCTGATTTACCTGCGCGGCGCAGAACATTGCGTACACGCGCCATGAGTTCCCGCGGCTTGAACGGCTTCGTGACGTAATCATCTGCACCGAGTTCAAGGCCGATGATCTTGTCGTCATCTTCTACTTTGGCTGTCAGCATAATGATCGGTGTATAGCTTTCAGCGCGATGGGCACGCATAAAATCATAGCCGTTCATTTCCGGCATCATAATGTCCAGAATGATTAAGTCGGGTTTTTCCGATTGCGCGAGGGGAAGCGCATCTTTGCCGTTATAGGCCGTAACAACGCGATACCCCTCTTGTACAAGATAACTTTGCACAAGAGAGACAAGGCGTTTTTCATCATCAACGATCAGAATGGTTTGAGGCATGTTATTTTCAGTATACCAATATTATTGTTTTGACTGACCCTTTATTGAATGGATAAGAATCTTAATGAGAAACAACAACCTGTACATTGATCAACTCACCAAATCCCGCTCCGTTTTTATCAGAGAGCAGCCAGTACCCGGCAAACGTACCTTCGGCGTCCGGCGCAGTCAGTAAAATAGTTATATTCGCAGTTTTACCTGGGGCAACATATTTGTTAATAGTGGTTGTTTCACCATCCAGGCTGTATCCACTGACAAAAGTGAGCGAATATTCACTGGTCCACGGGCAGGTGCCTGTATTTCTAAGATTCCATGTTTTCTTAAATTTTTTACCTGGCACGACAATTGTCCCATCCGGAATGGTTACATCTTTGACATAAGCAGAATTATTGCAATCGAATCCGTTTGGGATTATATATGTGGATGAAGGAAGAGGAGTCTCGGTCAATGGAGACAAAGCCGGC
Organism: uncultured Chloroflexota bacterium; assembly: GCA_903914955.1. Classification (GTDB taxonomy): domain Bacteria; phylum Chloroflexota; class Anaerolineae; order Anaerolineales; family Villigracilaceae; genus Villigracilis. The sequence goes on along the minus strand of CAIWRB010000117.1, from coordinate 13,463 downwards.
GTTTGGGATAAAGTTGCTGTTGGAGATATTATAGCTGTGGAAATGGGTTGAAGTGGCGCTGTAATAATGCTGCTTGAGGTTAGGGTCAATCCTGAGTTTGAGGAGATTTCGAGTGATGGCATATCATTTCCAGTGGATGATATGGAAGTAGCCTGACCACATGCGGTCAGAAAAAAAGCAAGCGAAAAGAAGCAGATTAAAGAACTTTGTTTATTCATCGCTTTTCCATATCCCGTGTTTTATAAGTGATTTGACCATCATTGAACCTTCACAATGCCAGTGGCTATGATCTCTCCCACGCTAAGGCCAGCCATTACCTCGATATACACTTGATCAGTAAGCCCGACCTCGATCATGCGCAATTTGGGCTGGTTGTTTTCAACTACGTAGACCGCGTACTGGCCAGGATTAATCTCGTGCAATGCCTCGACTGGGATGAGCAGTGCATTTTTGACCTGTCCGCTGATAACTTCCACCGATGCATTGGCGCCCATGGGCAGGTTGATGTCAGTAAATGCATCTGCTATTGATGCAGTTCCCCTGACCACGGATGAATTGGAGCTTGTGGTTAAAGCCTTATCTACGTCGGTCACTTGTCCTATAAAAACAAGATCAGGCAAAGCATCAAAGGTAATATTCATTTTATTTCCTGCCACAGCCTTGTCCCAATCCGAACTATCCAAATAGATCTCCAGATAAGGTTGGCTCAAGTCAGCAAGGATGATGGCAACATCTGTATTAAATGGATTACCAACGGATGTGTTCACCAGCATGATCGTCCCCGAGATCGGTGCGGTGATTTTGGTGCCATCCAAAACAGCTTGCGCATTTTGATAATCGAGTTCGGCTTGCTGTAATCTGACCAGAGCATCACTGCTGGAGTTCTCCGGCATTGGCGCACCAGTCAATACTTTATATAATTCATTGCTATCCTTTAATAGGTTTCTGGCTCTGTCGAGTGCAGTGCGGGCTTGAAGAATTTGAATCTCCGTGGGCAGGTATAGGATATGTCTGTCGCCTCGCCTTACTTCAAAATTTTTGAGTACGTATTCATCTGTATAAAGAACGTGCGCCTCAGACAACTGACCCTGCGCAAAACCCAGATAGGCTTCAGAGTCTTTTAAATATTTTTGGGTATTTTCATCTAAAAGCGACTTTTCCACGGCAGCGTGTGCATCCTTGAGAGTTTGCTCTGCTCCTGTTATCTGCGTTTCCCAGTATAGTACATCGGGGCTGATAAGATATCCAAGATAATTCAAGGTATTCTGCACATTGATTTGATCTTGCGCTGCTGCCTTTTGTGCGGAAGCGATTGCCCCAGCAGATGTAAGTTCCCGGTATTTGTGCTGCGTTTCGGTGTATTTGGCCAGCGCATCAGGGCTGGTAACTTCAGCGAGCAACTCGCCTTTCATAACCTGATCGCCTGCCTTCACATATAATTTTGTCACTTCGCCGCTCGCCTTGAAGGCCAGATTTATTTCCTTGGCAGGTTTCAGTGTTCCCGTGCCACTGGCAAAGATGATGAGATCACCCCTTCGGACTAGCACGGTCTGCAAAGGGGGTGGTTGGCTGGCCAACTGATTCGGCTGATAGATCAACTTGTAGTAGATAAAACCACCCGTACTGAACAACAGGAAGGCAAAAACGATCCAAAGAAAAATATATTTTCGGATTCCAAGAAAAGATGGTTTTTCGAGTTTGACATGCATAAGTTTGAATATCACAAGATGCTTTCTGCTTGATGCAAAGGTAAGCCTTCAATGACTAACTAAGTCGCGCTTCGAAATAGCAAGTTCACGATTCGGTTTTTATACCCAGGAATTGAAAATTTTCGTATTATTTCTTGCTCTCTAATAATTTTATGAGGGCATCATAAAGCGCCGGTGGAATACGATTTGCAAAATCCCGACCGCCACCGCCTTGCGCACGTCGGGCTTGGGCAGTGGCAACTTGTGCGGGTGTGAAGTTCTGTCCCGCGTCACCGCCCGGTGCCCCATTACCACCTCCGAAGCTTTGTCCACCGCCGGGGGGGAAGCTGCTGCCTTGTCCGCCACCGGGGCGGGGAGTACCATCAGCTCTTGGACCACCAGTCGGTGCTATACCGAGATCCGTCATGGTTTGGAACATCTCTTTTCGCGTGATCTTCATATCGGTGATCGCCTGAACCTGAGCAGGAGTCATCGTTCCCTGAATTTGCTGGGCGAGCGCATCAACTTCCTGCTGTGCGGCTGAACTGCTTGAGGTAATATCTTTGTAAACCTGCCAAAGCGTGACCAATTGTGCGGCTTCCTTTGCTGTGACGGCGTTTGGCGTCCCTTCGAGTTTGAAAGTTCCGATCATCATCTCTCCGGCAAGCGGCAGGGGAGCAGTACCGAAAGAATTGCCGTTGCCATTAACGTCATTGGTATTCCCATTCAGGTTTACTGCCTGTGAATTTGTAGAACCGCAGGCGGCCAGAGTGAATGTAAAGATTATTAAAATAGTGATTATTTTATTTCCCATTATTTTCTCCATACAATAAATTTATTCGTAACGTAAAGCTTCAATGGGATCGAGTTGCGAAGCTTGATTGGCCGGATAATAACCGAAGAATCCGCCGATGATCGCCGCTGATCCAAAAGCAAGCAGAATGGAAGATGGCTGGATAACGGTGCGCATTCCGCTCAATGAGCCAAAGAGATACGCGCCTCCGATGCCGACAATCATCCCGATCAATCCGCCGACGATACTGAGCATGAGCGCTTCAGTCAGAAATTGCAGGCGGATATCTTCCTGGGTTGCGCCAACAGCCTGACGGATTCCGATCTCACGTGTACGTTCTGTGACGCTTACGAGCATGATGTTCATGATGCCAATACCGCCCACAATCAGCGACACACCCGCCACCCAAGCAAGCAGGGATCGGAATGCGGCGGTGGTGGATTCCTGCGTTTGGATAATGTCCTGTTGGGTGGTGATGGTAAAGTCCGGCGTGCTTGTGGATGATATTTCGTGACGCCTAAGAAGTAACAGGTTGATCTGCGTGGTGATGTCATCTAGTTTGAGCTTTGGATCCACTTTTACATAGATCAAACGGACTCGGTTCCCAAGAAATCTGGCGAATTGCGAAGGCGTGAATTTCTGAAAGACAACGGTTATGGGGGTGTATACGCGGGTGTCAAAATCTGTGTTTCCGACTAGTCCCTTCTTGGCAAAGACGCCGATCACCACAAGTTTGGTGGTACCAACAGTGATATATTGACCAACCGGTTCGCTGGTTCCAAATAATGAAGTTGCCAGACTCGAACCCAATACAACGACTTTCTGTTTGCGATCTATCTGGGTTTGAGTGAAAAAATTACCATTTTCAATTTTCATATCGCGGACAGACGTAAAGCCTTCCGTGGTGCCAAGCAGTTCCACGCTTTGGAGTGTGGTGCTTCCGAATATTACGTTTTCCGAAGAGGCCTGCTCAACCACTACGGAGACAACGCCAGTCACGTTGTTTTGAATTGCAGTAGCATCGTCAAAAGTAAGACCGCCAGTGGGCGGGCCCTCTCTTGGGCCGCCGCGTGAAAACGCGCCCTGAACAAAAACCAGATTGGAGCCGAGGCTTGTGATCTGATCTCTAATGGTGGCCTCTGTCCCAGCGCTGATGGCAATCGACATAATGACCGCCGCCACGCCGATAATGATCCCAAGCATTGTCAAAAAAGAACGCACCTTATTTTTCAGGATTGCTTCCCATGCAATTCGCATCGCTTCAGATAGTTTCATGTTGTATTTCCCTACGATTGTGGCTGTTGTTGACTACTGTGTCCACCAGCCCATCTAAAAGGTTGATCGTGCGCTGGGTATGTCCGGCGATCTTGGGGTCATGCGTCACCATGACAATGGTAGTCCCCTGTCCATGGAGTTTGTGCAAGAGGATCATGATCTCTTCGCCTGATTTGCTGTCAAGATTGCCTGTTGGTTCATCCGCGATGACCATCACAGGGTCGTTGATCAGAGCCCGTGCAATTGCCACGCGCTGTTGCTGTCCGCCGGATAATTCATGAGGTTGATGATTCATTCGGTCCGAGAGTCCCACCAGGTCAAGCATCGCACGTGCCCTTTCATCGCCTTCCTCAAGTGTTTTAGGATTAGTGTAGTTGTATAAAAGTGGAAGGGTAATATTACGCAAAGCACTGGTACGTGCTAAAAGGTTATATGCCTGGAAGATAAATCCGATCTTTTGGTTGCGGATCGAAGCAAGTTGTTTTTTATCCAAAAGGCTGACATCATCTCCATCCAGGAAATATTGTCCATTGGTCGGCTGGGAAAGACACCCGAGAATGTGCATCAATGTGCTCTTGCCAGAACCGGACGGTCCCATGATCGCAACAAATTCACCACCCTTGATCTGGATGTTTATCCCCTTCAATGCTGCCACCTCAATATCACCCATACCATAAATCTTTGTGACATCATTTGTTTCAATGATCGTGCGCGTCTTGTTCATTGAGTATTGGTCCCGGTAATGCCGGTAGTTACTATGTCCCCCGCCTGCAAGCCGGATATGATCTCCGCGCTTACCTGATCCTGAATACCAACTTGGACTACTCGTAAAGTGGGATTGCCATTTTGTATAACGAAAACCGTAAACTGTCCGCCGGCGGGATGTAAAGCTTCTATGGGGACAAGGAGTGCGTTATCTGCCCGACCGCCAATTACATCAACAGCAGCTGTGGAACCAAGGGGAAGGTCAAACTCGTTTTGAGATACATCAAGTTTAACCATGGCACGTATCACAGAAGTGTTACCTGAAGCGAATAACCCCGGATCAACCTGGGTTACTTTTCCAGTAAATTTTGAATCAGGCAGAGTATCGAAGGTAACTTCGGCATCTTTGCCAACTTTCGCAATGCTCCAATCAGTTGGGTCCAGAAAAATTTGTATATAGGGCTGGCTAAGATCAGCGATGGTCGCCGTAGTGGATGCGCTAGCTTGATTTCCAACAGTCATATCGAAGCTCATCAAAGTCCCGGAGATAGGGGCAATCAATTGCGTACCTGCAAAATTATTTTCGGCAGTTTTCAATGCTAAATTTGCATTTTCCAGGATGGTTAAATTTGTTCCACTGGCCTCTGCTGGAACTGGTTCTCCTTTAATCGCCGCGAGATAATTTTGTGCTTCAATGATGGCAGCTTTTGCTTGAGCTAATGTTGCACGGGCGTTTGCTATTGATGCCTCTGAAGGAACTGAGACAGTTTTAGTCTTAGTTGCTTTATCAATTGTTGTGAAATATTTTGGCACGTAAGTAGATAGATAGTATTGTTGAGTGCCGATTAATTTATCTTGATCGTATTTAAGAAGAGCCTCGGCTTCTGCGATCTTGATAGTCGCATCTGCGGAAGGGGAATTTATGGCGGCCGCATTTGCGTCGGCTAATTCCTGCTGATCTTTTGCAATCTTTTCCTCCCAATACAACGCATCCGGACTTATAAGGAACCCGAGTTGGCTGTGTGCGATATTCACATTTTGAAGAGTTGTTGCGATATTCACCTCGGCGGTCGCAATCGCGTATGGGGACGTCAGATCGGCGAGCGCGCGTTTAGCCTGTGTGTATTGGGTTTGCTGTGTGGAATTATCCAGTTCGGCCAGAACGTCACCAGCTTTAACCAAATCTCCAACCTTTGAATTTACTTTGGTTACCTGTCCGCTTGCTTCAAAACTAAAACTAGCCTGGCTCGCAGCCACGAGCGTTCCGTTTCCGCTGGCATAAATGATCAAATTTCCCTGCCTCACAACAGCAGTTTGCAATGTGGGCGCGGCAACAGTCGTTGATGTGGTGTATATCAGTTTGTAATAAGCATATCCGCCCCCGCCTATAAGTATTAAAGCGAGTGTTGCGATGATCAACCTTGCTCGTTTGTTGCGGGAAAATAGTGGCATCTCCTTTAATTTTGCCCTCCAACTTGTCGATTTTCTAGGTGTGCCCATGTGTGACTTCCTCTCAATAACAATGGTTGATTTTTCTTAAAATCTGTATAAAGTATATTCCCGCTGTGAAAATAGACTGTCGCGGAATTTTGTAGGAATTGAGGTAAATTTAGGATCAAATATCCGCCTTATATCAGGCGGATATTTGATCCTAAATCCAATTGGATTCTACGCCTCGTCTTTTTTCTCTTCGACTTTTGGAGTTTCGCCTGCAACAGGAGCAGATTGTGTTATACGAGAGATCCGCCAACCGCTGTTCTTGACCAACTTAAATCCGAACCAGAGCAATGCACCCAGCACAGCCAGCTTTATTAGACTGAAGATCGGAGACAAGAAACCACCACGCCCATGTTCAAACCCTCGATGATCGAACCCTTGCATCATACGGGGGTCGCCACCATAGCCGAATCCCTGCATCATACGGGAGTCGCCACCAGGCTGATCGCCGCGCTGACCATTGAAGTTGTTTTCAAAACCATGCATGTTTCCGAAGGGCTGAATTTGTGGTGCTGTTCCATCGGCATTTTTTACCAGTTTTGCACTTTGCATAGCACCCATGCGGAAACTTGCGCCAGCCACGCCAGTTAATACAACAAGGGTAAGAAGAATTGTGAGTGTTACCCAGATCCATTTTTTGCTTTTCATGTTTTCTCCAATAGATAAATTGATTTTGACTTTCACTTTGATATAGGCTGTGAAAGCTTATTGATTTAATATTCCCACATAGGAATTACATCGTAGTGAAGGAATTGTGTGGAGAATGTGTGTTCGATCAAGGCGATAGGCGTGCCCAATTGATTGAGAACCTCCAAAACCGCGCATTAGACAGAATTATCCTTATCGAAAAGCGTAAAAAAAACAACAAGTTTTCAATATATAGACTGGTTGAGGAAGATCAAAGAACAACTTTCTTTGCTTCCAGTCCATTTATCAATCCAAGACACGGACTTCATGAGAAAATTATTCATCAAATAAATCCGATGAATGGGGTGCTCAATTTTAATTTTAGATTTTCCAAAGGTAAATTTGAATGGAGGGAAGAATCCTAAACGGCCCAATTAATTAAAAACGATTTATTGTGTAGCTATTTATTCTTGTTCTGATCTATTCCGATCTTTATCGACACAATAAAGTTCGGAAAAACATGAGTCAGATTGAGTAGCGTTGCGTAGATCAATAATATTCCCCCGGCATACTGTAAGCCTTGTTCAACGGTAAGAAGCAAAGAATAAATTAATTCTGTTGTATCATTGAATCTGGTGATTTCTTCGCCCAATACTCCGCTAAAATACAATATTCCAGATGCAAAAAATAGAAACCTATATTTTTTGTCAAGAGATCGCCAAAATCGAAAAAACAAGACAGCGAAGATCATGATCCCCACAATCACCCATGTATATTCAGACCATCCGCCCACATCAGTCTTATCCTTGAAAAGCAATTTGATTTTTTCGTGAAAGATCGCTAGATTATCAATTGAAAAAATTAAAACGATCCAAGCCAAAGACAACCAGTAAAACCGGTACGCATCCTTGTTGAGATTTTTCAAATGCGCAGTGACAAAAAGCAAACCAGAAGCTGCTAACAGGATAAAGACATTGTAGTAGATGGCAATGCCGGGTTGTCCGTTGAAATCAAACTCCAGGATGAAATCCTTAATAAGATCTGCCTGATACGGTTGATGGATGCTGTAAATTTCTGGAAACAGCCTTATATACTGGCTGAAAAAACTGAGAATTATCACGATCATTCCCGCCCCTCCAAAAACATACAGAGCCCTTCTCGGGCGGATGGTCAGGTTATTTTCATTGCTTTGCGTATCCATCGTGCATTCTCCTTCGTCCAAAGTGCTTCCCACAGCGCATTGAGGAATAAAATTTGGGATTATAAAAAATTCAAAGGCTCATCCGGCGTTTGAGAGCGTGTCCATACTCGGATTTGCGGCAGTATCTGCTGAAACAGAAAACCGTGGAACATAAGTGCTTAGGTAATGTAACAAAGAATAGATCAAGAGGGTCAATCCAAGATATTGCAATCCCTGCTCAAAGGTGTTAAGCAGCACATAAATGAAGTTTTTTGAGCCATTTGAATACGCCCAACGTCCACCAACAAGCTCGGCGCCCACTGCCCCGCCGAAAAACAGACTCGCGGATGCCAGAAAGAGCAGTTTGTATTTATTATCAAGATGGAGCCAGAATCGGAAGAACGCAATGGCAAAGATCCCGACCACGACAAGTCCAACAATCACCCATTTATATTCGAACCATCCGCCCATAACTGTCCAGTTTTTTAAATACTTGCTAGTTTTTTCATGAATCACTGATGCATCGTCAATCGAAATATATAAAAGAAACCATGCAAGAGCGGTCCAATAAAAACGATATCGATCTTTGGCGGCGTGCTTAAAATAAGCAATGACGAAAAGGAGGAGGGAAGCTACGATCGCCATGGATACGCTGTAATAAGTCACGAGATTGGCTTCTGAATTAACATTAAACTCTGCGATAAAATCACGAATTAATTTTTCCTGGATGAGGGAATGAATGCTATATGAATTTGGAGACAGCCGTAAATATTGTCCAATAAGGCTGAATAAGATCATGATGATTTCAATCCCTCCAAAAAAATACAGCGCTAACTTAGGCTGTATGACTATGCCCTTCTCCTGATTTTTTGTGTCCATTGCCTGCGCTCCTTTTGGCTGATTGTGTGAATAATATTCAAGTATAACTAGTAATACAAAGCATAGTTAGGGGCAAAAGTTGCCAGCTTAGCTAGCTTGTTTTACGATTTAGTGATTGAGAAACAAAAAAGATGGTAAGGCAATTCGTTATTATCGTTTCTCTTTTTTTTTATTTTATCATTTTCCGTTCTTCAGGCTACTTCCTTCATCCGCCGGCTATTTTGGCATTCTGAATGGAAATTTCGTCAGATGAATTGTCTATTCCGTCCAGGGTGGATTCGATTTATATTACAAAGAAACAAAACTGTTTATAGATTTGTTTTCAGAATTTCGTAAGGCGGGATAAAGGAATAAGGCGAATCCGATCAGAATTGGTTGGCTGAGGTCGCTTAATTAGTCGATTCAACATGATCGTTGTTGATGATGCTATATATTTTCAACAACAAGATCTGGACGGTAATCAGCACAAGCATACCAGCAAACCACTGCCTATTCCCAAGTTTGATAATCGCAGACCTGATGGAATCTGCGAAGAGCAAAATACCTGTAAATAAATCAAATGGCTTTAATGTTTTCGCGGCCGTTTGATTTATTATTGGCTGACACAGGTGGCAGGATCGATTGGGGTAGCAGTTAAAGTTCCTGCGCCATCATTGCAAAAAGTACCCGATGACGAAACAATGCAACCATGGATGGTAAGTTTAACACCTCCATCTCCGATCGTATAAGATCCATCTCCATATGCACCAAACGGTCCCCCTGAATATGTGACTGATCCCGAATTCCCGTCAGTCGGTGTGAATTTCATATTGACCGTCCCTGGTATCGTGAATGATTTAGTTGCTGGGCAGGCATAGCCATCCTGGGTGAAATCTCCCAGGCTGCCAAAAATGTGATAGGCTGTTCCACCGGTATTGGCCGTGAGCTCGAGCTTTGCCTTTCCACGCTTGGAGGCTGCGGTGAGAAGAATGGTTGCACTCTTTCCATTTTCGTTGGACGCAGTGTACGACAGGGTTCCGGGTGTTTTTGTGAGAGAAGTGGGATCGATCGACTCGGCACCTGTCAGAGCTACCTTGATTTTCGATGGCGCGTTGGAACCGTCGAAGGTTGAAATGACATTTACCGGGATCGCGGTGGTCGAGCCCGGTTGTACAGTCCCTGGCGAGGCTGCGACAATCTTTGTACACCCACCACTTTGCCATGAGTGCTCTGCTGATATCAGCGAAGCCAATCCCAGGTCAAGGGCAGCTTTGAGTCCTGCCGATTCCAGGTTGTTAAAATCCTCCTGGGTTGCATTATCTGTCTTTTGATCCACTCGCCAGTTCGACTCTTTAAATCCTGTATAGTTCGTTCCAAACTTAATGGTTTCCCCTGTCTCCACGTAGACCTGACGCCCGCCCTTTACCTGTGTGGTGCCTTGAATTACATCAAACGTACTGCTGGCTATTTCTGCGTCATCGTTCACAAGAGCCCGTACGAAGGTGGTCAGATCCTGCGTAATTCCCGTCCCGCCTGACTCGGAACCGAGTCGGGCCTTGATCGAGAAACTAACCTGGCCTTCGGCTGTGGGACAGCGCTGACCATCGATAGTCGCAGACAAATCTGTCTTGACGGAGACACCATTCTTCGCGCCATCGGATTTCAGTCCGAGACCAAAATGGTTCGACCCGTCCTCCGATCTGCCAATTTCCATGTTCATGTTGGTAGTGGCATCCCCTTTCGTCTCTGTTTGGGTGAAACTTTTAGTGGGAAAGGCGACCGGTATATTGAAGATATCCGTAAACATGCTGCTGATGAAACCAATTACAGATGCTGCGCTGAGACCGCCATCTGCCTGATAGATAACGTCTGACTGGTAATACCTTAGGAGGAATACCTCTCCGTTAGCCAAATGCTTTGAGGGGGACGGAATCATGAATGCAGATGTCCCGAACGGTGAAGCCGATAACGAGGCATGTTTCAGGGGAAAATTGCTGACAGGCATTTGAGCCTTCAGATCTGCTACCACCGCTTTCATAGCAGCTTGTTCAGCAGCTTCCAAATCGCCTATTAGGGTGGAGATGTCAGATCCGCCTGCTGGCAGGGTTCTCAGTTGAGCTGCGCCGGGCGACGGAAGAGGCGCCTCAGGATCTAATACCGGTAAATTGATGGCGCTCTGGCTGATATTGTTGATTCCCGGGATGTGTGATTGGCTGGTGGGTAATAAAAAATTACACGACAGCGAGACGATTACTAACAGGGCGATGAACAAGATCATCTTTCCGTTTTTCATTTTGGGTACATTTCCTCATGAGTTGAGATGGGAAAAAGAGACTATAGTAGTCCCATTTCCAGTAAAGTCAAGTAATTTTGATAGAGGGATTTCCTATCTAGCGACTTGGTTCATCCGTCAGATTTTGATGAGTTCATGTAAAAAATTCGCCCATCGATAGGAGTGTTGGCTACTTGATTCAACCACCAGCTTCTCGGGAACTTTTGACCTAGTGTTGTCAGGAGAATTTCCTTCTATTCCAGAGTGGATGCGACTTATTTTCAAAAAATTGCCAGGGAAGAAATTTGCCCATTTTGCTATTCCTGGGAAATTCAGAGAGTAAAACAGCATGATGATTTTCCTGCTCAATTTGGTTTTACTTCGCAAAATTGGGTGGATTTGTGTAGCCATTACAACATAATTTTAATTGAAATGGTTTGCATGCGAAATAACTTTCATTTGTATTTGATAATATATGGGGAATGGAACTCGCGTTTTTTTTGTTTTCCTTTTCAAGTTTCGATTTGTATCAGGATTATGCCCCTCCCTTTTTTTTTGAATTATTGTGTTCAATCAATTTATGGCTTATGATCCAACTTATGGCTTATGATCCAACTTATCTTTAAAGGCGCGCTGCTCGTCAACTTCCCCCATTATTTTCGTATGGATCTGGGCCCATTCTTCAGGGGGAATGGCAAGAAATGCTAAGACAGCTTGCGGATCGAATTGTTTACCAGACTCTTCTTCAATAATCTTGCGCGCAATTTCATAAGAACGACCCTGGCGATATGGACGGTCAGATACGAGTGCGTCGAAGGTGTCTATGATGGCAAACAGGCGTGCGGCTTCAGGAATTTGTTCAGCGCGCAATCCAAATGGATATCCAGTCCCATCCCATTTTTCATGATGGTAAACAACGATATTGGCCTCTTCCAGTAGATAGGGGATTCCAGCCAGTATGGAATATCCTATGAGCGGGTGGCGTTCGATGATTTTGCGTTCTTCTTCGTTGAGAGAACCAGGCTTGCTTAAGATAGCATCTGGTATACCGATTTTCCCGATATCGTGAATGAGTGCACCGCGGCGAATTTTCTTGATGCTCGCTTTGTCCATCCCGAGTTGCCTAGCCAAACGTGAAGTATATTCAACAACTCGAAGCGAGTGCCCCTCTGTTTCGCGGTCACGGGAGTCGAGGGCAGATGAGAGCGTGGCAAGAGTCAAATCGTAACTTTTCTCAAGGTCAGTGACAAGCTGGGCATTATTCACTGCCAGCGCAGCGCTATCAGCAATCGAGCGAAACAAGTCAAGGTCAGCTTGATTGAATAGCTCTCTGCTACTTCGTTTGTTGACCGCCTGAATCGCGCCGATGGATTTATTTCCCAAAACCAGCGGTACTGTCATTAGGGAGTGAGTAATGAAACCCGTCTGCTCATCTGCGGAACGGGCACGGCGCGGATCATTTTTCGCGTCCTGGGTGATAATGGATTCTTTTTTCGAGATGCTTGTTCCGACAATGCTGGGCACATCAAGCGAAATGATAAATCCAATCAGCATATCGGATCCAGGCCCAACTGCGAAGCGGCATTTAACAACACCCGCTGTTTCGTCCACGAGCCAGATCGATTGGCCTTCAGCATTTATACCTTTATTTACTTCGTTAAATAGGAGGGGGAAAAGTTCGTCAATATCCAGGGTCTGGTGCAAATGCAGGCTAATTTGGTTTAGCAGCTTTAGGTGCTTGTTGATGTGTTCTTGACGTTGATAAAGTTGGATGTTTTGAATTGCAGCCGCAATATGTACGGAAAAATTTTTAATAAAGTCTTGGCCTTCTTTCGTAAGTTCGGATCCACTTGATCGGTTGTCGATGACGATCACTCCCACCAGTTCGTCGCGTGCCAACAGTGGTTTTACGAGAACATTCTTTGCATCCTTGTCGAAATAATTACTATATATCTTTTCATCCATCCAGGCGGAGGGATGAAAATCATTTATGCTTAATTCTCTGGTTGAGCTTGCGCTAAAGGCGGCGAGAATTTCACTGGCAGGCAGCAAACTCCCAAGCATGTCCTCTGATTGTGCGCCAACTACATGAGTACATTCGAGTTTGGTTTCATCCTTATCAAGCAGCCAGATTGAGACTCCTCCGCATTTTAAGCTTGTTTGAATTCGTTTAAGCGTAGTAAACAATACTACATCCAGTTCAGGCATGGAGCGATACGTGTGCGCCAACTCGAGCAGCATGGTTTCAGAGACGACCGAGTTCAAAGAATTATCCATTGTGATTGGTGAAACCCATTAGATCTGTGTGACTACTCCCCACGCCTAAAGGCGGGGGCTTCCAGGGCAAGGCCCAGGCTCTCTAGTCCGAGAGCTTCTATGTTTAGCGAAGCGTTCAAATCACGATCAAGAACCAAACCGCACGAAGGACAAACATGGACACGAACTGACAAATCTTTTTGAACAACCCAACCACAGCCAGAGCATCGTTGCGAAGTACCGCGCGGATCAACCAATACGACTGCACGACCAGCCCATTCTGCCTTGTACGTGCAATACATGATCAACTGA